>JANMQZ010000211.1:0-38633 GCA_031370755.1 Actinomycetes bacterium
CGCGCGGCGCGGCGATGTGCTGCACCTTCAGTGGCTCGTGCCGGAGCTCGACCGGCGGCTCTTCCGGCCGCACGTTCCATCCGTGTTCACCGCGCATGACCTGCTGCCGCGGCGAACGGCGAGCAAGCAGGGGTTGTGGCGAGACCTGCTGCGGCGGTTCGACCGCGTCGTCGTGCACAGCGAGCGCGGCCGCGAGACGCTCGCGGCGCTCGGCGTCGATGCGCGTGTCATCCCCCACCCCGTATTCCCGAGCGATCCGGAGCGCCGTGACGATGGGCGGACGACGCTCGCGTTCGGCGTCATCCGCCCGTACAAGGGCCTCGCCGACGCGATCGAGGGCGCGCGGCGAGCCGACGCGCGGCTCATCGTCGCGGGCGACCCGCTCGAGCCGATGGAGCCGTACCGCGCGGCGGCGCACGGCGTCGACGTGGATTGGCGGCTCGGCTACCTGCCGCAGGCGGAGGTCGACCGGGCGCTCGGCGAGGCGACGATCGCCGTCTTCCCGTACAAGCCGGAGCTCGACCAGAGCGGAGCGCTCCTGCGTGCGCTCGGCGCAGGCGTTCCTGCGGTTGCGTACGACGTCGGCGGCGTCGCGGAGCCGGTGGCGCGCTTCGGTGCCGGCCGCGTCGTCCCCGCAGGCGACGTCGAGGCCTTCGGCGCCGCGATCCGAGAGCTGCTCGACGACGCGGACGCTCTCGAGGCCGCGCGCGCCGGCGCACGCCGTGCGCGCGAGGAGCTGACCTGGGACGCAGCGGCGCGGACGCACCTCGCGCTCTACGAGGAGATCGCGTGATCTTCCGCAGGGGTCGCTTCACCGACGTCGTCGCCCGGCAGCTCGACGTGTTCGCCGAGGACGAGGCCCGCGGCCTGCTCGATGAGGTGCGCGACGCGAAGGGTGTCTACGACCGCGCCGAGCGCGATGAGGCGGAGGAGCGGTACGGCGACTACGTCGACGTCGTCGAGGCTGCGACCGAGGCCCTCGCGGATATGCGCTGGCAGTACGCGAGCACGCTCGACGAAGCGGCTGCGGAGGAATACGAGGAGGCGTTCAACCGCGCCGTGCGGAAGCGCTGGCCGCCGCTCGGGCTCGAGATCGATAATCGGTAGCGATGGCGCGGATCGAGGACTACGCATTGATCGGCGACCTGCAGACTGCGGCACTCGTCGAGCGCGGCGGCTCCGTCGACTGGCTCTGCTTCCCGCGCTTCGACTCCATGGCGTGCTTTGCAGCCCTGCTCGGCGGGCCGGAGCACGGGCGCTGGCTGCTCGCGCCCGTCGGCGACGCGACGCCGACGCGCCGGTACCTCCACGACACGCTCGTGCTCGAGACGACGTGGGAGACGCCCGCCGGCGTCGCCCGCGTCTTCGACTTCATGCCGCCCCGCGGCAGGGCACCCGACATCGTGCGCATCGTCGAGGGCGTCGAAGGGTCCGTGCGCATACGCTCCGAGCTCGTCATCCGCTTCGGGTACGGCGAGGTGGTGCCCTGGGTCCGGCATCTGGGCGACGCGAGGCAGGCCGTCGCCGGGCCGGACGCGCTCTCCTTCCGCACGCCGGCGCCGACGCGCGGCGAGAACATGCAGACCATCTCGGAGGTGACGGTGGAGGAAGGCGAGCGCGTTCCCTTCGTGCTCACTTGGTACCCGTCACACGAGGAGCCGCCGGCGCGGGTCGACGCGGAAGTCGCGCTCGCGGAGACGGAGACGTTCTGGCGCGAGTGGAACGCGCGCTCGAAACTCGACCTGCCGGAGGAGTGGCGGGACGTCATCCAGCGGTCGCTCATGGTCCTCAAAGCGCTGACATATGCGCCCACCGGCGGCATCGTGGCCGCGCCGACCACGTCGCTCCCGGAGCGGATCGGCGGCGTGCGCAACTGGGACTACCGCTACTGCTGGCTCCGCGACGCGACGCTGACGTTGCTTGCGCTGCTCCACGCGGACTATGTCGAGGAGGCACGCGACTGGCGGCGGTGGCTCCTCCGCGCGGTCGCGGGCGATCCGGCCGACATCCAGATCATGTACGGCGTCGCCGGGGAGCGCCGCCTCGCCGAGTTCGAGCTGCCGTGGCTGCCCGGGTACGAGGGCTCGGCTCCCGTGCGGATCGGCAACGCGGCGAGCGAGCAGCTCCAGGTCGACGTCTTCGGCGAAGTGATGGACGCGCTTTACCAGGCGCGGTCGCACGGGATCGCAAAGGAGCAGCATGCGTGGCGGCTTCAGCGGGCGCTCCTCGACCATCTCGAGCGCATCTGGTCGGAGCCGGACGAAGGGATCTGGGAGATCCGCGGCCGGCGCCGCCACTTCGTGCACTCGAAGGTGATGGCGTGGGTCGCCTTCGATCGGGCTGTCCGCACGGTCGAGGAGCAGGGCCTCGACGGGCCGGTGGAGCGGTGGCGCGAGCTTCGCGAGCAGATTCATGCGGAGGTGTGCGACCGTGGGTTCGACGCGTCGCTCGGCTCGTTCGTCCAGTCGTACGGCTCGAAGGAGCTCGACGCGAGTCTCCTCCTCATCCCGCTCGTCGGTTTCCTGCCGTCCGACGACCCGCGAGTGGAGGGCATGGTGGAGGCCGTCGAGCGCGAACTGCTCCGCGATGGGCTCGTCCTGCGCTACCGGACGCACGACGAGGGAGTCGACGGCTTGCCTGCCGGCGAAGGCGTCTTTCTCCCGTGCTCGTTCTGGCTCGTCGACTGCTATGAGCTGCTCGGCCGGCACGACGAAGCGCACGCGCTCTTCGACCGCCTCGTCGGCCTCGCCAACGATCTCGGCCTGCTCGCCGAGGAGTACGACCCGGAGGCGAAGCGGCTGCTCGGCAACTTCCCGCAGGCGTTCACGCATCTCGCGCTCGTCAACTCCGCGTTCAACGTGCTGCCGCACCTGCCGTCGCCGATGCACCGGCGGCACGCGCAGTCTCAGCGCCCGCGATGACCGAAGTGGTGCCCGGCCGGGAGTGAGCCGTGCACGTCGGCGCCCTCGGTGAGCTCGCGGGCGAGCGGGCCGAGGGAGACGAGCTCGCGCACGAGGACGTTCCGGTTGCGGTCGGCATGCTCGAAGCGGCCGCGGGCGAGGAGCAGCGGCTCGCCGCGGATGACGCTGCGGAACCGGTCGTACACCTGCGGCGGGACGATGAGGTTGATCTGCGCGAACTCGTCCTCGAGCAGCATGAAGACGACGCCGTTCGCGGTCGATGGACGCTGCCGCGCGACGACCATCCCGGCGATCGCGACGGTGACGCCGTTCGGCCGTTCCGCGAGCTCCTCGGTCGAGAGCGTCCCGGCGGGCAGATGCGGACGCATCAGCTCGAGCGGATGCACGCCGACGGAGAGGCTCGTCGTCCGGTAGTCGGAGAGCATCCGCTCCCACACCGTCGGCTCCGGCAGATCCGGTGTGCCGACCGTCGGCTCGAGAGGCAGTGCGAGCTGTTTCTCTTTTCCGCCCGAGCCGGGCACGGTCGTCGGCCGCGGCACGAGGCCGAGCTGCCACAGGAGCTCGCGGCGCTTCAGGCCGAACGAGTCGCAGGCCCCGGACTCGACGAGCGCACCGAGCTCGTCCTTCGAAAGCGGCGTGCGCTGCGCGAGCGCGCGGATCGACGTGTAGGCGCCGTTCGCGTCGCGTTCGCCGACGACCGCCTCCGCGTCGTCCTCCCCCACGCCCTGCACGTACTTGAGCCCGACGCGGACGGCGCCGTCCTCGAGATCGCAGTGGACGCCGCTCCGGTTCACGTCGGGCGGCCGCGTCTCGACGTCGCGCCGCTGCGCGTCGCGTACGAGCGTCGCCGGCGGGTAGAAGCCCATCGGCTGCGCGTTCAGAAGCGCGGCGAGGAACTCCGCGCTGTAGTGGTGGCGCAACCACGCCGACTGGTACGCGAGCAGGCCGAACGCGGCAGAGTGCGACTTCGGAAAGCCGAAGCCCGAGAACGCGACGAGCTTGTCGTAGACGATGTGCGCAAGCGTTTCGTCGACTCCTTTGTCGAGCGCGCCTGAGACGAAGCGCGTGCGGTACGCCTCGAGCGCCGCGTGCGAGCGCTTCCGGCTCATCGCGCGGCGCAGGCCCTCCGCCTCACCGACCGTGAAGCCGGCGAGGTGGATCGCGACGTCGAGCACCTGATCCTGGAAGACGATGACGCCGAGCGTCTCGCGCAACGGCTCTGCAAGGAGCGGATGGTCCGCGGGCGGCTCGTACGCCGGATCTTCGCGCAGCTTCTGCCGGCGCTCGATGTACGGATGCACGGCGCCACCCTGGATCGGCCCGGGACGGACGAGCGCCACCTGGATCGTGATGTCGTCGAGATTCTCCGGGCGCGTGCGCAGGATCGTCTGCATCTGCGCGCGGCTCTCGATCTGGAAGCAGCCGACCGTGTCGGCGCGCTGGATCTCCTCGAACACCGCCTTGTCGTCGAGCGGCACGCGCGACAGGTCGATCTGCTCGCCGTGAACACGCGCGATCATGTCGACGCACTCCTCGACGGCGGAGAGCATGCCGAGGCCGAGCAGGTCGATCTTCAGGAAGCCGGCATCGGCGCACGAGTCCTTGTCCCACTGGCACATCTGCCGGCCGGCCATTGCGGATGGCTGTACCGGCACGAGCTCGACGAGCGGCCGCGAGGAGATGACCATCCCGCCGGGATGCTGTGAGATGTGACGCGGCAGGCCGGCGATCTCACTGCAGAGCTCGGCGAATGCGCGCCAGCGGGGCGAGCCGAGCTTCACCTGCGCGTCGGGCAGCAGCAGGAGCTCTTCGCCGACGCGCTCCGCGTGCCAGCCGTCGGAGAGCTTCGCGAGCCGCTCGAGATCCGCGAACGGCAGGCCGAGCGCCTTGCCGACGTCGCGGATCGCGCCACGCGAGCGGTACGTCGAGAAGCTCGCGACGAGCGAGGCGTGCTCGCGGCCGTAGCGCTCGGTGACGCGGACGATCAGCTTCTCGCGGATGTCGCGCGGGAAGTCGAGGTCGATGTCGGGAACCGAGACGAGCTCGCGGTTCAGGAAGCGGCCGAGCGACAGCTTGTTCGCGACCGGGTCGACGTGCGAGAGGCCGGTGAGGTAGCAGACGAGCGAGCCGACGGATGAGCCGCGGCCCCGGCCGGGCGGGAGCACGTGCCGCATCGAGCCGGGGCCGCGGACCTCGTACGCGACCTCGCGCGCGAGCTCGAGAACCTCCCAGTGCAGGAGGAAGAAGCCGGCAAGGCCGAGCTCGTCGATCAGGACGAGCTCTTCGTCGAGTCGCGCGCGAACGCGTTTCTTGTGACCGTTCAGGTTCGAGTAGCGCTCGGTGAAGGCGCGCTCGCAGACGGCGCGGAGCTGCACGATCGCGGGCTCCGCACCGTCGGAGAAGTCGGGATAGCGGTACCCGAGCTCCTGCGTCAGGTCGAAGCGGAGCCGGTCGGCGAGCTCGGAGGTGCACGCGACGGCGTCATGGTCGTCGGGGAAGCGCTCGAGCATGTCGGCGGGTGTGGCGAGCACGCTCTCGTGGTTGCCGCGGCGCTCGCGCTCGCAGCCATCGAGCGACGTGCGGTGTCGTACGGCGACGAGCACGTCCTGCAGCGCGGCGCGGCGCTCCACGTGCGCGTGCACGTCGCCGGTTGCGGCTGTGCGCACCTTCAACGTCTCGGCGAGGCCGCGCAGATTCGCGTTCCGTCGTACGTCGCCGCGCTCGTATGGCCGCTGCAGCTCGACGAAGAAGTTGCCGCGGCCGAACACGTCCGCGAGCCGGGCGGCCGCGTTCGGGTCGCGCACTGCGAGTCCCTCGCGCGCGCAGCCGGAGAGGCAGACGAGGCCGTCGTGCAGCTCCTCGAACAGGAGCGGGTCGAGCGAGGGCGGCACCGGCTCGCGGTTCTCCTTCGGCCGCGTGCCCGCGTGCGCCGCGGTGATGAGCCGGCAGAGATTGGCGTAGCCCTCGGGCGACTCGACGAGGAGCGTCACGTGGGCGCCGCCGTCGAGTGTGAGCTCCGCCCCCGTGATCGGCCGGACGCCGAAGTGCTTCGCGGCGTGCGCGAACTCGAGCGAGCCGTAGACGCCGTCGTGGTCGGTCAGCGCGACCGCCGGGTAGCCGAGCTCGGCCGCTCTGGCCGCGAGCTCCTCGGGCTGCGAGGCCCCGTCGAGGAACGAGTAGGCGCTGTGGGCATGGAGCTCGACGTAGGCCACCCTCCAGTTCTACACGAACACGTGTTCGTATGGAACACTGCCGCCATGGACGGCATCGTCGCCGGCCCCGACGGGGGCGAAAAGCTCATTCGCGGGCCCCGATCGCACCGGATCTTGGCCGAGCTGCCCGAGCTCGAGGTGATCGAGCTCTGCTTCGGGCCCGAGTTCGAGGGCGTGGAGCCGCACACCCACACCGACCAGATCGATACCTTCTACGTCCTCGAGGGCGAGGCCGAGTTCACCGTCGGCACGGAGGTCGTCCGCGCCGGGCCAGGCACCTATGTCGCCGCGCCGATCGGCGTCGTCCATGGCTTCCGGAACGCGGGCCCCGGCGACCTCAAGATGCTGAACGTCCACTCGCCGAACACCGGCTTCGCCGAGCGCATGCGGCGCGGGTGAGCTTCGTTCCGGACAGCTTCGAGCCGCCGCTGCGGCTCGAGGCGGAGGCGTTCGTGCTCGAACCGCTCGGCCCCGAGCACAACGAGTCCGACTACGCGGCGTGGACGTCGTCGCTGGAGCACATCCACGCCTCACCCGGCTGGGCGGAGAGCACGTGGCCGCACTCGATGACCCTCGACGAGAACCGCAGCGACCTCGAACGTCATGCGCGGGACTTCGCGGAGCGCAGCGGCTTCACGTACACCGTGCTCGCGCCCGAGGACCGTGCCGTCATCGGCTGCGTCTACATCTATCCCGGCGATGGGCACGACGCACTGGTCGAGTCGTGGGTTCGCGCCGACCGGGCAGAGCTCGACACACCGCTGCGCGAGGCCGTGCGCGCGTGGCTCCGCGACGCATGGCCGTTCGCGGACGTCGAGTACGCGGGCTAACCGAAGCGCTGCGGATCGAACGGCACGACCTCGGCCGGCGGTGCTCCGCCGCCGAGGAGCGCTGCGATCGCGTCGGCGGTGACCGGCGCGAGCAGGATCCCGTTCCGGAAGTGGCCGCAGGCGACGAGGAGTCCCTCCCACTCGCCGATTAGCGGTCCGTCGTCCGGCGTCCCCGGCCGCAGGCTCGCAACGGCTTCCACGAGTTCGAGCTCCGCAACGGCGGGAACGGCGCGGACCGCCTGCCCGAGCAGCAGCTCCGTTGCGGCATCGGTCGGCGTCTCGTCGTAGCCGGCATCCTCGACCGTCGCACCGACAATGGTCTCTCCGCTCGCGCGCGGGACGACGTACACGTGCTCGCTGCGGATGATGCGCGTCGCGGGCAACGGGCCGCGCAGGCGTAGCGTCTGTCCCTTTACGGGGCGCACCGCGAGCCGCTTCGCGAGCCTCCGCGACGACCACGCGCCGGCGGCGAGCACGACCCGGTCGGCCGCGATGCGCGATCCGTCGGCGAGCCCGACGCTCTCCGGCGTCACGTCGACGACGTCGGTGCTCGTCCGTACGGCGTCGCCGAGCAACTGGGCGAGCGCGGCGACCGCGCGGCGCGGATCGACCTGGGCGTCGTCCGCCAGCAGGAGGCCGCCGACGCAGTCCGGCGAGATCCCCGGCTCGAGCGCGCGGCACGCGGCACCGTCGAGCGGCTCACCGTCCAGCTCGATCGGCGAGTCGTCGAAGGCGAGGACGAGCGAGCCGCAGCGCGTGTAGCCGACGTCGCCGAGCTCGGCGGCAAACGCGGGCCAGAGCTCGGCCGACCGGCGCGCGAGGACCGTGAAGCCCGGCGTCTCCCGATCCGGCGCGAGGACTCCGGCCGCCGCGCGGGTTGCGCCGCAGCCGGCGGCGCCCCGCTCGAGCACGCAGACATTCAGGCCGCGCTGCTGAGCACGGAAAGCACAGGCGAGGCCGATGATGCCGCCGCCCACGATCGCCACGTCGTACCGCTCCACACCGCGGACGATAGGGTCCGCCGCCGTGAACGGCACCGAACGTCGGGCAAGGCTCGCCCGCTCGCGGCTCTATCTCGTGCTCGAGGCGCGGCCGCACGGCCGCGATCCCGGCGAGCTCCTCGATGCCGCACTGCGTGGCGGCGCCGACATCGTCCAGCTGCGCGACAAGGAGCTCTCCGACGACGAGCTTATCGTGGCCGCCGAGCCGTTCCGACGCGCATGCGACGAACACGGTGCGCTCTTCGTGCTGAACGACCGGCCCGACCTCGTCGAGCGCACCGGTGCCGACGGAGTCCACGTCGGGCAGGGCGATGCGCCGCTCGCCGAGGCGCGGCGCACCGTCGGCTCCGAGGCGATCGTGGGTCTCTCGGCGACGACCGCGGCGCAGCTCGAAGGCGATTCGGACTACTTCGGCGTCGGCGCGATCTTCGGCACCCCCACGAAGCCCGAGTCGGCGGCGGGCGGGCTCGAGCTCGTGCGCGCCGCGCGCGACACGCTGCGCGTACCGTGGTTCGCGATCGGCGGGATCGAGGCGGAGACGGTCGAGGACGTCGTCGCACACGGCGCTCCGGGGATCGCGGTCGTGCGCGCGATCCGCGACGCAGCCGACCCGGAGAACGCCGCGCGAACGCTGCGCGCGCAGCTTCCGCCGAGCAGCGTCGTCGTGACCCAGTTCGGCGAGGTGAAGCTGCCGCAGATCGACTGGCTCCCGAGCACGCGCTCACCGGAGCAGAAGCCCGTCGCGCCGCACACGCACGCCGCACACACCGATTTCTTCTACGTGCTCGAGGGTGAGCTCGAGTTCAGAGTCGGCGACGGCACGGTGCGCGTGCCGGCCGGAAGCTGTGTCGCGGCGCTGCCGCTGCTCGTGCACGGGTTCCGTAACCCGGGCGACGTCGAGGCGCGGTTCCTCAACCTGCACGCGCCTGGCGTCTGGGCGCGCGGCCAGGAGCACGGCCTGCCGCGCGATCAGCACGATCAGTTCGGCGTCGAGCGTGCGTCACCGGCACCGCGGCCGATCGTCAGCGCGCCGGGCGACGGCGACCGGCTGACGAAACCGCACCGGCTCGCACTCGTGAAGGTGCAGTCGCACGACGCGGACGTGCTCGAGTACTTTGCCGATGCGGAGTACGACGGCGCCGACGATCACGTGCACCTGCGCCACGCGGACTGCTTCCACGTGCTCGAGGGCGAGCTCGAGTTCCGCGTCGAGGGCGAGACGATCCGCGCGCCGGCGGGCACCTCGGTCATCGTCCCACCCGGTGTCGTCCATGCCTTCACGAGCGTCGGCCGCGCGCGGTTCCTCAACGTCCACGCGCCCTCGTGCGGCTTCGCGGAGTACCTGCGGCGTGTCGACGCGGGCGAGCCCGTAGACGCCGCCGCGTACGACAGCTACGCCGTCGATTGACTCCGGCGGCAACCGCGTCGTAGTGTCGCCCTGGGAGAGGATTGCGGCTCCGCTCCGTCCCACCGTCGAGGGCAAGGAGGGTTGCATGTCACGAAAAGACGCCCTGACCCGGCGCTCGTTCCTCAAGAAGTCCGGGGCAGCCGGAGTCGCCGTCGCCGGCGGCACCCTGTGGGCGACGGCCCCGGCCGCCGCACGGGCACGCCGCTACGGCAAGGCGCAGAGCCCGCTCCGGCACATCGTCATCTCGTGCCAGGAGAACCGGTCGTTCGACCACTACTTCGGCTACGCGCCGCAGGTGCAGGCGGCCGGCTACGGCCCGCCGCCGGGCTACACGCAGCCGGACGCCGCAGGCGTTGGGCATGCGCCGTTCGAGCTCACGGCACTCCGGAGCTCGGATCCGCCGCACTCGTGGAACGCGGTGCACACCCAGTGGAACCACGGCACGATGGACGGCTTCTACCGCTCGGGCCAGAACCGATCGATGCCCTACTACACCGCGACGGAGCTGCCGTACTACTACAGCCTCTTCGGGCAGGCGGGTCTCTGCGCGAACTACTTCTGCTCGCTGCTCGGGCCGACGTGGCCGAACCGCTTCTACCTCATGTCGGGCACGTCGGGCGGGATCACGACGAACGGCCTCTGGGGCTACGGCATCTTCGACTCGGGCAAGTGGCCGATCATCCTCGATCTCCTCGACGACGCGGAGATCACGTGGAAGATCTATTACATCGGCTTCGACGGCGTCGAGGTCGGCGACACGGACAATGTCGCCGTCTTCTGGAACCGGTGGGCGCACGACCCGCGGACGACGGCGACACTCGACGACTACCTCGACGACTGTCGCAGCGGGAACCTGCCGAACGTCTCGTGGATCATCCCGAGCTTCTCGATGCAGTTCGACGAGCATCCGGACGCGGACGTGTCGGTCGGGATGGGCTTCCAGCAGCAGATCATCGAGGCGCTCCAGAACGGCCCGCACTGGGGCAAGTCGGCGTTCCTGCTGACGTACGACGAGCACGGCGGGTTCTTCGACCACGTGGCGCCGCCGCAGGTCGATGCCTACGGGCTCGGCGTTCGTGTGCCGCTGTGGGTCGTCTCGCCGCACGCGCGGCGCGGCGTCGTCAAATCGGCACGGCCGGCCGACCACGTGTCGACGCTGAGGCTCATCGAGCGGAACTGGGGACTGCCGACGCTCGCGGCGCGCAACCACACGTTCGACGTCTCGACGCCGACCGGTGGCAACTACAACACGGGCGGGGCACCGGCACCGCCGCGTGACGGGATGAGCGGGTTGAGCGACCTGTTCGACCTGTTCCACTTCGACAACTGAGGACTGCGTCGCGGGGGGAGCGTCATGCTCCCCTACGCGCCGCGTTGCGTGAACCACCCCCCTCCCGTGCTGTCGTGGAAGACGACGGTGTTCTCGCCGGTCTCGAGCACGACCTCGAAGTAGCGCCGGACGATGGGCTCCTCCGTCCACCAGCGGTCGAGGACGCGCCATTCCTCGCGGAGGATGGCGACGGCGCCGTGGTTCACCTGCCACGGTGTGCCGTCGAAGTTCGACTCGACGCGCGCCGGGCGCGGCTCGTTCAATCGTCCCGCGGTACGAACAGCGCGCGCGTCTCGGGAATCCGTGACCACGGTGCGACCTCCACGATGGTGCAGACCGAGCCGGAGCCGGTGCTCGCGCGCACCTGGCGCAGCCCTTCGCTGAGCCGGCTGCGGTCCTCGGCGCCCGCAGCGAGGAGCTCGAGTTGGTGTCCGGCGGGCTCGGTCAGTTCGACGAGCTCGAGGCGAAGCTCGAGCACCGGGGCCGGCAGCTCGGCGAGCCGCGGCGCGAGCGCGACGCGGATGCGGTCCGCGTCGGCACTCGGCTCGCGCAAGGTGAGCGTGCGTCGCCACGAGCCGCCGCCGACGAGCCGTGCCCCGAGCGCAACCTTGCGCACGAAGCGGTCGCGGCGCTCGGGCCGTGCGAGCGCCGTCTCGACGATCGCGCCGAGCGCGCGCCGCAACGTCAGCTCGTTCCCGATCGCCTCGGGGAACTCGAGCGACTCCGCGAGCTCCGCCGGCGGGCGGCGACCGCGCACGCGCGCGGCGGTGCCGCCTCTCGCCAGGCTCCAGGCGCGCCGGCCGTCCGGCCCCAAACGTTCGGCAACGGCGCCACCCGGGAGCCCGGCAAGCTGTCCGAGCTTTCGCACTCCGAGTGCTTCCAGCTCGGCGTAGCGCTGCCGTTCGAGCGGCAACAATGTGAGCGGAAGCGGTGCGAGGAACTGCCTCACCTCGTCGTCGCGGACGACGAGCAGCTGCCCCGGCTTCGCGACCGAGGCGGCGGCGAGCGCGGCGAAGCGGCGGCCTGCCGCGCCGATGCGCGCATCCCAGTGCGTCCCGGCCGCCGTGAGCGCCCGCTTGAGCGCCGGCTCGAGGCCGCCGTACAGCCGCTCGACGCCGCGCGTCTCGAAGTAGGCGACGCCGAGCCCCGCCACGTCGACCGAGAAGCCTCCGTCCTCGAGGGAGCGGACGATCTCCTCCCAGGCGAGCTCGGCCGCGGCCGGGTCGGGCTCGACGAGCACGAGCTGCGGGCACGTCGCGAGGGCCTCGCCGAGCCGCATCCGCGGCCGGACGCCTGCCGCCTCGGCCGCTGCCGTCACGGGGCCGAGGAGCGGCTCCCTGCCAGCCTCCGGCGCAAGGGCCGCCGGGCGGAGGGAGAGGGACGGACGAGCCCGCAACGCTGCCTTCAGCTCGAACCCGGGGATTGACAGGCAGGCGATCATGGGAACGTATGTTCTACACGAACAGACGTTCTCCTGTCAAGCTCCGAGACCGTACCTGGCCCCCCGCCTTCGCCGTTAGGCATCTCGATGATCTGGCTCTGGAGATTCCTCGGTCTGCGCAGGCTGCTCGCCCTCGTCCTTCTGCGGAAGGCGTGGCAGATGTATCGCTCCGCGGAACGCCGCTGACGCGACGAGCAAGCCCCACCGCTAGGAGAACGTCACGAGCGGCTCGCCCCACCGCCGGGCGCCGGTCACGCACGCAGTGCGGAACGCCGGCGCGACGTCGGGGCACCCGTGCGCGAGGAAGCGCCCGTTCTCGAGCACGTTGAACGTCTTCCCGAACCACGCCGCGCACCCGTCCCGCGCGCCCGCCGGCATGCGGGCGCACTCGCGGAAGAGCGCGACCTCCCGCCGCGGCTGGCCCACGAACGCCTGGTTCGCGACACCGCGCAGACAGGCGAGCGCATCGGCGGGGGCAGGGAGGCTCGAACAGAGCCGTGTCTGCGCGACCGGCGTGTCGTAGAAGTCCTTCCCCGCGCCCGCGATGCAGCCGGCGCGCTGCTGGCCGGCGAGCCCGCGGCAGAGGGCGAGCAGGTCGCGCACGTTCAGGATCACAGGCCCGGGTGCCTGCTCGATCCAGTAGCGGTACCAGCAGGCGAGCGCGTATTGCGGGTATTGCGCGCACAGGCGCCTCGGCGAGTTGATCGCATGGAGCGGCGCCGTCGTCTCGTCCGCACCGCGAAGCGAGATCCAGTAGTCATGGAACGCGCCCTGTGCGCAGTCGGGCGCGTAGCGCGCGCCGAGCTTCGTGCACGCGTTGACCGCGAGGAAGATCGTCTCGTGGTAGCCGCGCATGAGCGCGTGGCCGAGGCTGTGCACGCACGTGAACTGCCGCAGCCGTGTCGGCAGCTCCTCGCACGTCTTCAGCGCGCTCTTGCCGCCCGTGCGGATGATCGACGGGCCGAGCGCCATCACGAGCCCCATCCCGAAGCCGGCCGAGCAGCCGGGGTCGTTCGAGCGCGGCACGACCTGCTGAAGACCGACGAGCGTCAGGTGGTGCTGCTTCGCCCACTGCCGACCGACGACGTGCATGAGCATGTGGCAGCGCCCGTAGAGCGACGTGGGCTGCGCCTTCGCACGCGCGTCGATGCGCGGTAGCTCGGTCGCAGGGTCGCCGGAGCGGTTGATGTCGAGCAGGAGAAGACGCACGTAGCAGGCGTCCTTCGCCTGGTCGAGGTGGATCTGCTCGCACTGCCAGAGCCACGGCTTCTTCGGCGTTCCGCCCGACGCCGTCCCTGCAAGCACCGCCGCGGCGAGGGCCACGAGAAGGACGGCCTTCATCCGGAGGAGCCTATCCGGGGGCATCACTCGATCGAGGGTGGACAGGAGACAACAGCGTAGGCATGATGCGGGCATCGGGCCTTCGGCCGGATGCCCTCCAGCCGCACAGCAGCGGGAGTCCGGGAAGCTCGCCAAGCCGCGAAGCCCGATTCGGGGCGGCTCCCCCATGCCGCGGGGGGTCGCCCTCCCTTATCTCGCGACCGACGCCGCCGGGCCGACCATGCCGACGTAGCGGGGCGCGATGTCGAGCAGGTTCTCCTGCGCGCACCAGTCGATGTCCGCCTCGAGGCCGTGGTTGCGGAGGTTCCAGGCGCTGCGGCTCGCGGCGAGGCCGTCGCGCGCGCCGGCGAACGTGCCGGCGAGCCTGATCGCCGCCGTCGCAGAGTCCGTGCGATCGCCGCCGAGCGCCTCGGCGATCCGCCCTGCGCAGTACGCGTCGTCGAGCGCAAGCTCGCCGAGCACGCCCGCGCACAGCACCGCGACGTCTTCCCCGTGAGCACGCGCCGCCGCCGCGACCGCGTCGAGGTTGAGGAGCGAGCCGACGTACACGTGGTCGAAGCGCTCGGCCGCGGCGACGAGCAGCCGCGTGCCGTTCGTCGTCGAGAGGATGAGCGTCTCCACCTCCGGCTCGACGGCGACCTCGCGCGGTGAGTTGCCGAAGTCGAAGCCGGGGATCGATTCGAGCCGGCGCTCGCCGGCGAGCTTCGCGGGCCCCTCGCTCTTCGCGAGCTCGCGCGCCTCGTCGATCTCCGCGCAGCAGAGGACACGCTTGTAGCCCGAGGCGAGTGCCTGCGTCATCGTCGAGGTGGCACGCAGGACGTCGACGACGATCCCGATCGGCGCCGGTGTCCGTTCGTCCGGAGTGAAGGCGACGTGGACGAGCACGCGGCTAGGCTAGTCGCGATGTCGACCGCGGAGACGGGCCTGCCGAGGTGCTATCGCCACCCCGACCGCGAGACGGGTCTCTCGTGCTCCGAGTGCGGCCGCCCGATCTGCACCGAGTGCATGACGCCCGCGGCGGTCGGGATCCGCTGTCCCGAGCACGCCGGCACGGCCCGCCGCGTCGCACCGCCGCGCATCGTCCGGCGCACCTCACACCACGTGCTCGACAGCCCGGTCACGAAGATCCTGATCGCGCTCGACCTCGGCGTCTACCTGATCACCGCGGTGCAGGGCAACGGGCTCAACAGCCCCGGCGGCTCGCTCTACGTGAAATGGATCATGTACGGCCCGCTCATCGACCACGGTGACTGGTGGCGCCTGATCACGCCGATGTTCCTGCACGGATACCTCTTGCACCTCGGCTTCAACATGTTCGCGCTCTGGGTGATCGGCAGGGCGGTCGAGAACTACCTCGGCACGACGCGCTTCGTGCTCCTCTATTTCGTCTCGGGCCTCGCAGGCTCTGCGGGCGCGCTCGTGCAGGCGCCGCTCTCGCCCGCGGTCGGCGCCTCCGGCGCGATCTTCGGGATCCTTGGCGCCATGCTCATCCTCGAGTGGCAGCACACAGGGCGCTTCGGCGGCCAGGCGGCGACGCTGATCGTGATCAACCTGGTCCTGAACTTCGCCTACAACGGCGCCGGCGGCAACATCTCGATCGGCGCGCACATCGGCGGGCTGATCGGTGGGATCCTCGTGACGCTCACCTTCGCGAACTGGGGCCGCGGCCACGCCGCCTACGGCAGGGTCGGGCTGATCGGCGGCGCCGGGGTCTTGGCGGTCGTCGTGGCGAGCATCGCGATCGCCTACTGGAAGGTTCGCGGGCTCGCATAGCGAACCCGGCGGGGTGCTCCATCACCTCGTCCATCTCGGGATCTCGCCGTGGGAGAAGGCAATCCGCACGGCCGCGGTCTACCTCGCGCTCCTGGCACTGCTCCACCTCGCCGGCAAGCGTGAGCTCGCGCAGCTCAACTCGCTCGACCTCGTCGTGCTGCTCCTCCTCTCGAACGTCGTGCAAAACGCGGTCATCGGGAACGACAACTCGCTGCTCGGCGGGCTCCTCGGCGCGGTCGTCCTGATCGGTGCGAACGCCGCGCTCGTGCGCGCGTCCTTCATGTCGCCACGCTTTCGCAGGACGGTCCAGGGCAGCCCCACGACAGTGTCCGAGAACGGGAAGATCGACGACCGCGCGCTCCAGCGCCTCGCTCTGACGCGCGAAGAGCTCCTCGCGGGCCTTCGCCGCCAGGGATTCGAGATCGAGGACACGGAGCGCGTGACGCTCGAGCCGGAGGGAACGTTCAACGCGACGCCGAAGCCGAAGCCCTCGCTCGACGACGTGATGCAGAAGCTCGACGCGATCGAGAGCCGGCTCGCTCAGCGCGCGTAGCGGCGCGCGCCGACGAGCCCGCCGTGACGCACGGGGACGAGCCGCACGCGGTGCGCCGAGTCCGGAGCCTCGAGCATCCGCCCCGCGCCCGCGTAGATCGACACGTGATGCACGTAGCGCTGCGTGCCGTAGAAGAGCAGGTCGCCCGGCCGCAACGCAGCGAGTGACACCGCCGTGCCGTGCCGGAACTGCGGATCGGCGTCGCGCGGGATCGTCATGCCGTGTGCGCGATAGACGGCCCAGATGATGCCGGAGCAGTCGTAGCCCCACGCCGACAGCCCGCCCCAGAGGTAGTGGACCCCGAGGAACCGCTTCGCCTGCGCGACGATCGACGCGCCCGAGTAGATGTACGACGGCGCGAGCGCCGCGCGGACGACCGACCCCGGCCCGTCGGGCGTCCTCACGAGCCAACGCCTGCCGTCGGCACTCTCACCCGTCACGGGCAGCTGCGTGCCGTAGCTCAGCGTGAGCGTGCGTCCGCCGCCGAGGCGCACGACCGCGATGCGCGCAACGACGACCATGCTCGAGCCCGTCTCGTCGAAGCCTGTCGCGAGCTGCGACCGCGGCACCCAGCCCGGATAGCCGTGCGCGTCCTGCGGGTCGGGCTCGTCGCGGACCGCGACCTTTGCCCAGCCGCCGCGTACCGCGAGCACCGTCACGGTCTGCGCGTACAACGCCTGCGTCTGCACGTGCGAGTCGAGCCAGACGCGCGACGCCGTCGTCGAGAGGTTGTCGCTCCACTGCACCGGGTCGACCGGGTTGCCGACCGACGGCCGGTCGAGCGCGCGATAGAGATCCGGGGCCTTCCAGAGCGTCGCGACCGAGACGTCGATCGAGGCCCGGTCGCCCGGCCTCAGCGCCGCCTGCGCAGGCGCCGCACACACGAGCGCGAGCACGACGACGAGGAACTGCTGCCGCCCGACGAGCTTCCCGCCCGTCAGCCACGACCACCGCGAAAGCCTCCGGATCTGCACGTGCGTCGCGTCGGGATCGTCCTGCGCGTGCTCCTCGCAGTACTCGCCGAGCCACGCGCGCACGTCGTCCTCCGAGCTCGCCTTCCAGCGGCTCGTGCCGTCGATCAGCAGCTCGTACTTAGCCACCGGCGGCGACGTACTCGGCGCGCCGGCTCTCCTTCAGAACGGCCTGCGCGGCAGCGAGCCTGGCGAGCGGGACGCGATACGGCGAGCAGCTGACGTAGTCGAGCCCGAGGCGGTGGCAGAACTCGACCGAGCGCGGCTCGCCGCCGTGCTCGCCGCAGATGCCGAGCTTGATGTCCGGCTTCGTCGAGCGGCCGCGCTCGACGCCGATCTTCATCAGGTCGCCGACACCGCTCAGGTCGAGCGTCTCGAACGGGTTCGACTCGATCACGCCGTCCTCGAGATAGAACGTCAGGTACTTCCCTTCCGCGTCGTCGCGCGACATGCCGAGCGTCGTCTGCGTGAGGTCGTTCGTTCCGAACGAGAAGAAGTCGGCGACCTCGGCGATCTCGTCGGCGCGCAGCGCGGCGCGCGGCAGCTCGATCATCGTGCCGCACAGGTAGTCGAGCTCCGGCGCCTCCTCCGCCATCACCTCCTCGGTCAGCACACGGAGGCGGCGCAGCTCCTCCTTGAAGCCGACCAGCGGATGCATGATCTCGACGAGCGGAACGTTGCCCGTGCGTTCCTGCACCGCCTTCGCCGCGCGTGCGATGGCGCGCACCTGCATCTCGTAGATCTCGGGCCACTGGATGCCGAGCCGGCAGCCGCGCGTGCCGAGCATCGGGTTCGACTCGGAGAGCACCTTGATGCGGTGCCGCATCCGCGCGTCGGTCGCGTCCTCAAGGGGCGGCAGAAACTCGTGCAGCGGCGGGTCGAGCAGACGGATCGTCACGGGCAGCCCGGCCATCACTTCGAAGATGCCCTCGAAGTCCGCCTGCTGGAACGGCAGCAGGCGCTCGAGCGCGTCGCGCCGCCCCGCCTCGTCGGACGCGAGGATCATCTCCTGCATGACGGGGAGCCGCTCCTCGCCGAAGAACATGTGCTCGGTGCGGCAGAGCCCGATGCCCTGCGCTCCGAACTCGCGCGCCTTCGCCGCGTCCTCGGGGTTGTCCGCGTTCGCACGCACCTTGAGGCGGCGCACTTCGTCGGCCCAGCCGAGGATCGTCTCGAAGTCCTCGTTGATCTGCGGCGGGACGAGCGCGACCTCGCCGATGATCACGCGGCCCGTGCCGCCGTCGATCGTGATCGTGTCGCCCTCGCGCAGCTCCCGGCCGCCGATGCGGACCGTTCGCGCGTCCATGTCGATCTCGAGCCCTTCGCAGCCGGCGACGCACGGCTTGCCCATCCCGCGCGCGACGACCGCCGCGTGCGAGGTCATGCCTCCGTGCGCGGTCAGCACCCCGCGCGCCTGGATCATCCCGTGGATGTCGTCGGGCGTCGTCTCCCAGCCGACGAGGATGACGGCGTCGCCGCCCTTGCCGCGCTCCTCCGCGAGGTCGGCGTCGAGCACGATCGCGCCGCACGCGGCGCCCGGCGACGCGTTGAGCCCGCGTGCTGCGACCTCCACCGCGGCGTCCGGATCGATCATCGGATGCAAGAGCTGGTCGAGCGCAGCCGGGTCGATGCGCGCGACCGCCTCCTCGCGCGAGATGAGGCCTTCGGCCGTCATGTCGGCGGCAGCGCGCAGCGCGGCGGCGGCCGTCCGCTTCGCGGAGCGCGTCTGGAGGAGGTAGAGCGTCCCCTCCTCGATCGTGAACTCGATGTCCTGCATGTCGCGGTAGTGCTGCTCGAGCCGGTGCATCGTGTCCATGAGCTGATCGAAGGCCTCCGGCAGGCGCGCACGCATCTCCTCGACCGGCTGCGGTGTCCGGATGCCTGCGACCACGTCTTCACCCTGCGCGTTCACGAGGTACTCGCCGTACAGTCCGCTCTCCCCCGTCGACGGGTCGCGCGTGAAGCACACGCCGGTCGCCGAGCGGTCGCCCTTGTTGCCGAACACCATCTGTACGACGTTCACGGCCGTGCCGATGTCGTCCGGGATCGAGTACGTGCGCCGGTACACCTGCGCGCGCGGGTTCTGCCACGACTGGAAGACGGCGACGACCGCGCGCGTCAGCTGCTCGCGCGCAGCCTGCGGGAAGTCGTGCCCCGTGTCGTGCTGGTAGATGCCCTTGAACGTCTCGATCAGCCCTGCGAGATCGTCCGCGGAAAGATCGACGTCCTGCTGCACGCCGCGCGCCCGTTTGAGATCCGCGAGCGCCTGCTCGAAGCGGTGGCCGTCGACACCGTCGACGACCTCGCCGTACATCTGGATGAGGCGCCGGTACGAGTCGCGCGCGAAGCGCGCGTTCCCCGTCGACTGGGCGAGTCCCTCGACCGCGTCGTCGTTCAGGCCGAGGTTCAGGATCGTGTCCATCATCCCCGGCATCGAGACGGCAGCACCGGAGCGCACGGAGACGAGCAGCGGCTCGTCCGTGTCGCCGAAGCGCTTGCCCGCCTTCGCCTCGAGCTGACCGATGTGCCGCGTCATCTCGTCCTCGAGACCGTCGGGTAGACCGCCCTCGCGCATGAACGCGCGGCACGCATCGGTCGTGATCGTGAAGCCCGCCGGCACGGGAACGCCGAGCTGTGTCATCTCGGCGAGGCCGATGCCCTTTCCACCGAGCAGCTCCTTGCCGCCGTCCGACGGCTCGTCGAAGTCGTAGATGTACTGCGTCATGGGCGTGGCCGATCTTGTCATAGATACCCGCGTGAACTCCCCGCAAATCGTGGGTCTCGGCGGCTTCCCGAGTGCCGAGATGCTCGAGTATGTCCTGCAGCTCGGTCGTGGCCGCAGGGTGCTCTACGACGGGACCGCGAGCCCAGAGTACGGCGTGCCCGAGCTCGCCGCAGATGTCACAACGCTGTCGTTCTATCCCTGGCCGCCCGCTGACCTGCGTGAGCTCGCGCTCGCGCACGACGTCATCGTCGTCGGCGGCGGCAACACGGCGAACATGCTCGCCGTCTGGCGCGTGCACGGCTTCGATCGGATCCTCCGCGAGGCCTGGGAAGCCGGCGTCGTCCTCACGGGCTGGAGCGCAGGGATGATCTGCTGGTTCGAGGCGGGCGTGACCGACTCGTTCGGCCCGCAGCTCGAGGGGATGCGCGACGGTCTCGGCTTCCTCCCCGGGAGCGCCTGCCCGCACTACGACGGCGAGGACCTGCGACGTCCGGTCTACACGCGGCTCGTGCGCGACGGCTTTCCGGCGGGGATCGCGCTCGACGACGCGGCGGGCGCGCACTACGTCGGGACGGAGCTGCACGCGGTCATCGCCGCTCCGGGATCGGGCGGCTACGCGGTCGCGCCCGACGGCGAGACGGCTCTCGAGACGGTCACGCTTTAGCGCTTGCGTCGCGCGCGGAACTCGGCAAGCCACGCGACGACGCGCAGGCCGATCCAGATCGGCGTCAGCAGCACGTAGAACACGAAGTCCGCGAGCGCCATCACGAGCCACCACGCGATCCAGTAGCGGACCGGCACCGAGCCCTTCTCGTTCTTCATGCGGCGGTCTTCCGTTCCTCGATCACGCGCAGGACGCGATGCGCGGTCTCTTCGATCGAGAGGTCGGAGATGTCGATCACGGGGCACCCGAGCCGGCGGTGCAGCTTCTCTGCCTGCTCGAGCTCCTCGTAGATCTCGGTCAGCTCCGCGTACTGCCGGCTGCGCGCCCCCATCGTGCGTGCGCGTGCGCGCCGGATCTCGACGAGGCGGTTCGGGTCGATCGTGAGGCCGACGATCTTGCGCTGGTCGACCGCGAACAGATCCGCGGGCGGCTCGATGCCCTTGACGACCGGGACGTTCGCGGCCTTGTGGCCGAGATAGCCGAGGTACATCGAGAGCGGTGTCTTCGACGTGCGCGAGACGCCGACGAGCACGAGATCGGCGTCGTGCAGCCCGCGGCCGACACCGTCGTCGAAGCGCACGGCGAACTCGATCGCCTCCATCCGCTTGAAGTACGCCGAGTTGAGCGGCGGCCGCGAGCCCGGCGTCATGCGCGCCGCCATGCCCGAGACGCGCGCGACCGCGTCGATCGGCTGGCCGAGCAGGTCGCAGTAGTGCAGCCTCGCGCGGCGGCAGAGCGTGCGCATGACATCGCGCAGCTCCGGTTCGACAAGTGTGTAGACGACGACCGCGGGCCTGCCCTTCATCCGCGTAACAGCGAGGTGGAGATCCTCCTCGGACTCGACGCGCGGATGGCGGATCTCGACGAACTCCTGCTCGGGGAACTGCGCCTCGAGCGCCTGCACGAGCCGCGCGGCGGTCTCGCCGGTGGCGTCGCTCACGACGTGCAACTCGACGGGCGTCGTTGTCATGCGTCGGACGCTATCTCGTGGACCGTCGCGTCGGTGAGCCGCACGAGATCGCGGGGGTCGAGCTCGAGCTGGAGACCCCGGCGTCCGCCGTTCACGAGGATCGTCTCGTGCTCGAGCGCCGAGGAGTCGAGATGCGTCGGCAGCCGCTTGCGCTGCCCGAGCGGACTCGTGCCGCCGCTGACATAGCCGGTGGCGCTCTGTGCCTGGCCCTTGTCGGCGAGGCTCGCACGCTTGCCGAGGCGCTTCAGGTCGAGCTGCGCGCTGACCGGGACGCAGGCGACGGCAAGCGCGCCGTCGACGGAGACGACGAGCGTCTTGAAGAGCCGCTGCAGGTCGACGTCGAGCTTCTCGGCCGCCTCGTCGCCGTACGAGGACGCCCTCGGGTCGTGCTCGTACTCGTGCAACGAGAAGCGGATGCCTGCCGCCTCTGCCGCTCGGATCGCTGGGGTTGCCGCCATGGTGGATACGGTACGGCCCGATGACCGAGGTCACCATGGACAAGATCGTCTCCCTGTGCCGCCGCCGCGGCTTCGTCTTCCCGTCCTCGGAGATCTACGGCGGCCTCGGGTCGACCTACGACTACGGCCACTACGGCGTGCTGATGAAGAACCACATCCGCTCGCTCTGGTTCCGCGCGATGGTGCAGGAGCGCGACGACATCGTCGCGATCGACTCGGCGGTCATCCTCAACCCCGCAGTCTGGGAGGCGTCGGGGCACGTCGCCGGCTTCAGCGACCCGCTCATCGACTGCCGCACCTGCAAGCTGCGCTTCCGCGCCGACCGGCTGGAGGACGCGCAGTGCGGCAGGAAGCCGTCGAAGCGCCCGGGAGAGTTCTCGGAGTGCGACCTCACCGAGCCGCGCCAGTTCAACCTGATGTTCGAGACGCAGGTCGGTGCCATGGAGGACGGATCGTCCAAGGCGTATCTCCGCCCGGAGACGGCGCAGGGCATCTTCATCAACTTCAAGAACGTGTCGCAGCTCGCGCGGCGCAAGCCGCCGTTCGGGATCGCCCAGGTCGGCAAGTCGTTCCGCAACGAGATCACGCCGGGCAACTTCCTCTTCCGCGTACGCGAGTTCGAGCAGATGGAGATGGAGTACTTCGTGCCGCCCGCCGAGGCGGAGCAGTGGTACCGCTACTGGATCGAGCAGCGGTACTCGTGGTACACGAATCTCGGCATTCGAGAGAGCATGCTGCGGGTTCGCGAGCACGACGAGAGCGAGCGCTCGCATTACTCGAGCGGCACGAGCGACATCGAGTACCAGTATCCGATCGGGTGGCAGGAGCTCGAGGGCGTCGCGAACCGCGGCGACTTCGACCTGACCCAGCACACGCAGGCGTCCGGCACGAAGCTCGAGTTCGTCGAACAGGACGGCGGGCGTTATGTGCCATACGTCATCGAGCCCGCCGTGTCGATCGAGCGGATCTTCGTCGCCATGCTCTGCGAGGCCTACGACGAGGAGGTCGTCGGCGAGCGCGAACGAACGGTCATGCACCTGCACCCGCTGGTGGCACCGGTGAAGGCGGCGGTGCTGCCGCTCGTGCCGCGCGACGAAGGCATGTCGAGTCGCGCCCGCGCGCTCTTCGAGGAGCTGCGCCGCCGGCACACGGTCGAGCACGACGACAGCGGCCAGATCGGGCGGCGCTACCGCCGCCAGGACGAGATCGGCACGCCGTGGGCGTTCACGATCGACGACCAGACACTCGAGGACGAGACCGTGACCGTGCGTGACCGCGACTCGCTCTCCCAGGAGCGGCTGCCGATCTCCGGTGTCGCCGCTTGGCTCGACGATGCGCTCCAGCGCGAATGGAGGTCCCCGAAGACATGATGCGCGCCGCCCTCGCACTCACATTCGTGCTCGCCCTCGCCGCCTGCGGCGGCACGACGACCGTGACCGTGACGCAGACCGTCGCGACCACGGAGACGGTGACGACGCAGTCGAACGAGTCGGCGGCGGCCCCGTGTCTCGCCTCGGCTCTCACCGGCAACTTTGCGGCAATTCCCGGCAGCGCCGGCGCCGGGCAGATCGCCTACCGGTTGCGCTTGACGAACCAGGGCGACGCGGCCTGCTTCGTCTCCGGCTTCCCGGCAAGCGAGCTGCTCGACCAAAAGGGCGCAACGCTACCGACGAACATCACACCCGATCAGCCCGGAACGGGAACGGCGGCTCGCATCGACCTGAAGCCCGGCGACGCCGCGACGGCGGACGTGCGCTTCTCACCCGATGTGCCGGGTAGCACCGAGCAGACCACCGGACCGTGCGAGCCGAAGGCGTACACCCTTCGCTTGACCGTCGGGGACGGCACCGTCGACGCGCCGATCGTGCCGCCGACGCCCGTCTGCGAGCGTGGCACGCTCCAGTACCGGAACCTCACGGCCGCGTCCTAGCAACCAGGCTTCAGCCTGGTTGCAGTCGTTGACGACGCGATCTCGGCACCAGACATGCCTGAAAGTCACGACTTGCCGACGCGGCACGCCGTGTGCACCCTTTGGACGCATGGCCGACCCTTTCGTCGAGCGCGCGGAGGTCGTTGCTCTACTCTTCAATGTGAGCGACATCGCCGTCACACTGACGAAGATCGAACGACTCCTCCGAGGAGACAATGGCGAAGAAGAAGCTGACGAAGACTGAAACCCGCGCCGAACGGGATGCAAGGCACGAGCAAACGCTGGCGAATGCCCAGCGGACGCGAGAGCTTGCCGAGCGCGCGCAGGCGAAGCTCGACGCGCAGCGTTCGTCCTAGCGGGGCGCGCCGCGTTCCAGCAGCCGCACGTTCGGGAGGAAGCCGAGCTTCTCGTAGAGCGCATGCGCGTCGCGCGTATGCAGCACCCAGCGGCGGTCCGGGTACGGCCCGTTCTCGACGATCTCGCGCACGAGCTCCACGCCCAGCCCGCCGCCGCGGTGGGCATCGAGCACGTAGACGTCCGCGAGGTACACGAACCCGGCGGCGTCGCAGTCGACCGCGCGCGCAAAGCCGACCTGCACGCGGTCCTTGTAGAGCCCGACGACGTGGTCGCTCGCGTCGATCAGCTCGTCCTGCCGCGCGCGCGTCCTCCCCTCCGCCCAGTACGACTCGCCGCCGAGGTACGCGTGCACGGCCTCGCGATCGAGCCGTCCCCGATCGTCGTCGAGCTCGTAGCCGTCGCCGAGATCGCGTCTCACGCGCTGAGCGTCCGCAGACGGAAGCCGCCGTTGTACTCGTAGCTCGCCGTGACGATGCGCAACGCGTCGCGCGTCGCGCGCTCGCTCAGGCCGAGCGTGGAAGCGTCGGCGAGCGGGCTCGAGAGCAGCGCTTCGACGCCGGCGATGCCCTCGGCGCTGAGCGCGAGCGCTTCCGCACTCCGCGCGCAGGCGTTGCAGACCGCACCGCCGGCGCGCGGCGCGTAGCCGGCGAGTGTCGCGCCGTCCGCTCCGCATTCGACGCAGCTCGTCAGGTGCGGCAGATAGCCGCTCAACCAGAGGAGCTTGAGCTGGAACGAGAGCCCGAGCGGGTCGAGCGTCGGCCGCTCGGCGGCGTGCGGCGTCTCGTCGAGGAGGTCGAGGAAGCGGGTGAGCGCGGTGAACGCGCGCTCGTTTTGCTCCTGCTCGGTGAAGAGGCGGAGCATCGCCTCGGCGCCGATCAGCCCCGTGCTGAGGCGGTAGTAGTCGTCGCGCGCCGTCTGGTGCGAACCGATGAGCCGGACGCCCGTGATCGTCTGGAGCTCGCCCTGGCCGGCGTGGAGCTGGAGCTCGACGTGCGAGAGCGGCTCGAGGCGCCCCCCGAAGCGCGACGTCGTCTTTCGGACGCCCTTCGCGACCGCGCCGATGCGGCCCCGGTCGGCCGTATAGAGGTGGAGGACGCGGTCGGCCTCGCCGAAGCGGATCGAGCGGAGCACGACGGCCTCGGTCGAATAGGAGCGTCCGGCCATGTCCCAACTCTAGGGTCGGGAACGGACCGAGCCGGGTATGCGTTAGAACACTTGGTGGCCCGAATTCAGATCTATACGACGCGCTGGTGCGGCTACTGCGACCGGGCGAAGGCGCTCCTCGACGAGAAGCAGCTCGACTACGAGGAGATCGCCCTCGACGACGATCCCGCGTTCCGGCAGCGGATCCGCGAGCTGACGGGCGGCTGGACGGTGCCGCAGATCCTCATCGACGACGCGCCGATCGGCGGTTACACCGAGTTGCGGCGCCTCGAGCGCGACGGCCGGCTCGACGCGCTCCTCGCCGCCTGAGAACGAATGCAGGATTGGGGACAGACTTCAGTCTGTCCCCAATTCCTGTCCAACCTGGCATGTGGGGCAGAACCACGTGCCGCGCCCGCCGACGCGTGACTTGGCGATCGGCGTGCCGCAGCGGTCGCACGGCTCGCCGCCGCGCCCGTACACCTTGAACTCGTTCTGCATCTCGCCGCTCCCCCCGTCCGGCAGCCGGTAGTCGCGCAGCGTCGAGCCCTGCCGTGCGATGCCGTGCTCGAGCGCGGCGCGGATCGCGTGGTGCAGCCGCCGCAGCTCGTTGCGGTCGATGCTCTCGGCCGGGCGGAGTGGATGGATGCGCGCGCGCCAGAGCGCCTCGTCGACGTAGATGTTCCCGAGGCCCGCGAGCGTGCGCTGGTCGAGGAGCGCAGCCTTGATCGGCGCGCGGCGCTTCGCGATGCGCGCGCCGAGGCGGCCGGCTGTGAAAGCCGCGTCGAGCGGCTCCTCGCCGACCTTCGCCGCGAGGTTCGGCTGCAGCTCGCCCGGCTCGAGCAGGAGCCACGTGCCGAAGCGGCGCACGTCGCGGTAGGCGACGTCCGATGCGTTATCTAACCTGACAACAGCTCTGCGATGCGGGTCTTCGTCGAGACCCGACGCGTAGTGGCGCAGCGACCCCGTCATTCGGAGGTGGATCAGGAGAGCGCGACCCGACTCGAACCGAACAATCAAATACTTGCCGCGACGCTCCACGGCAGCGACGCGCTCGCCGACGAGCTCGGCCGCGACCTCGGCCGGGTCGTGTGGACGCACGAGCCGCGGGTCGTTGATATCGACGTGCTCGAACCGTCGCCCTTCGAGCACGGGCGCTATCCGCGTGCGGACGGTCTCGACCTCGGGCAGCTCGGGCACGGTCTCACGCTAGCGGGGGGTCTGGCTCCCGCGCAGCGGGTGCCTGACGCCGCTTTCGATCCGCCCGCCTGTGCAGCTAGCCGATCGTGTCCAGCACGATCTGCCGCGCGCGCGGCGGCTCGTCGCCGAGCTCGAACGCCGCGAGCACGTCGGCGGCCGCTTCCTCCGCGCTCGCCTCGTCGCGCGCGTGGATCTCCGCGAGCGGCTCGCCGTCCACGACCGCGTCGCCGCGCTTCTTGCGGCAGACGATGCCGACCGCGTGGTCGATCACGTCGTCCTTCTCGAGCCGCCCGGCGCCGAGGTGGAGCGCAGCGACGCCGATCGCGTGCGCTCCGAGCGCGTGCACGTAGCCGGACCGCGGGGAGAACACCTCGCGAACGAGCGCCGCCTTCGGCAGCGCACCGTCGTCCGGGTCGCCGCCCTGGGCACGCACCCAGCGCTCGTAGGCGGCGTACGCGGAGCCGTCTGCGACCGCTGCCTCCGCGCGGCGCCGAGCCTCTGCGGCGTCGATGCCGAGATCGGAGAGCGCGAGCAGGTGCGCGCACGAGTCGAGCACGAGCTCGGTGAGGTCGGGCGGCCCGTCGCCGCGGACGGTGTCGGCGGCCTCGCGAACCTCCAGCGCGTTCCCGACCGCGCGCCCGAGCGGCTGGTCCATGTCGGTGAGCACGCAGACGACGTCGCGGCCGGCGCGCTGCCCGAGCGAGAGCATCGTCTCGGCGAGCACCTGCGCATCAGCGAGCGTCTTCATGAACGCGCCGTCCCCGACCTTCACGTCGAGCACGACCGCGTCGGCCCCGGCCGCAATCGGCTTCGACATGCCGCTGGCCGCGATCAAGGAGACGTTGTCGACCGTCGCGGTGACGTCGCGCAGCCCGTAGAGCTTCTTGTCCGCCGGGACGAGATCACCGGTCTGCCCGACGATCGCGAGGCCGATCTCCCGCACTTGCTCGATGAACGCCGCGGTCGTCAGCTCGACGTCGAAGCCGGGGATGGCCTCGAGCTTGTCGAGCGTGCCCCCGGTGTGCCCGAGACCGCGGCCGCTCATCTTCCCGAACGGCACGCCGCACGCTGCGACGATCGGCCCGACGGCGAGCGTCGTCTTGTCCCCCACGCCGCCCGTCGAGTGCTTGTCGACGACGCGCCGGCCGAGCGCGCCGCCGAGATCGATCGTCTCGCCGCTCCGCACCATCGCGTCCGTGAGCGCGAACGTCTCAGCCGTCGAGAGCCCCTGGAAGTACACCGCCATCAGGAACGCGGCGACCTGGTAGTCCGGCACGTCGCCGCGCGTGTACTCGAGCACGAGCTCGGCGATCTCGTCTCCCGCCAGCTCGTGGCCGTCGCGCTTCCGCTCGATCAGCTCGGAGACACGGATCACCGCGGGCCCTCCGCGACGAAGATGACGTGCCGCGTCGTCGCGGGGAACGGCTCCGAGAACTCGGGCACGAGCGGCGCGAGATGCGCGCGGTCGATCGTCGCCGCCACGAATGCCTTCATGGAGTCCGGGTCCGGGAACACGAGGCTCGCTTCGACGTCACGCCGCTCAACTCGTTCGAACGACCGGAGGAGCAGCTCCTCGCCGTTGTCGCGGTTGAACGTGAGCGGATCGCGCGGCTCGGTGCCGCGGTCGATCAACTCCCACAACTCCGACAGATTGTCCTCGCGGTACGACGAGGCGACGAGGCGCCCGCCCGGGCGAAGCACGCGGGCACACTCGGCGATCGCCTGCGTGAGTCCCGGAACGTGGTAGAGCACCCAGCCTGCGAACACGCAGTCGAACTCGCCGTCGCCGAACGGCAGCTGCTCGGCGTCGCCTACGCGGGCGTCGAGCCCGAGCGCCCGCGCGAGCTCGACCATGCGCTCCGAGAGGTCGATCGCCGAGACGTCCGCCCCGGCCTCGTCGACGAACCGGCGCGTGAGCTGCCCGGGGCCGCAGCCCACATCGAGCAGGCGTCCCGGGTTGATCTCCGCCGCCGCCGCAACCGCGACATCCTCCGGGTTGTCGCCCTGGATGAGCGCACGAAAGATCTCATTGCGCTTCGCAAGGCGCTCCTCGCTCGCGTACTCCCAGCGGACGAGTAGCGGGTTGTCGAGCCTCATGGCGCGATGATCGGCTGGCCCGGGATGCCGCGCGCAGGCGGTTTGCCGTTCAGCCACGCATTCACGGTTGCGCCGACGTCGGCGAACTCGCCCTCGTGGATCCGGCCGGCGGCGTTGCGGCCGGCGACATACGCGAGCAGCATCGCGTGCTCGCGCGAGTGGTCGGTCGAAGGCGTCGTCGGATCGCAGCCGTGGTCGGACGTGAGGATGAGCAGGTCCCCCGGCCGCAGCGCCTCGAGCAGGTCGGGCAGCCGGCGGTCGAAGTCCTGGAGGCAGCGATGGAAGTTGACCGGATCGTTCCGGTGGCCCCAGAGCGAGTCCGTCTCGACGAGGTTCACGAAGATGAAGCCGTCGTCGAGCTCCTGGAGGAGCTTCTCCGTCTGCTGGATGCCGTCGATGTTCGACTTCGTCGGGTGCGACTCGTCGATGTCGACGCCCGCAAAGATGTCGCTGATCTTCCCCACGCCGTGCACCTTCTTCCCGGCGTCGCGCGCAAGCGAGAGGTAGTTGGGCCGCTTCGGCACGAGGGAGTAGTCGTGCCGGTTCGGCGTACGAACGTAGTTGTTGGGCGCGCCGGTGAACGGCCGCGCGATCACGCGGCCAACCGCGTGCTTGCCGGTGAGGATCTCGCGCGCGATCTTGCAGGCCTCATAGAGCTCGTCGAGCGGCACGGTCTCCTCGTGCGCTGCGATCTGGAAGACGGAGTCGGCCGAGGTGTAGACGATCCACTTGCCGGTCTTCTGGTGCTCCTCGCCGAGCTCCTGGATGATCTCGGTGCCCGATGCCGCCTTGTTGCCCAGCACGCCGCGCCCTGTGCGGTGCATGAACGGGTCGATGACGTCGTGCGGGAACCCGTGCGGGTACGTCGGGAACGCCTCCGCCGTGACAACGCCCATCAGCTCCCAGTGGCCCGTCGTCGTGTCCTTGCCCTTCGACCGCTCGAGGAGCCGGCCTGCGACCGCCGGCGCCCCGGGCTGCGGCGGGCAGCCTTCGAGCTCCTCGACGTTCCCGAGGCCGAGGGCCTCCATGTTGGGGAGATCGAGCCCGCCGACGGCCTTGGCGACGTTCGCGAGCGTGTTGGAGCCCTCGTCGCCGTACCGGTCGGCGTCCGGCAGCGCGCCGGCGCCGACGGCGTCCAGCACGATCACACAGGCCCGCGGTCCCGAGGTCTTGGCCACCCGGCTATTCTAGGTTCGGCATGAGCAACGTCCTCGGGCTACTGGCTTTCGTCGTCTACATCGCCGTCGTGATCGCGTTCGCGGCGGGTGTGACGTGGCTCGTCGTGCGGCTGACGCCGACAAAGAAGCCGAAGGCCGCCGAAGGCGAGCCCTCGACCTAGAGGCTCTACGCCGCCGCGAGGTGCAGCACGTCGGAGAGCGGCGTGTAGCCCAGGTCGTGCGCCTCGGCGACGGGCTCGTACGTGATCTTCCCGTCGACGACGTTGACGCCGCGGCCGAGCGCGGGGTTGCGCGCGACCGCCTCGGCGAGCCCGTGGTCGGCGATCGCCTCGACGTACGGCAGCGTCGCGTTCGTGAGCGCCTTCGTCGACGTGATCGGAACACCGCCGGGCATGTTCGCGACGCAGTAGTGGGTGATGCCGTCGACGTCGTAGACGGGGTCGCTGTGCGTCGTCGGATGCGCCGTCTCGACGCAGCCGCCCTGGTCGATCGCCACGTCCACGATCACGGCGCCTTTCTTCATGACCCCGAGCATGTCGCGCGTCACGAGCTTCGGAGCGCGCGCACCGGGCACGAGAACGGCGCCGATGACGAGGTCGGCGTCGGCGATCGATGACTCGATCTGCAGCGCGGACGACATGACGGTGCTGACGCGGCCCGAGAGGATCTCGTCGAGGTAGCGCATTCGGTCGATCGACTTGTCGAGGATCGTCACCTGCGCGCCGAGCCCGATCGCGATGATCGCCGCGTTGTAGCCGACGACGCCGCCGCCGAGCACGAGCACGCGTCCAGGCGCGACGCCCGGGACTCCGCCGAGGAGAAGCCCGCGGCCTCCGAGCGGCTTCTCGAGGAAGTACGCGCCGGCCTGTGACGCGAGCCGGCCGGCGATCTCGCTCATCGGCGCGAGCAGCGGCAGCCTGCGGTCGACGGTCTCGACCGTCTCGTATGCGACGGCGGCGATGCCGCTGTCGACGAGCGCACGCGTGAGGGGCTCGTCGGCTGCGATGTGGAGATATGTGAAGAGCACGAGCCCGTCGCGGAGGCGCGGGTACTCCGCCGCGATCGGCTCTTTCACCTTGAGCAGCATCTCGGCCTGCGACCAGACGTCGTCGACGGAGACGATGCGCGCACCGGCGCGCACGTAATCCGAGTCGGGGAACGAGCTGCCGCCGCCCGCGTCCGTCTCGACGAGCACCTCGTGCCCTTTGAGCGCGAGCTCGCGCGCGCCCGCCGGCGTCAGCGCGACGCGGTACTCGTCGGTCTTGATCTCCTTCGCGACGCCGATGCGCACGAGGCGGGACGATAGCGACTCCGGCTACCAGCGGTGCCAGGACTGCCGCGAGATGAACAGGCCGTGACCCGTGTGATTCCCGCACGAGACGCCGTCGACGCGCGACGTGCACGTGAACGGGCCGCGCGTCCAGGTCCTGCCGTAGGCAAGCGTGACGAGCGCGGCAGGCCCGCGGAGCGCGCCGCCCGAGCAGACGAAGGTGCCTTTCCGGAACGGCGTCAGTTCGAAGCCGTGCCAATCGAGCGACGCGGTCGCTGCACATCGGTCCTGCAGGGCGCGGGCATAGGAGGCTTGTCGAATCGAGCAGGCAACGCGGCTTGGAGGGCCGGGCACGAACGCGCAGCTGATGTTCCCGGACGGCGTCCGGATGCCCGGCACCGGCGTGAGCGCGCGAGCCTCGGCGGCGGCGCAGACCGCGACGACGCAGACGACGAGCAGGGCCCGAGAGCGCATGGGCAGAGCCTACGCGCGTTGCAGGAAGAGCAGAAGCCCAGCGAGCGTCTTCGCATCCTCCAGCTCGCCGATGAGCGCATCGATCTCCGCAACGGGCCTCAGCACGATCTCGAGCTCTTCGTCGTCCTCCGGCTCGGCGTCGCCCGGCTCGACATCTTCTGCCAGGAAGACGACCATGTGCTCGCGGCAGAAGCCCTGCGTCGTCCAGAACGCCCCGAGCTCGGCCCACGTGCCGCCGGTGAGCCCGCACTCCTCGCGCAGCTCACGCTGCGCGGCGGCAAGCGGTTCCTCCCCGGCGTCGCACTTCCCCGCGGGCAGCTCCACGAGCTTCTTCCGCGCGGGCTCCCGCAGCTGCCGGACGAGCCAGAGCCGGCGCTCGCGATCGATCGCGACGATCGCGACCGAGCCGGGATGCTCGACGATCTCGCGCTCGTGCTCGCCCCAGCGCTCGAGCGTGACGTCGATCAGCTCGCCGTCGTAGACGACGCGCGACTCGTCGGGCTTCATGCCGCGAGCCGTTCGACGAGTGCGCGCTCCTCGGCGCCGAACCACGGCGGCTCGCCGGCGGCGGCGTTCTCTGCGGGGCGCTCCGGCCGCGAGGTAGCGGGGATCGCGAGGTCGACGCGCTCGTCGGAGAGCACCCACTTGAGCAGCGCCTGCCCCCACGTCTCGACACCGAACGCGCGGAGCGGCGCAAGGTCGCGCTCGCCCGGCGAGCGCCGCACGAGCGCGCCTTCGCCGAACGGGCGCATGACGATCACCGCGACGCCGAGCTCCGCCGCGAGCGGCAGCAGCTCGCGTTCCACGTCGCGCTCGTGCGGGTTGTACGGGAGCTGCACGACGTCGAACCGCCGCGTGCGGAGCGCCTCCGCCACGTCAGCGAACGCGCCTCTTGCGTAGTGCGTCACGCCGAGCTTGTCGATCCGTCCCTCCTCCCTCTCCTTCTCGAGCCATTCGAGCTGACCGCGCCAGGCGGCGAGGTTGTGGATCTGCTCGATCTCGACGCGGCCGAACCACTCGCGCTGACGCCGGTACTGCTCGCGTCCCTCGGCGGCCGAGTCGGCCCAGATCTTCGTCGCCACCGTCGCCTCTGCGCGCCGCGGGGCGAGCGCCGCTGCGAGCGAGGCCTCGGCGCCCCGGTACATCGGCGACGAGTCGAAGACGCGAACGCCTGCAGCGAGCGCCGCAGTCACGACGTCGCCTGCGAGCGCTGCGTCGGAGCCGAACGTGTTCCACGTGCCGAGGCCGACGACCGGCCCAAGGCGCCGCTCCTCCATCAAGCCGCGCGCGCGGCGTCGACGAGCGCGAGCGTCACTTCGACCATGCCGTCGAGGTCGGCGACGGTGATGCGCTCATCGGAGGTGTGGATGTCGGTCATTCCGTTTGCGAGGTTCACGCACCGCCGCCCGCGCTCGTTGAAGACATTTGCGTCGGCGCCGCCGCCCGACAGGGCGTAGGTCGGCTCGTAGCCGCACGCCGCGAGCGCGGTGGCCGCGAGCCGAACGACGTCGTCGTCGCGCTTGAATGCGTAGCCGTGGTAGCTCTTGCGCAGCTGCCACTCGACCTCGCAGTCCGCGGCGGTGGCGGCGAACGAGAACGCGTCGAGCATCTCCTGCACGAGCGCGTGGAGCTTCACCTGGCTCTGCGACCGCGCCTCGGCGATGAACGTGCACCACTCGGGGATGATGTTCCCCGCGGTGCCGCCGCTGATCACGCCGACGTTCGCCGTCGTCTCCTCGTCGACGCGACCGAGCCGCAGGTCGGCGATCGCCTTCGCGGCAGCCTGGATCGCGGAGCGCCCTTCCTCCGGGAACATCCCCGAGTGCGCTGCGCGGCCGTGGAACTGCACCTCCATCGACTCCGACCACGGCGCGCCGAGAATGATCTCGCCGGGCGCTGCGGCCTGGTCGTAGACGTAGCCGACGTCGGCCTGCAGGCGGTCGTTGTCGAAGGCGTACGCGCCGATCAGCCCGACTTCCTCCTTCGGCGTGAAGAGAAGCTCGATCCCCGCGTGCGACCGACCCTCGGCGAGCACCCGCCGGACGCCCTCGAGCATCTGGACGACAGCCGACTTGTTGTCCGCGCCGAGGATCGTGCCGCCGGCGTTGCGGACGACCCCGTCCTCGACGACGGGCTCGAGGGGCCCCGAGGGCGGCACCGTGTCGAGGTGCGCGCAAAAGAAGAGCGGCGTGCCGGCCGCCGTCGGCTCGAGGCGCACGTAGACGTTGCCCATCGTCGAGCCGATCTCCGGGCCGCAGCCGTCCTCGTCCGGATCGAGGCCGAGATCGCGCAGATAGCGAAGAACGACGTCCGCGACGGCCCGCTCCTCGCCCGGAGGGCTCGGGATGGCGGCCAGCTCGAGGAAGAGCTCGAGGGCGGGACTAGGCGAAGTCACACTGCGATCCTAAGATGGGTTGCCCGGTGACTGCCGCAGAAGTCCTGATCCAGACCGCGCTCCTCGGCGAGGCAACCGACCGCGGGCCTGCGCTCATCTTCATCGCCGACGACGAGATGCGGTACGTCGCGGTCAACGAATGCGCCTGCCGGACGCTCGGCTACACGCGCGACGAGCTGCTCGCGCTCCTCGTCGACGAGGTGGCCCGGGAGCCCGACGCTCCGACGCAGTTCGACGAGATGCTCGCACGCGGCTTCCGTCACGGGACATCCATCCTCACGCGAAGGACGGGACAACCGTCGACTTCCTGTACCGCGCGTCGAAGACGCAGCTCGCCGGCATGAACTTCTTCGTCTCCGTCGGCTTCGTCGCGGAAGACTAGGCCGCGACGGTCTGTTCCGCGCGCGAGCGCGCGCGGGCGAGGGCTGCGCCGACGAAGCCCTGGAAAAGCGGCGCCGGGCGCGTTGGCCGCGACTTGAACTCCGGGTGGAACTGGCTCGCGACGAACCACGGATGATCCGGCAGCTCGATAATCTCGACGAGCCGGCCCTGCTCGAACGTCCCGCTGACGACGAGGCCCGCGTCGACGAGCTGCTCGCGGTAGTGGTTGTTGACCTCGTAGCGGTGCCGGTGGCGCTCGAAGATCACGGCTTCGCCGTAGAGCTCGCGTGCGCGCGAGCCGTCTGTCACCTCGACCGCCTGCGCGCCGAGCCGCATCGTGCCGCCGAGATCCTCGACGCCTTTCTGCTCGGGCAGCAGGTCGATCACGGCGTGCGGCGTCTCGGGATCCATCTCGGTCGAGTTCGCGCCGTCGAGCCCGACCACGTGCCGCGCGAACTCGGAGACCGCCACGTGCATGCCGAGGCAGATGCCGAGATACGGGATCTTGCGCTCGCGCGCGACCTGGCAGGCGAGGATCTTTCCCTCCCAGCCGCGTGAGCCGAACCCGCCGGGGACGAGCACGCCGTCGACCGTTTCGAGCAGCTCGGCGGTCTCCTCGTACGACATGTTCTCGGCATCGACCCAGCGCACACGGATCGCGCAGCCGTTGTGCAGCCCTGCATGCTTGAGCGCCTCGTGCACGGAGAGGTAGGCGTCCTGCAGCTTCACGTACTTGCCAACGAGCGCGATCTCGACGAGCTCGCGGCGTGCGTCGATGCGCTTCGTCAACTCGGCCCACTCGCCGAGGTCGACGTCGGCCGCCTCGATGCCGAGCTTCTCGCACACGAGCCGGTCGAGGCCCTCTTCCTGGAGCACCTCGGGAACGAGGTACACGTCGGGCACGTCCGGGCACGCGACGACCGCGCCGGGATCGACGTCGGCGAAGAGCGCGATCTTGTCGCGGATCTCACGTGACAGCTCCTCGTGCGAGCGGCAGACGATCACGTCCGGGTGGATACCGATGCGGCGGAGCTCGTTCACGGAGTGCTGCGTCGGCTTCGTCTTCAACTCGCCTGCCGCCTCGATGAACGGCACGAGCGTCACGTGGATGTACATGACGTTCTCGGGGCCGACCTCGCGGCGGAACTGGCGCATCGCCTCGAGGAACGGGAGCGACTCGATGTCGCCGACGGTGCCGCCGATCTCGGAGATGACGACGTCGATCGGCTCGCCCTGTGCGCCGCGCTTGATGCGCGCCTTGATCTCGTTCGTGATGTGCGGGATGACCTGCACCGTGGCGCCGAGGAAGTCGCCCTTGCGCTCCTTGCGGAGCACGGTCTCCCAGATCGAGCCGGCACTGTGGCTCGAGTTGCGCAGGAAGTTCTCGTCGACGAACCGCTCGTAGTGGCCGATGTCGAGGTCGGTCTCGGCGCCGTCCTCGGTCACGAACACCTCGCCGTGCTGGAACGGGCTCATCGTGCCCGGATCGACGTTCAGGTACGGATCGAACTTCTGGAGCTGGACGCGGAGGCCGCGCGCTTTCAGCAGCCGGCCGAGCGATGCAGCGACGATGCCTTTCCCGAGCGCGGAGACAACTCCCCCGGTGACGAAGACGTACTTCGGGGCCCGTGCGCTCACGGGATTCAAAGGTAGCAGCGCTGGAGGTCGACGGTGGTCACGCGGCCTCGCCCGTGCGGAGAAGTCCGTGCAGCCGGTCGAGTGCCCGCCTCGGAAATGAGCGTCTGAGCCCGATCAGCCACGGCCCGTCGACGACGAGCGACGCCTCGGTCCGGTCCAGCTCCACCGCTCGGAGCGTCAGCTCGGCCGAGATCCGGTCGCCGGTCAGCTCGAACGCGATTCGCTCCTGTGGCACCACGTCGACGATCAGGAGCGTCCCGGTGGCCTGCGGGCGCCTGAAGTAGCTCGGCTCGCTCGGGCCGATCACCTTCCACCGCGCGCCGGGCGCGAGTCCGCGGCGGTCGGGCTCGACGCCCGAGACGCCGGGGAACCAGTCGGCGAGGTTGTACGGCTCGGCGAGGAACGCCCAGACGTCCGCGAGGGGCGCCAGGAGGACCCGGTCAGCTGCGTACCGTGGCAAGGAACTCCTGGCCCCCGAGCATCCGCTCGAGCTCGGCCTTCCGCTCCTCGTCGCCGAGCTGCGTGATGCGTGTGTGCGTCGGGTCGCCGGCGATCTTCTCGACGCAGAAGTGACGGTCGGCAAGTGCGGCGATCTGCGGCAGGTGCGTGATCGTGATCACCTGCGCGCGCTCGGACAGCCGCTTGAGGACGCGCCCGACCGCATTCGCGGTCTCGCCGCCGATGCCGGCGTCGATCTCGTCGAAGACGAGCGTCTCTCCTCCGGCCACCGCTGCGATCGCGAGCGCGATGCGCGAGAGCTCGCCGCCCGACGCGGTCTCCGCAACCGGGCCGAACGGCAGGCCGGCATTCGGGCGCACAAGGAAGACCGCGTCGTCGCCACCGGTCGCACCGGTCTCGCGCTCGCGCAGCTCACAGACGAACTCGCCGTCGCCCATGCCGACGTCGTGCAGCTCGGACGCGACGGCGTCGGCGAACGCGGGCGCGGCAGCGCTTCGCTCGGCACGGAGCTCGAGCGCGAGCGCGACGACGCGCGCCTCGGCCGCCGCGACGGCCTGTGCCGCGGCCTGCGCCGGGTCGGCACCGCCGTCGAGCGCTGCGAGCTCGAGCCGCGCCTCGGCGGCGCGCGCGAGCAACTCCTCGTAGGTCTGGCAGCGGAAACGGCGCTTCGCCTCGGCGATGCGGTCGAGCGATGCCTCGAGCTCCTCGAGGCGCCCAGGCTCGGCCTCGAGCGAGGCGAGGAACGAGTGCAGCTCCGACGCGGTCTCGCGGAGGCGCAGCTCGACGTCGCGCAGCTCGTCGCCGGCGCGCTGCAGCTCGGACGCGAGGCGCTCGAGCGGCGCGACCGCGCGCTCGGCGAGGCCGACGAGGCCGGCGGCACCTTCGCCCTCCTCGGGCGTGAGCGCCTCCGCCGCAGCGGACGCGGCCTCGGCGAGCTCGACGACGTAGCGGAGTCGCTCCCGGTCATCGCGGAAACGCTGTTCGTCGCCGTCCTCGAGGCCTTCGGTGTCCTCTGCGAGCGCGTGCAGCTCGGCGAGGCGCGCCCCGGCGGAGGCTGCGTTCGCGGTCAGCTCCTCGTGGCGGCGCCGGGCGGCGAGGAGCTCCCGCCACGCGGCGCGCGCGTCGGCGCGGCGACGGAGCTGGTCCTCACCGCAGAACCGGTCGAGCACCTCGAGCTGGTACGCGGGTCGCGCGAGGCGCCGTTGCTCGAACTGCCCCGACATCGCGATGATGCGCTCGACCACGGCAGCGACGTCCTCGCGGGCCGCAGCGCGGCCCCATGCGTACGCGCGCGTGCGCCCGGACGCGGACACGCGGCGCGCGACGAGGAGCGAGTCCTCGTCCTCGGGCTGCAGCTCCGCGAGCTCGTCGAGCTCCTCCGGCAACCCGAGCTCGGCCTCGACGTAGGCCTCTTCTCCGGCCGGGCCGACGAGCGCCTCGTCGCCCTTCGTGCCGAGCAGGAGCCCGACCGCCTGCGCGAGGATCGTCTTGCCCGCGCCGGTCTCGCCGGTGATCGCGTTCAGCCCGGCCGCGAGCTCGAGCTCGGCCTCCCGGATGAGCACGAGATTCTCGATTCGCAGACGACGAAGCACGGAGTCATCGTAGAGAGGGCACCCGACGGGGAAGAAGGCGCCGCCGGGCCACGTCTAGACGGGGTAAGCAACCACACCACGACTCCCCGCACTCCCCCGGTCTTGCTGGTTGCGGGCCCCCGGCGCCGCCCCCACGGGCGGCGTCGCTATGAGGAGAAGGTGGCGCGGTAGCGCCCGAAGAACGTCGTCTCCGGGAGCGTCGCGAGCAGGCTCGACTGCGCGCAGAGGTAGATCGCGATCTCGGCGCTCGGCGCGATGTCGCCGACGCGGTGGCCGTCGACGAGGACAGCGCACGGGACGTCCTGCGTCCGGTTCGCGACGGTGACCGTCAGCCCGCGCGGGACGACGAGCGGGCGAGCGTGCAGCGAGTGCGGGGCGATGAACGTCACGGCGAGCGCGTCGAGGCCGCGCACGAGCACGGGCCCGCCGTTCGAGAGGTTGTACGCCGTCGAGCCCGACGGCGTCGAGCAGATCATCCCGTCGCACGGAACGGTGCCGAGATCCTCGCCGCCGACGGCCCAGGCGAGCTCGATCATCCGGCCGAGCGTCGCGCTCGTCGCGACGACGTCGTTGACCGCGACATGGCGCTCGCCGTTCAGCTGCACCTCGAGCGTCGGCAGCTCGACGACGGCGTACTCCCCCGCGAGGACGCGCTGAACGTCGCGCTCGAGCGCATCCGGCTCGATCGACGCGAGGAAGCCGACGCGCCCGAAGTTGACGCCGATCACCGGCACGTCGCTCCCGAGCAGCTGCGCGAGCGTGCGCAGGATCGTGCCGTCGCCGCCGAGCGCGACGACGAGGTCGGCCGCGCGCGGATCGTCGACGATCGCCACGCCCGCGGCCTCTACGACCGCGTGCACGCGCTGGACGGCGGTGTCGACGTCGACGCGGCCGTGCGTGACGACCGCGGCGGTCTTAACC
>JANMQZ010000220.1:0-1651 GCA_031370755.1 Actinomycetes bacterium
TGGTCGCCGAGATAGACGAAGTCCTCGTGCGGCATGGTGACAAGGCACTCGTGCAGGACGGTCAGGCCGCCCACGCCCGAGTCGAACACGCCCACCGGCCGCGGATCCACACGGCGATCGTATAGCCGGGATACGCTGTGCACCTGGTGCGCCGCCTTCTTGCGCTTGCCTTCCTCCTGGCCTTCGCGCTCGCCGCGCCCTCCCTCGGACGCGCCGCCGAGGTGTCGCTGACGATGGACGACGGCGTTCGCATCGACGCCTCGCTCCTCGTGCCGGACGGGCCCATGCCCACAGGAGGGTGGCCCGCGGTGATGCTGTTCCACGGCCTCGGCGGCAATCACAAGGGTCTCGCCGCGGGGCTGGCCCCGCCCTACCTGAGCAAGGGCTACGCCGTTTTCGCTCCCGACGCACGCGGGCACGGGACGTCCGGCGGTTTCGTCTCGCTCGACGGGCCCCGTGAAGTCGCGGACATCCGCGCTGAGTTCCAGTGGCTTGCCGCTCGTCCCGAGGTGAACGACACGCAGATCGGGGCCTGGGGCATCTCGCTCGGCGGTGGCGCGGCCTGGAACTCCGTCGTCGCAGGAGTGCCGTTCAAGGCGCTGGAGACGTTCGAGACCTGGAGCGATCTGTATCGCGCGCTCTTCCCGCAGAACCTGGGCAAGTCCGGCGCGATCTACAACTTCGCGCAGAGTGTGCCGGCCGACCGCATCGATCCGGCGCTCCGGTCCTACGTCCCGCAGATGATCGGCAACGAGAACCTGCCCAACGTGCGGCAGTTGCTCGGAACACGATCGAGCCTCAGCGCCCTCTCAGCCGTGACCACGCCGAGCTTTCTCTTCCAGGGGCGCCGCGACTTCGCATTCGACATCGACCAAGCCACGGATGCCTATCGCCGGCTCGCGGGCCCGAAGCGTTTGTACGTCGGCGCCTTCGGCCACTCGCCGTCGAGCTTTCCCGGCCCGGATCTCGCGCACGTGCTCGATCTCTCGACGCGGTGGTACGACCGCTTCCTGAAGGGAATTCCGAACGGAGTCGACAAGGAGAAGCCCGTTCAGGTCGGGTCCGACCCCTGGAGCGGGAAGACGGCGAACTTCTCGGGACCGCCCGCAGTAAAGAACCTGACGCTCGTGTCGCGCGCCAGCTCCGGTCTGTCGGCCCGCGGGAAGGTCGTGCGCACCTTCACCTTGCCGAAGCGCGACCTAGAGCAGTTCGGCGCGCCCGTCGTACGCATCACTGCCTCGACAGCCACTCAGTGGCCTCATCTCGTCGCGGTATTGACGTCGCTCGATGCGCGCGGCCAAGAGACGGTGCTGACCGAAGGCGGCACGATCACGGCCCTGGGCAAGAAGGCGCGCACAATCTCCATCAAGCTCATCTCAACCGGCAACCTCTTGCGGCGCGGGACGAAGCTGCGCGTCTACCTCGGAGGGACGTCGACCGTGCAGAACGTCGCGAACCTGCTCTACCTCAAGCTCGTTCCGGACGACTCGCAGCTCACGGTCGGCAAGGTGACCTTGACGCTGCCGCTGTTGCCGAAGACGATTTCGCGGTGATCTCGCAGTTCGCCGCGGCTGCGGCCGCGATCGCGCTCGGCGCCGGTCCTGCTGCGACGCCCGGTGTCACCTCGACCACGATCACGATCGGCGGGACG
>JANMQZ010000236.1:0-9320 GCA_031370755.1 Actinomycetes bacterium
GGCGAGCGGCTCGACCCCGAGGACGTGAAGCTCGTCGTCGGCGAAGCGGTGGCGCGGATCGTCGGCGAGATCGAAGCGCTCGGCGGTCACGTCAAGGATCTCGCGGGCGACGGCGTGCTCGCGTTTTTCGGTGCACCGACCACGCGGGAGGACGATGCCGAGCGCGCGGTTCGCGTTGCCTTGCGAATCGTCGGCGAGATGGAGGAGTACGGCCGCGACGTTCGCCGCGGTTGGGGGATCGAGGGTTTCGGTGTCCGGGTCGGCGCAGCCACAGGGCCGGTTGTGCTCGGCGAGGTCGGAGCGGGCCAGAGGGTCGAGTACGCCGCGTTCGGCGACACCGTGAACCTTGCCGCCCGTCTGCAGGGTGCTGCCGAGCCGGGCGTCGTCCTCGTCGACGACGCGACGCGCCGGGCGGTCGAGGTGCTCTTCGACTGGGGCGAGCAGCGCGAGCTCGAGCTGAAGGGCAAGCGGGACGCCGTCCGCTCCTGGCCGGTGTGCGGCGTGCACGCCGGCGCCCGCCGCCAGCGCGGGGCCTTCGGCGTCGAGACGCAGCTCATCGGCCGTGACCGCGAGCTCGCGGCCGGCCACGAGGCCCTCGAAGCACTGCGAACGGGCAGTGGCCGAATCCTCGTCGTGAGCGGGGAGCCCGGCATCGGCAAGTCTCGTCTGCTCGCGGAGCTGCGCGCGGCGGCTGAGCGGAGCGGCGTGCGCTGGCTCGAAGGGCGGTGCGTCTCGTACGGCGAGTCGCTTCCGTATTGGCCGTTCCGGGATCTGCTGCGGACCGAATGGATCGGCGCCGGCGCGGACGAGGCCGAGCTGCGCGTCCGGGTCGGGCTCCGGCGGCGGCTCGAGCAGCTCTTCCCCGACCGGGCGGATGAGCTCTACCCCTATCTCGGTGCGCTGCTCGATCTCGCGCTCGAGCCGGATGCATCGGCCCGCACCGCCCAGCTCTCGCCCGAGGCGCTCCAGTGGCGGACGTTCGAGGTCGTCGGCGAGCTGTTTTCCGTCCTCGCGGACGCTGGACCCCTCGTCGTGGCGATCGAAGACCTGCATTGGGCGGACGCGACGTCCGTCGCGTTGGTTCAGCAGCTCCTCGTCCTCGCCGAACAGTCGCCGGTTCTGCTCGTGCTCTCTCTGCGGCCGGAGCGCGATCACTCCGCCTGGGCGCTCCGCGAGCACGCGGCCCGCGAGTTCCCGCATCTCCTGCGCGAGGTCGCTCTCGGCCCCCTCGGCGACGCCGACGCCGAGCTGCTCGCGGCGCTCATCGGCTCGGGCACGGTCCCGGCGGAGCTGGAGCGGCGGCTGCTGGGGACGGCTGAGGGCAATCCATTCTTCCTCGAGGAGCTCGTCCGTTCGCTGATCGACGTCGGCGCGGTCAGCCGCGCAGACGACGGCGGCTGGCGATTCGACCACGAGACCGAGATCGAGGTTCCCGCGACGGTCGAGAAGGTCATCCTGGCCCGTCTCGATCGCCTGTCCCCGGCGTCGCACGACGTCGTCACCGCCGCGGCAGCCCTCGGGCGGCGGTTCGCGCTGCCGCTGCTCGAAGGTGTGCTCGAGGACGCAGCCGGCGACGCGCTGCACGAGCTCCAGCGGCTCGGATTGATCGAGCAAGGTCGCCGCTGGCCCCAGCCGGAGTACCGGTTCCGGCATGCCCTCATCCAAGAGACGGCCTACCGCACGCTTCTCGGCCCGGCGCGCGCCCAGCTGCACCGGCGCGCCGCCGAGTGGCTCGAGGAACGGTATTCCGACCGCGACGCCGAGGTGCTCGGGCTGCTCGCGCACCACTGGCTCGCTGCAGAGAACGAGGACAAGGCGACCGACTACCTCCTGCGCGCAGGCGACAAGGCGCGACAGGAGTATGCGCTCGACGAGGCCATCGAGCACTACCGCGTCCTGCTGCCGCTCCTCGAGCGCCGAGGCGAGCGGCAGGCAATCACCCTCGTCCTCTTCAAGCTCGCGCTCGCGCTCCATACCTCGCTCCGCTTCGCCGAGGCGAACGAGGCGTACCAGCGGGCATTCACGCACTGGTCACCGCCCGAACGTTCGGCGGCGACGGAGCGGCTTCGGATGTCGACGAGCTTCCTGCCGAACGACACCGACCCGAAGTCGGCGATCGCCTGGCCGAACATCCAGGTGTGCATGCAGCTCTTCGACAGGCTCGTCGAAGCGTGGCCTGAGCGCACGATCGTGCCGTCGCTCGCGGAGCGATGGGAGATCTCCGACGACGGGCTGCGGTACGTCTTCCACCTTCGTGACGGGATCACGTGGTCGGACGGGCAGCCGCTCACGGCGAGCGACGTCGAGTTCGGCATCAAGCGCGTGCTCGACCCGCAGAGCCCCGGCTCCTCCGTGGCCATCTATTTCGTCCTCGAGAACGGCCAGGACTACTACCTCGGCGCGAACCGCGACGCGGACGCAATCGGCGTGCGCGCGCTCGACGATCGCACGGTCGAGTTCAGGCTCGTCGCGCCTGCGCCGTACTTCATGAGCGTCATGAACCGGCCCGACGCGGGACCGCAGCCGCGGCACGCGATCGAGCGCGACGGAACGGCGTGGACAGAGCCGGAGCGCCAGGTCGTGAGTGGATCATTCGAGGTTGCAGCACGGACCGGCGACGCCTTGGTGCTGCGACGCCGGGAGGATGCGTCGACTCCGCGAAGCGGCAATGTTGCCGAGGTGGAGCTGTATCGCTCCGCGATCGTCGATGCGCTGCCGGAATACGAGCTCGGCGAGACCGATCTCGTTCTCGTGCGCTACACGCCGCGGCTGGCCGACCTGATGCCAGGGGCGGTGAGCCCCGACGCTGTCCTCGGCCCCGCGTCGTGGTCTGCGTACATCCGGTTCGACCACTCACACCCCGTCGCCGGCAACCTCGATCTCCGGCAAGCGCTCGCGCACGCGATCGACCGCGATGCCCTCGCTGCTGTCTGTCCCGCGAACCTCGTCGTGGCGACAGGCGGCGTCGTCCCACCGGCCCTGCAAGGCCACACCCCTGACATCGTGCCGCGGTACGACCCGGACCTCGCACGCGCGCATCTCGAGCGGTCGGGCTTCGACGGCGACCTCGAGCTCGCAGGGATGATGGTTTGGGACGAGATCCTCGCCGTCGTGACCGACGGCTGGCGGGATGTCTTCGGCGGTCGGGTCAGCGCCCGCTCGTGGTCGTGGCAGGAAGAGGAAGCGACAGAGGCGGGGACGCGGATCGATGACGCGCCGTTTCGAATCACCGGCTGGCTGCCGGGCTACGCCGACCCGGAATACTTCCTGCGCCTGCTTTTCCAGTCGACGAGCCGGACGAACGAGGGCGGATTCGCCGATCAGGCATTCGATGAGCTCATCGAGCGCGCCCGGCAGGAGCGGAGTGACCGCGGCCGGCTGGAGCGCTTCCACGAAGCCGACCGGTACGCCGTTGCCGAGCGGGTCGCGGTGATCCCGCTCGTCTACGGCCGCAGCACGGCCTTCGTCCAGCCGTACGTTCACGGCTGGTGGGAGTTCGGGAAGACCTCGGCGTCGTTTGCCGATCTCACGGTCGAGCGAGTTCGATAGGCTCTCGCCGATGGTGATCGTCCTCGCCAAGACCGCTGCTGAGGAAGGGAAGGCCGTTGTCCTCTCGATGCTCGTCGTCGGGTTGATCTTCCTCTCGGTGATCGCGATCGGCGAGCTGACGCACTGGCTCCGCTCAAGGCGCTAATGCGCGACCTTCGCGACTGGATCGCCCTCCTCGAGCGCGAGGGCGAGCTCGTGCGCGTCACCGCCGAGGTCGACCCCGACCTCGAGGTCACGGAGATCGTCGACCGCACCGTGAAGGCGGGCGGCCCTGCGCTCCTGTTCGAGAACCCGAAGGGCGCGAAGCATCCACTCCTGATCAACCAGTTCGGCACGGAGCGGCGAATGTGCCTCGCCTTCGGCGTCGACCACCTCGACGACGTCGCCCGCAAGGTCAGCGACGTGCTCGAGATGCAGCCGCCGCAGGGGCTGATGGACAAGGTGCGCGGCCTCCAGAAGCTGAAGTCGATCGCCGACGCGCGCGCGACCACCGTGCGCAAGGGGCCGGTGCACGAGGTCGTGCTCCAAGGCGACGACGTCGACCTCTCGCTCCTCCCGATTCAGCGCTGTTGGCCCGGCGACCCGGCGCCGTTCATCACGCTGCCCGCGGTGATCACGCACGACCCGCGCAACGGCGTGCGGAACGTCGGCATGTACCGCATGCAGGTGATCGACCGCGCGACGACGTTCATGCACTGGCAGATCCACAAGGACGGCCGCGCCGACTGGCTCGCGACCGACGGCCGCATCCCCGTCGCCGTCGCGCTCGGGCTCGACCCGATCACCGCGTACTCCGCGAGCGCGCCGCTGCCGAAGCACATCGACGAGTTCATGATGGCCGGCTTCCTCCGCGGCGAGCCGGTCGAGCTCGTGCAGGGCGTGACCGTCGACATCGAGGTGCCTGCGCACGCGGAGATCGTGCTCGAGGGCTACATCGACAAGGACGAGCTCGGCAGCGAGGGCCCCTTCGGCGACCACACCGGGTTCTACACGCCGCCGGAGCCGTTTCCCGTCTTCCACGTGACCGCGATGACGATGCGCCGCGACGCGATCTATCCGTCGATCGTCGTCGGCAAGCCGCCGCAGGAAGACGCGTGGCTCGGCAAGGCGACGGAGCGCATCTTCCTGCCCGCGATCCGCGCCACCGTCCCCGAGATCGTCGACTACGACCTGCCGGTCGCCGGCGGCTTCCACAACTGCTGCATCGTCTCGATCAAGAAGGCGTTCCCCGGGCACGCCCAGAAGGTGATGCACGCGATCTGGGGCCTCGGGATGCTCTCGCTGACGAAGTCGATCATCGTCGTCGACGCGCACGTCGACCTGCACCACTACCAGCAGGTGCTGTTCTACGCCGGCGCGAACGTCGACCCGAAGCGGGACGTCGTGATCTCCGAGGGGCCGCTCGACCACCTCGACCACGCGCCGGAGCGCCAGTTCATCGGCGGCAAGCTCGGCATCGACGCGACGGCGAAATGGCCGGAGGAGGGCGCACGGCCGTGGCCCGACGAGATCGAGATGAGCCCGGAGATCCGCGACCTCGTCGACCGGCGCTGGGCCGAGTACGGGATCGGGTCGGTTCCCGGAGCGGAGAACGGCGGAGTCGGTCAGACTTCCCGCTCGTTGCGCCAACTGCTACGACGTTGACGCCCGGGGAGGGCGCGGGATTGAATCAGACGGGATGACGGAGCAACCAGACCCCCACGACGAGCCCTACCTGCCGCCGCCGACCCTGTGGCCGATCGGCTTCGCGATCGGCGTCGCGGTGCTCCTCGTCGGCCTGATCATCAGCCCGCTCTGGCTCACGACGATCGGCGCCGTGATCGCCGTCGTCTTCGGCGTCCTCTGGGCCCGCACCGCCACCGCCGAGCTGCGCGGCCGGCCCGTCGAGGTCGAGCCGGAGCGCCGCAGCCCCGCCGCCGCCGTGGAGCACGGGGCGCCCGGCCGCCGGTTCCCGCGGAGCAAGTTCCTCGAGGGCGCGACCCTCGGGCTCGGCGGCGTGATCGGCGGCATCGTCACCGTGCCGGTCGCCGGCTTCGCGCTCCTGCCGCCGTTCATCGGCCAGAAGAAGCACGAGGTCGACCTCGGCCCGGTCACGGACTTCGCGGAAGGCCAGTGGTACGTCGCGACCTTCATCGTCAACCCCGCCGAGGGCGCGGTCTCGCGCCGTACGGCCTTCGTCCGCAACAACGGTGCGCTGACCACCGGCGGCTCGTCGGTTCCGAGCTTCACGATCATCTCGAACCGGTGCGCCCATCTCGGCTGCCCGGTGCAGGCGAACGGCCCGAGCGGGCAGATCCTCGGCATGAAGACCATCGTCCAGAAGACGGCGAACGGCAAGGTCACGCTCGTCCCGGTCGTGCCCGCCGGCTTCGGCTGCCCGTGCCACGGCGGACAGTACGACACCGAGGGCAACCGCACCGCCGGCCCGCCCGTGCGCGCGCTCGACCGGTACGACTATCTGATCAAGAACGGCAACATCGTTCTCGCGAGCGAGTACTCCGTCTCGCACGTTGACGCCACCGGCGCGCAGGCGAAGATCCACAAGTACAAGCTGGTCGGTCCCGGCGAGCACGTCGACGGCATCGAGCAGGTTTTCTATCCGCTCAACCCGCCGCATCACTGATGGCCACTCACCGACAGCCGACGCGCGCCGAGATCCGCAAGCAGAAGATGCAGGCGGCGATCGTCTATCCGCTCGACTGGCTCGAGGAGCGGTCGGGGCTCGTCGGCGCCACCAAGTACTTCCTCTTCCGCAACGTCCCGGCGGACTCGAACTGGATGCAGACGCTTGGGTCGGCCACGCTCACCGCGTTCCTCGTCCAGGCCGTGACCGGCGTGATCCTCGCGATGTACTACCAGCCGACGCCGGGCGGCGCGTACTCGTCGATCCAGAACATCACCGACCACGTCACGATGGGCTGGCTCGTGCGCGGAATGCACCGCTGGGGCGCGAGCGTCTTCATCATCCTCTTGTTCCTGCATATGGGACGCGTGTTCCTGTTCGGCGCGTACAAGTACCCACGCGAGCTGAACTGGATCGTCGGCGTCGTCCTGCTCCTCCTCGGCATGCTCGAGGGGTTCACCGGCTATCTGCTCCCGTGGGACCAGACCGCGTACTGGGCGACCGTCGTGGGCATCAACCTGAACGGGACGGCGCCATTTCTTGGGCCGTGGTTAGCGGGCTTCCTGCGTGGAGGCCAGGAGATCGGTGCCGACACGCTCTCGCGTTTCTACTCGATCCACATGCTCGTGCTCCCGGGTGCGATCTTCGGCCTCATCGGGCTGCACCTGTATCTCGTCATCCGGCTCGGCGTCACGTCGCCGCCGTGGTCGAAGGAAGCCGCCGGCGAGGAGCGCACGGACGACGAGCAGCAGCCGCTGCGCGCGGGTCTCACACAGCCGTCGGCGCGCGGCACGGGAGGTCGTGACTGATGGCGACGACGCCCGCACCCGGCAAGCCGTCGAACCTCGACCAGAACCGCGCGCAGTTCGCGCGCTACAAGAAGCACGTCAAGGAGCGGGGCAAGCCGTTCTTCCCGTACGCGATGTTCCACGACACGGTGATGAGCCTCGTCGTCGTCTCGGTCATCGCCGGGCTCGCGACGGTCTGGAAGTGGACGTCGTGGGGGCCGCACCACGATGGGCTGCATCAGGGCATCCTCGGCCCGGAGTACACCGCGCCCGCCGACCCGGGCACGACGAGCTTCGTGCCGCGTCCGGACTGGTACTTCTATTTCCTCTTCTATCTCCTCCGGATCTTCAAGTGGCCGGAGTCGGTCTTCCTCGGCACGGTCGGCGTGCCGACGATCGCACTCATCCTCCTGATCGGCGTCCCGTTCTACGACCGGCGCCGCGAACGGCGCCTGCTCCGGCGGCCGGTCGCGGTCGTCGGTGCGATGCTCGTCGTCCTCTCGATGGCGGTGCTGACCTGGAAGGGCGCAACGGCGAAGGAGGCGCTCGCCTCCGAGGTGGTTCTCGACGTGCCGCACTGGGTCTCGGCCGAGAAGCTGCCGGCGAATGCCGTGCCCGGGGCGAAGCTCTTCGCGGTCGCCGGCTGCACCGCATGTCACACGTATCTCGGCTCGGGCGGTGCGCAGCTCGGCGCCCCCGATCTCACCTCGATCGGCACCAGGAACCTCGGCATCGACTTCCAGGTCAGGCACCTGAAGTGCCCGTCGTGCGTGAATCCCGGCTCGCCGATGCCGAAATTCGAGTCGCTCGGCGACCAGCGGCTCCACGATCTGGCCGTCTTCCTCGAGGCATCCAAGGGGAAGCGCTAAAGCGAGCGGTACGAAAGCGGTGCCAGACACCCGCTGGGTGTCAGGCCCCTGGTGCCTGGCTCCGCGAAGCGGTGCCTGGCACCGCTTCTGATCCGGGAGCCGTGACGAGACCGTCGGAAAGCGGTCCTTTGCCCGGGAAGGGGCACAATCCCTCTCGTGCACGTCTTTCTCGGGATCACGGGCGCCTCCGGGGCGCCCTACACGGCCCGGCTGATCGAAGCGCTCGCGGCGGCCGACTGCGAGCTCGGCATCTCCGCATCGAGCGCAGGGATCGAAGTGCTCGCCACCGAGCTCTACGGGAATGCGCGGCTCTCGCGTGACGAGACGCTCGCGCGCCTGCTCGAGCACGCGCCGAACGCGACCCTCTACGACCCGAACGACTGGAAGTCGCCGTACGCCTCCGGCTCGGCGAAGGTCGACGCGTACGTGATCTGCCCGTGCTCGATGGGGACGCTCGGGACGATCGCGTCCGGCGCGATGCAGAACCTCATCCACCGCGCCGCGTCGGTGGCGCTCAAGGAGGAGCGCCGCCTCGTGCTCATGCCGCGCGAGACGCCGCTGTCGGTCATCCACCTGCGCAACATGCTCACGCTGCGCGAGGCGGGCGCGACGATCCTTTTCCTCGCGCCGGGCTTCTACCACGGAGCCGAGACGGTCGACGACCTCGTCGACTTCGTCGTCGGGCGCGCGCTCGACCAGCTCGGTCTCGAGAACACGCTCACGAAGCGATGGGGACAGTGACCGACGCGGTCGAGACGGGAACGCTTCCGGCCGACGGCGTCCGGCGGATGTTCGATCGCATCGCTCCGGTCTACGACGTGATGAACCACGTGATGACGGCGGGTCTCGACCGCCGCTGGCGGCGCATCACGATCGAGGAAACGGTTCGCGGCGACGACCGGACGCTTGATGCGTGCTGCGGCACCGGCGACCTCGCGATCGGTGCACGTGCGCAGGGCGCCGACGTCGTCGGCCTCGACTTCTCCGAGGAGATGCTCGTGCGTGCGAGGCGGAAGGCACCGCAGATCGAGTTCGTGCAGGGCGACGTGCTCGCGCTGCCGTTCGCGGATGCGTCGTTCGACTCCGCAACCGTCGGCTTCGGCGTGCGCAACGTCGAGGATCTCGAAGCGGGCATCCGCGAGCTGCGACGCGTGCTGCGCGAAGGCGGTCGGCTCGGCATCCTCGAGATCACGACGCCGCGCGGCCGGCTCGCGCCGTTCTATCGCGTCTGGTTCGACCACGTGGTGCCGCTGCTCGGCAAGGTGCTGCCGGGCGGGTCGGCGTACACGTACCTGCCCGCGAGCGTGCGCCGCTTCCCCGGGCCGGATGCGCTCGCCGGGCTCCTCGAGCGCAACGGTTTCGCCGACGTCCGCTACCGCACGTTCGCGGGCGGCATCGTCGCCTTGCATGTCGGAGAGGCTAGGTGACCCACCCGGTCGCACACGACGGCGCGCGGCCCGCGATCACGCGGCGCGCTGCCGCGTCCTCGGT
>JANMQZ010000287.1:0-39060 GCA_031370755.1 Actinomycetes bacterium
GGCCACGATCGCCCGCTCGAGACGAGCCGCGCGATCGTGCGTCGCGCGTTCGATCTCGGGATCACGCACTTCGACCTCGCGAACAACTACGGGCCGCCGTACGGCACCGCCGAGGAGAACTTCGGCCGGCTGATGGAGCAAGATCTCCGGCCGTACCGCGACGAGCTCGTGATCTCGACGAAGGCCGGCTACGACATGTGGCCGGGGCCATACGGCGACCGCGGCTCGCGCAAGTACCTGCTGGCGAGCCTCGACCAGAGCCTCGGGCGCATGGGGCTCGACTACGTCGACATCTTCTACTCGCACCGCGTCGATCCCGAGACGCCGCTCGAGGAGACGATGGGCGCGCTCGACGCTGCGGTTCGCGCGGGCAAGGCGTTGTACGTCGGCATCTCGTCGTACTCGCCCGAGAAGACCGAGCAGGCCGCCGCGATCCTGCGTGAGCTCGGCACACCGCTCCTGATCCACCAGCCGTCGTACTCGATGCTGAACCGCTGGATCGAGGACGGCCTGCTCGACGCGCTCGGCAAGCTCGGCGTCGGCTGCATCACCTTCTCGCCGTTGGCCCAGGGGATGCTGACCGACAAGTACCTCGGCGGCATCCCGGCGGGCTCGCGCGCGGCGCGTGACGAGTCGCTCTCGCCGAAGCTCTTGACGGACGAGGCCCTCGAGCGCATCCGCGCGCTGAACGAGATCGCTGTCGCGCGAGGCCAGTCGCTTGCGCAACTCGCGCTCGCGTGGACGCTTCGCGACCCGCGGGTGACGTCGACGCTCGTCGGCGCCTCGAGCGTCGAGCAGCTGGAGGCGAACGTTTCGGCGCTCGACCGGCTCGAGTTCTCCGACGACGAGCTCGCCGAGATCGACCGCCACGCGATCGACAGCGGCATCAACATCTGGTCGCGGTCGAGCGAGAGCTAAGCGAGAGCTAGCAGGGGCCGGGCTGCACGGTGCCGTTCGGCCCTGCTTCGTGCATGACCGGCGTCGCTTCGGTCGTCTGCAGGCAATACGAAGTCGTGTCCGCGCGCACGACCGCAGCGCCTGCGCCGAGCGGCAACGAAGCGCCCGCGTACGTTCCGTTTGCGGCGAACCATGCCTGGAGCACCGACGTCATCGCCTGGAAGCTCGTCGCGGCGACGGCCGCCTGCGCCTGGGTCTCGGCCTGCGTGACTGCGGGCGCGCTCGGGCCGCTCGACTTCGACTGCTGTGTGAACAGGTAACCGCCGATCAGCAGCGTGACGAGCATGAGGGGCAGGCCGAGGGTTCGCGTCATGCTTCCGGCATCGGCAGGCGGTCGGCCGCCCATGAGCCTCTACACTGAGATCGTGGCCAGCAAGAACGACGTGCTCGAAGCGCTCCGCCAGGTCGAGGATCCCGAGCTCGGGATGGACGTCGTCGATCTCGGCCTCGTCTACGACGTCGAAGTCGAGGGGCCGAAGGTGAAGGTCATCTACAGCCTCACCTCGATGGGCTGCCCCGCCGGCCCGCTCATCGCCGGCGACATGGAGCGCGTGACGCGCGAGGTGCCCGGCGTCGAGGACGTCGATCTCGAGCTCGTGTTCGACCCGCCGTGGACTCCCGACCGGATGTCGGAAGACGCGAAGTTCATTCTCGGCTTCGGTTAGAGCGTTTCTTGCTGCTCGACGCAGCGAGCGACACCGAGGTTTAGATGGACAATATCTGGACAGAACCACTGCAGCACGCTTGACCACGTTTGAGGCAGGTGAGGCTTCTGCGCATCGGGTCGCCGCGCTTCCAGGCGGAAGACCCCTTCGAGTCTTCCGCTCCCAACGATCAGAGGAGTCCCACAATGGCAGCATCCGAAACCGCTGAGCGGTCCCGCACGACGGTGCCTTCGAGCGTCGCTCGTCGCACACCGGACGAGACGAAGCTCTCGTTGAAGACGACGGAGTTCTGGGCGATGGTGGGTGTCATCGTCGCGATCCTGATCGCCGCTGCGATCTCCGATTCGCTGAACGACGTCCGGGCTTGGACGTTGGTTGCCGCGGTCGCGATCGGCTACATGATCAGCCGCGGGCTCGCGAAGTCGGGCACCAAGTACGCCGGCACCGAAGACCCGTTCAACAAGAACAACCGCTAGATCGAGTTCACGTTCACCACGCGCGCGGCATTCGCCACGGCGTACCACGTCATGAAAAGGGGTCCCAATGAGCTCTACAGCGACCGAGACACGGAACGGCCAGAAGGACGTCCACCAGGAGATCCATGACCTGCACAAGGCGATCGAGGTTCAGGCTGCCACCGACGCCGGTGCGCACGCCACCCAAGCGGCGACCCACGCCGGCACGTGGTCGACGATGGTTGCGGGCGCGGGCGGACTGATCGTCGGCATGTTCCTCGCCCTCGCACTGACTTCGGGAACGCGCTCGAACTAAAGCCTGCCCGCGGCTGCGGCGTCGCGGGAGAGGAGAGCAACGCTTTCGCCCGCTCCTTGACGGTCGTGCCGTCTCGGAGTGGGCGGAGGCATGCTCCGTGGACGGCGTTGATTCTCTGCCAACCGGGGCACAAGCGGGCTAGATTGCTGAGCATGGATGCCCGTGAGGAGCGCCTCGCTCGCAACGAATCGCTGTTCCGCGACCTCAACGAACAGGTCGAGCTCGTCGCGAAGCCGCTCGACTCCGAGGCTCATGTCTTCGCGTTCTTCTGCGAGTGCTCCAACATCGATTGCACGCTCTCGATGCCCATGTCGCTGGCGGTCTACGAGGGAGTTCGAGCCGACCCGACGACCTTCGTCGTTGCCCCAGGTCACGATCTCCCCGAGATCGAAGAAGTCGTTCGCCGCACTCCCGACTATCAGATAGTCCGCAAAGACGGCGACGCGGCGCGTCTCGTGGCTGAGGAGGATCCGCGAGGCTGAGCGCGTCACGTTTCCGGCTACGGAATCGTGAGCACGATCTTGCCCAACTGCTCGCCGGCCTCGAGCCGTGCGTGCGCGGCTTGGATCTCTGCGAGCGGCACCACCTCGTCGACCACCGGCCGCGCGCGGCCCTCGGCGATCAGCGCGTAGGCGCCCTCGAAGTCGGCCTTCGTCCCCATCGTCGAGCCGAGGATCGTCAGCTGCTTCCACCACACGCGGTGCAGTGCCGCCGGCGGGTTCGGGCCGCTCGTCGCACCGCACACCGCGATGCGACCCTCGCGCGCGGCGACGTCGAGCGACGTGCGCCACGTCGCCTCGCCGACATGGTCGATGACGACGTCGGCGCCGTGGCCGGCCGTCGCCTCCTTGACGGCTGCCTTCACGTCGCCGTCCGCATGGTTCACGGTCACGTCTGCGCCGAGCTCACGCGCGCGCGCGAGCTTCTCGTCGCTCGACGAGGTGACGATCGTGCGCGCACCGAGCGCCTTCGCGATCGCGAGTCCGGCCGTCGACACGCCACTGCCGATGCCCCACAGCAGCACCCACTCCTCGGGCTGCAGGTGCGCGCGTGTCACGAGCATCCGGTACGCCGTCTCGAAGACGAGCGGGAACGCCGCCGCCTCCTCGAACGAGAGCTCGCCGGGAATGGGGTAGACGTTTGTCGCCGGCACCGCGATCAGCTGCGCATTCGTGCCGTCACCGTGCTCGCCGATCACGTGGATCGCACCGCCGGCCGCCTCGACGCCCGGATTGATCACGACGCGCTCGCCGGCCGCGAAGCCGGAGACGCCTTCGCCGACCGCCTCGACGACGCCCGCGCCGTCCGCGCCGAGAATCCGCGGCTTCGGCACCGAGGGAAGCCCCTTGCGAATCCAGACGTCGAGATGGTTCAGCGCCGAGGCATGCAGGCGGATCAGCACCTCGCCAGGCCCCGTCACGGGATCCGGCGCCTCTTCGAGGACGAGCACCTCGGGGCCGCCGTCCTCGTGGATCCGCACTGCCTGCACCGGCGGCACACTATCCGTGTGCGCCGCGCAGAACTGGAGCAGCTCGCCGAGGAGCTCGGGCTCGACGCCGTCGGCGCGACGCCCGCGGTCGCCTACGACGGCACCGAGCGCCACATCCGCGACCGCAAGGCGCGCGGGCTCTTCGCCGACATGAAGTTCACGATGGCGCACCCCGAGCGCTCTTGCCATCCCGAGACCCTGCTGCCGGGCGCGCGCACCGTCGTCTCGGCCGCGCTCTGCTACTACGCGCCGGAGCCGGAGCAGCCCGCCGGCTCGGGGCGACTCCCGCGCTACACGTGGTTCGACGGCTACGCGGAGCTGCGCGCGAAGCTCGACGAGCTCGGCCGCAGGCTCGGCGGCGCGTACCGCGTCTTCGTCGACGCAAACCAGCACGTCGACCGCGAGGCGGCGGCGCGCAGCGGCGTCGGCTTCTACGGGAAGAACACGCTGCTGATCACGCGCCGTCACGGCTCATGGGTCGTGCTCGGCACCCTCGTCACCGACCTCGAGCTCGAGTCGACACCGCCGCTCGACGCCGACTGCGGCGAGTGCCGCCTCTGCATCGACGCGTGCCCGACGAGTGCGCTTGACGAGCCGGGAACGCTCGACGCGACCAAGTGCCTCTCCTACTGGACGCAGGCGCCGGCGGCGATCCCGGACGACTACCGGGAGCACCTTGGCGCGCAGGTCTACGGCTGCGACATCTGCCAGGACGTCTGCCCGTGGAACCGGGGCGTCGAGAAGCGGCGCGCCGGCGAGACACCCGCCGAGGCACACGTCTCACTCGTCGACTGGCTGCGCATGGACGACGCCGAGCTGAGCACTCGCTACGACCGGCTCTACGTCCCGCGCAACGACGGCCGCTGGCTGAAGCGGAACGCGGTCGTCGCCGCCGGCAACGTCGGCGGCGAGGCGGAACGGGCCGCCGTCGAAGAGCTCGCGGCGGGCGACGACGAGCTGCTCCGCGAGCACGCCGCGTGGGCGCTCGAGCGCCTCGCCGCTAGGCCTTGACGCGCATGCGCTCGACCCCGAGCTCTTTCGCGAGCTCGCGGGCGCGGGCGGCGATGCGGGTGCGCAACTCTTCGGGCTCGAGGACGATCGCCTCGCCGCGCTTCGAGAGGATCTCGCTCTCGAGCCACTCGTCGCTGCCGACGGGGATCTCACGAAGCGCACCGCCGCCGGCGAGCTTGCGCGCGCCGCGCTCGATCTCGTAGCGGGCGATCTCCGGCGTGTAGAGCACGCGGGCGACGCGCGCGCCGCGCAGCCGCGTCGGCTCGAAGCCCACGCGCGGCTCGAACTTCTCCTTCAGCAGCTTCGCGCTGCGCATCCGGTCGAGCCGGAAGGAGCGTTCGCCGTCGCTCGTGCGATCCCACGTGTGTACGTACCAGTGCGGCAGTGCGCGCTCGAACACATACGCCTCGACGAGCCGCGTCGACGGCTGCGCGTCGACTTCCTTCTGGTACTCGATCTCGACGAGGCGGCGCTCGTCGCGGCCGCGCGCGAGCACGCCGATCAGATCCTCTTCCGCGCGCTCGACCACCGGCTCGGGGTTCTGCGTCACCTCGAACTGGCCGAAGGTGTCCTCGAGCTTCTTGCGCACCTTGTCGAGCGGGCTGTGCGCGTCGGCGGCGATCATCGGGCCGACGTACTCGAGCGCGAGGCGGATCGCGCGCGCCTCGAGCGGCGTCAGGCGTGGCGGCATGCGGAACGTGTCGCCCCAGAGCTCCTTGTCGACGTGGACGAACCCGTCGGTGAGCTCGGTGTAGATCGTGTAGCAGCCGCCGCCGAAGTTCACGAGGTTGAGCAGCGACAGGTGCTCCTCGAGCTCGTCCGCCGGGATCGACGGGAAGCGCTTGAGCAGCTCTTCCGCGGGAATCTGCGCCTCCTTGTCCTCGCCGCACGCGGCGAGCAGGTAGGCGAGGAGCGCCTGGAGGATCGCGAACCGCTCCGGCGCCACCGGGCCCGCCGGGCGCTCGCTCGTCTCGACGACGGCCCGCTTCGGCGCCTCGCGTGCCGGAATTTGCGCCTTGCCCTCATGGTTCTCGCGCACGCGGCGCAGCGACGTCGCGACCTCGCGCCGCAGCTCGTCGGGCTCGAGCGGCACCGCGCGGCCGTCCTGGCGCAGCACCCACGAGGCGAGCTGGGGGAGGGACGAGTAGTCGGTGATGAACACGCCTTCCTCGAGCCGGCCGGTCGACCCGTACGCGCGCTGCACCCACCAGGCGGTCTCGCCCGGCACTTCGATGCGCGCCTCGCCGATGATGTCGCCGACCTGCCAGGGCGGCCGGCCGCGGTAGAGCTCGATGTCGAACTCGACGGGCGTGCGGAAGTCGCGCTCGCGGCGCGTCGCGAACTTGATCTCGCCGCGGATGCGCGAGACGCGGAACGTGCGGATGTCGTCGCGCTCGAGGTCGTGGCCGACGACGTACCAGACCCCGTTGTCGGGCATGAGCGCGTACGGGTTGAGCGAGCGCTCGGACGTCTCATCGCGTGAGATCGACCAGTACTCGAACTTCACGGTGCGCTGCTTCGAGATCGCGCCCTCGAGCTTCGCGAGCCGGCCCGGCATCTCGGGCGAGTAGTCGGGATCGAGCACCTCGACGCGCTGTGCGGTGTCGCTGCCGGGCTCGGTGAACCCGGGCCGTCCGAGCGCGAGGTTCTGGAGCGCGAGCCGCAGCGGCTCGGCGTACGCGAACTTCCCCTCGAGAAGGTAGAGCGCCGTCTGGAGCGCGGCGAGCTCCTCGTCCTCGAGCTCGAGCTCCGGCAGGAAGTACTGCTCGGACCGCAGCGTGTAGAGCTCCTCGCCCGTGAACTCGTCGCGCTGCGACTGCAGCGGCACACCGAGCGACAGAAGCTCCGCGCGGTCGGAGTAGAAACGGCGCGCGAACGCCTCGTCCGACATCTCCGAATAGCCCTCGACGTTCGACTTGACGTCGCGCGCCGTGATCGGCCGCCGTTCCGCCATCAGGAACGCGACCAGCGAGAGCTGGCGAATCAGCTTGTCCGTATCGTGCGACACCCGTAAATCACACTACATGGGGTCTGCTGTGGATCGCAGCGGGGGAAAAGCTGTGGAGAGAACCGCTTAGGCTGCGGCTTTTGCTTCGAGGTGCTGGTGCGACGGGCAGTAGTCGCGCTCCGGCAGCGGTGTGCGCTGGCACGGCTTGCCCTTGCGGGTCGTCGCGCGGCAGCGGGCGACGCCACCGTCGAGCGCGCCGGCCTCGATCTGCTCCTCGATGAACTGCGAGGCGGCCTGCACGCCCTGCGTGACCGCCCAGGCCACGTCGGACTGGCACGTGATCGGGAAGTGCCGGCGAATGTCCTGGAAGAGCGCCCGGTCCGGCTTCGCGAAATAGAGGGGATCGTTCGCAAGCCGCTCCATCGTCTGCTCGCACGCCTCGAGCACCGCGCGGCGTGACTCGAGCTGCGAGTCGCGGTCGCCGTAGGGATCGATCATGTCCTTGACCGACCGGTAAATGGCTCGCGAGTACTGATACATGCAGTGGTGCAGCTGGAGGGTGCGCTCTTCGATCACTAGTCTGCTCAGCTCCTATGAAGTTCCCGCGAATGCTTTGTAAAGCGCGGGTTAGCGGGTCTCGCCTCTGCCTCCAGAAGTCGATCCTACACGTTCGTGCCGTTGTTACAAAGTGCGCCCTGCCGTTGCCTTTGCAGCGAACGTCACGCGTCCTGCCGGGTTCTCCGATGCCCGTGATCCCGGGCTCTTACACCTTGCCCGCTAGCGGGTGACACGCGTCTGATAGGCGCCGGTGTAGCCCTTGGCGTGGGCCGCCGAGAGGGCGGCCTGGGCCTCCGCCTGCGTCGCGTAGATCCCCTGGAAGACGACGAAGTAGTCCGGGTGCAGGCTCGAATACTGGGACGAAACGAGGACGCCGACGTCGCTGAGCCCCGCTCGCTTCGCCCTGCGGGCGTGGTCGAGGGCGACCGCGCGGCCGTTCTTGACCGGGAGGGACTCGAGGACGTTCGTGTAGCCGGTCTTGTCCGCCGGCCAGGTCGCGAGGGCGTTCGGGTTCGGCGGGGTGGGGATCGTCCCGGTGAGCGACGTCCCCGTCCCGGGCGCCGTCGGGAGCGGCCCCGTCGTGATCGTCGGCGACGGGACGGCAGGCGTCGTGCTCGTCGAGACGGGCGGCGAGCCGGCCGTCGTCGTGCCCGGGCCGACCGTGACCGGCGTCGTCGCGGTGAACGGCCCCTGCGCGCTCGACCGGGTCGCGTTCGCGATCAGGACGGCGGCGGTGGCGACGATCGTCAGGACGAAGAAAAAGGCGACCGGCCAGATCCAGTCGCCGGGATACCAGGCGAAGCGCCGCTGCCAGCTCGAGGCGAGGACGCCGGCGACGCCGCGGTTCGTCGGCAGGCGCTCGCCGCACTCGAGGCAGTACTCCTGCAGCGGTGCGTAGGCCACGCCGCAGCGGGGGCAGTAGTCGCGGGGCTCTTCGGGGCTCATGACCGTTCGACGGGCAGCGGCGGCGCCTCCGCCACCGGACGTCCGCACTGCTGGCAGAACTTCGAGCCCCAGAAGACGGGCGCGCCGCACTCGCAGCGCGCCGAGGGCCGGGTGCGGCCGCGCGAGACGGCGGCGGCGAGGAGCGCGTCGATGTCGGCGAGCCGCTCCTCGAGCTGCTGGAGCTCGCTGCAGCGGTCGACGAGCAGGTCCTGCCTGAACTGGTCGCGCCGGTACATCTCGAGCATCAGGCCGCCGAGGTCGCGGAGCCGCTGCTCGCGGAGCTGGAGCAGGGCGCGCCGCTCGCGGCGGAGCTGTCCGGCGGGCGGGAGCGCCCGGCGAACGGCCCGCGGCGTCGCTGCCGGCACGGGGGCGTCGCTCGTTGGCGCGCGGCGGATCCGCATGGCCTCGATCCTATTTCCAGCGGCGGAAGGCGGCGTCAGCGCTGGATGACGACGAGACGCTCTTCCGTCATCTCGCGCACGGCCCAGGCGGGGCCTTCCCTCGTGTTGCCCGACGCCTTGATCCCGCCGTACGGCATCTGGTCGCTGCGGAAGGTCGGTGCCTCGTTCACGATCACGCCTCCGAACTCGAGCCGGTCGGCCGCGTCGAGCGCGGTATCGAGCGAGGCGGTGAAGATGCCGGCCTGCAGGCCGAAGCGCGTGCCGTTCGCGCGCTCGATCGCCTCGTCGATCGAGTCGACCGGGTTGACGATCACAACCGGGCCGAAGACCTCGTCGCAGCTCACCTTCGCGTCGTCGGCGACCTCGGCGATCACGGTCGGCCTGATCAGGCCGTTGTCCTCGCCGCCCGCGAGGACCTTCGCGCCGCCGGCGCGCGCCTCCTCGATCCACTCGAGGATGCGCGTGCGCGCGTCCTCGTCGATCACCGGCCCGACGTCCGTGTCGTCGTCGGCGGGGTCCCCGACCTTCAGCGCTTCGACGAGCGGCACGAACGCCTTTACGAACGCGTCGTAGCCGGCGCGCTCGACGTAGATGCGTTGCACGGAGATGCAGCTCTGGCCGGCGAATGCGAAGGCGTTCGCGGCGAGCTTCGCGGCAGTCGCGTCGACATCGGCGTCAGCGGCGACGATCACGGGCGTCGAGTTGCCGAGCTCGAGCTTGATGCGCTTGCGCGGCGCGCGCTCCTGGAGCTTCCAGCCGACGTCGCCGGAGCCGGTGAACGTGATCAGCTTCACACGCTCGTCCTCGACGAGCACGTCGCCGATCTCGGACGCGGGGCCGACGAGCACGTTCAGCCAGCCGTCCGGCAGGCCGGCTTCGAGCTCGAGCTCCGCGAGCAGCAGCGCGGAGAGCGGCGTCGCCGACGCCGGCTTCAGGACGACCGGGCACCCGGCCGCGAGCGCAGGGGCAAGCTTGTGCGCGACGAGATTGCACGGGAAGTTGAACGGCGAGATCGCGCCGACGACGCCGATCGGCTTGCGCACGGTGAAGCCGAGCTTGCCCTCGCCGGCCTGGGCGCTCTCCATCGGGATCATCTCGCCCGCGAGCTTGCGTGCCTCGACCGCGGCGAAGGTGTAGGTGGACATCGCGCGCGACGCCTCGACGCGGGCGGTCTTGATCGGCTTGCCCGCCTCGTCGGAGATCGTGCGAGCGACCTCCTCGTGGCGGCGGCCGATCAGACCGGCGACCTTGACGAGGATCTCCGCGCGCTTGTGGGCCGGAAGCGGACTCTCGAGCGCACGGGCAGCGGCATCGACGGCCCGCCGCGCCTCGGCGGCGCCGCCCTTGGCGACCCGGCCGACGACATCACCGGAGTAGGGCGAGCGCACGTCGACCCATTCGCCGGTCTCGATCCACTCGCCGTCGATCAGGAGCTTGCGCTCGGTCGCGGTGGCGGCCATGCGCCAAGTCTACGGAGCAGCGCGCGCTGGTGGCTTGTGACTGATCAGCCCGCGGCCGCAAACGCGGACGCCTTTAGGGGTCTTCACGCGCGCAGGCGTCCGCGCTAGCGGATGCCTGCGCTTGCGCCAACTCAGCTGAACTCGGGCGGAAGGCGCTCGGCTAGCGCTTCCATGACCTTCCACTGCATCGACGGCGTGCGGCGCAGCAGGCCGCGGAAGGCGGAGGCGGTGATGACGAGCGCGTGCGTGGGCTGCGTCGTGCGCACGGTCGCGGTGCGCGGGCCGCGGCTGACGAGCGCGATCTCGCCGAGGAAGTCGCCGTCACCGAGCTCGTTCACCTTGCGGCCGCGCCGGCGGACCTCGGCCGCGCCTTCGACGATGACGACGAACTCGCGTCCGGTCGCCCCTTCCTTCGTCAGGTCGTAGCCCGCCGGGACGACGACCTCGTCGGCGGCTTCGGCGACAGCTTTCAGCTCCCGCTTCGAGCAGTCGGCGAAGAGCGGCACCGCGGCGAGGAGCTCGATCTTGGCGTCTCTTTTCAGCATCGACCTGATTCTCGGGGATACGATGTGTCCATGTCCAGGCAAGTGACCGAAGCCGTGATCGTCGACGCCGTCCGGAGCCCGATCGGCAAGAAGAACGGCACGCTTTCGCACATCCGCGGCGACGAGCTCTCGGCCCAGATCGTGAACGGGCTGGTCGCCCGAAACGACGTCGATCCGGCGCAGATCGAGGATCTCCAGTGGGGCTGCGTGACGCAGGTCGACGAGCAGGCCTGGAACATCGGCCGCAATGTGGCGCTCACCGCCGGCTGGCCGGTCTCGGTGTGCGGCACGACCGTCGATCGTCAGTGCGGGTCGTCGATGCAGACGAATTTCAACGCCGCGGCGGCGGTGTGGTCGGGCCAGCTCGACCTCGTCATCTCGGGCGGCGTGGAGATGATGTCGCGCGTCCCGATGGGCTCGAACCGGGGCTCGATGTCCGAGCTTGTCACCGATCGCTTCGACATCGTGATGCAGGGCATCTCGGCCGAGGAGATCGCGAAGGAGTGGAAGCTCTCGCGCGAGGAGCTCGACCGGTATTCGCACGAGTCGCACGCGCGCGCGGCGCGCGCCCGCGACGAGGGGCGCTTCGAGAAGGAGATCGTTCCCGTCGACGTCGACGTGCCTGAGGTCGACGGTGACGGCGGCGGCACCGCGACGCTGACGCGCATTCGCTTCGCGGTCGACGAGGCGATCCGCGAGACGACGCTCGAGAAGATGGCGTCGCTCCAGCCGGCGTTCATCCCGGACGGCGTCGTCACCGCGGGCAACTCGTCGCAGATCGTCGACGGCTCCGCGGCCGTGCTGATCGCGTCCGAGCAGAAGGCTGCGGAGCTCGGGCTGCGCCCGCGCGCACGCTTCGTCGGCTTCGGCATCGCCGGCGTCGACCCCCACATGATGTTGCACGGCAATCCCGAGGCGTGCGAGCGCGCACTCGCCAAGGCGGGGCTGACGTGGGACGACATGGCGGTGATCGAGGTGAACGAGGCGTTCGCGTCGGTCGTGCTCCAGTTCCTCGCCGACACCGGCCTGCAGGAGCGCTACGAGGCCGGCGACGTGAACCCGAACGGCGGCGGCATCTCGCTCGGGCACCCGCTCGGAGCCACCGGCGCCCGCATGACCGCGACGCTCATCTCCGAGCTCGAGCGGCGCAACGCGCGCTACGGCATCGCCGCGATGTGCATCGGCTTCGGCCAGGCCATCGCCGGCGTCGTCGAGCGGATCTGAGTAAAGCGGGAGAGCTTCGGAACGCGCACATCGCGGTTGCGGTGGCGTTCGTCGCGTTCGGTGCGGTCGACGGGACCTGGGTTGCCCGGCTGCCGGCGATCAAGGGCCGGCTCGGCCTCGACAGCGGCGAGCTCGGGCTTGTCATCCTCGCCGTTTCACTCGTCGCGACGCTGCTGCTCTCGGGAGCCGGCTGGCTCGCGTCGCGCCGCGGCAGCCGCGGGCCGATCCTGCTCGGGCTGCTCGTCGTCGCGGCGGCGCTCACCGCGACGGCGTTCGCGCCGTCGTTCGGATCGCTGCTCCCGGCGGCGTGCCTGCTCGGCGCGGGGTGGAGCATCGTCGATGTCGCCGCGAACGCACACGGCGTTGCGATCGAGCATCGGCTCGGCCGTCCCGTCCTGTCGGCGCTGCACGGTGCGTGGAGCTTCGGTCTCCTCGTCGGCTCCGGGATCGCGGCGGGAGCCGCGGCCGCAGGCATCGGCGTTCGCGCGCAGTTCCCGGCGGTCGCGATCGGCGTCGTCGTCGCGGCGTTTCTGCTCACGCCGAAGCTGCTGCCGAGCGCGGAGGACGCGGCCGTCGAGACCGCGCATTTCGCCTGGCCGAGTGGCGCGCTCGCGCTGCCGGCGTTCCTCACCTTCTGCTCGATGTTCGTCGAGTCGTCGACGATGAACTGGAGCGCGGTCTTCCTCTCAGGCCCTGCGCATTCGAGCGCTGCCGTTGCGGCGGGCGGCGTGGTTGCCTACTCGATCGCGATGGTGGGTGCGCGCCTGGCGGGCGATCCGCTGACCGTCCGCTGGGGCGTCGCCGGGCTCGCACGGCGCGGCGGCGCGTTGACCGTGGCGGGGATGGCACTCGCTCTCTCGACGCGGTCCCCGGTCCCGAGTCTCGTCGGGTTCGCGCTCGTCGGAGCCGGCTGCGCCTCGCTTGTGCCGGCGCTCTTTCGCGTCGCCGCCGCCGCACCAGGTGTGTCCTCGAGCGCGGGCATTGCAGCGGTCGCGACCGCTGGCTACACCGGCGGCGTCGTGAACGGCCCGGCGATCGGCTTCCTCGCGCGCGGTGTCGGCCTCACCGCGGCGCTTTCGCTCATCGCCGTCGCGGGCGCGTTGATCGCGCTCCTGGGACCGCGGCTGCAACGGTAGGCTCGGTCGTCGTGGCGAAGGAGATCGGGAAGGTCGGCGTCGTCGGGCTCGGTGCGATGGGTGCCGGGATCGCGCAGCTGTGCGTCGAAGCCGGCGTCGAGACGATCGGCCGCGAGGTCTCCCTCGAGCTCGGCGAGGGCGCGCGCGACCGAATCGGCCACTTCCTGACGCGCAAGGTGGAGAAGGGACAGCTCGAGCAGAGCGCTCGCGATGCCGCAGTCGGCCGCTTGTCGCTCACGACCGACCTCGCCGACTTCGCCGACTGCGATCTCGTGATCGAGGCGATCGTCGAGGATCTCGCGCCGAAGCAGGCGCTCTTCGCGGAGCTCGAGCGCGTCTGCCGGCCGGACGCTGTGCTCGCGACGAACACGTCGGCGCTCTCCGTCACCGAGATCGCAGCCGGCACATCGACGCCGGGGCGCGTCGTCGGCATGCACTTCTTCAACCCGGCACCGCTGATGCCGCTCGTCGAGATCATCCGCGCCGAGCTCACCGGCGACGACGCCTTCGAAACCGCGTACGCGCTCGGCGAGAAGCTCGGCAAGCATCCGATCCGCTGCTACGACACGCCGGGCTTCGTCGTCAACCGCGTTCTCATCCCGCTGCTGAACGACTGCATCCGGGTGCTCGACGAGGCGCGCGTCTCGGTCAAGGATCTCGACGCGGGCATGAAGCACGGAGCCGGCTGGCCGATGGGCCCGTGCGAGCTCGTCGACCTCGTCGGCATCGACGTCCACGTGCACGCGAGCGAGGCCCTGTACGAGAAGACGAAGGAGCCGCGCATGGCTGCACCGCCGCGGCTCGTTGCGATGCGGAACGCAGGGCTGCTCGGCCGCAAGAGCGGCCGCGGCTTCTACAGCTACTAGGCCGCGAGGCGGACGGGCTGCTGCCCCGGCGTCTCGTCGGCGTGCACGACCGGCGACGAGGCCGCTGCCATGTCGAGCAGCGCGTCGAGCGTCACCGCGTGCATGGCGGCGGTCGCAGCGGAGGAGAGGAGCCGCGTGGCCTGCTCGGGATCGACGCCGGCGGCGCGGAGCGCAGCGGCGAGCGCGTCGATCCGGTCGGTGACGTTCAGGGCCGTGGACTCGGGGCGCATGAATGACATGTTCGACGGCGAGTCGGCTGTTCCTACGGCTGGGAGAGCCGTGTCCAGAGGTTCTCGAGCATCGTCGAGACCGGCTGCTGCGTCGCGGTCGCGGCGAAGTTGATCGCGCCGGCGGCGAAGACCTTCGCGCCGGCCGGGGTCTCGTAATACGTCATCTCCGCTGACCTACCCGGTCCGAGCAAATTTGAAATCCGCGCGAGGACGATCGTGCCGGGCGGAGAGCCGGGCCCGCTGGCGTCGATCTCGATCCCGTAGCGGCCGAAGGTCGACCCGTTCTGGAGGCCGGTGTTCGCGAAGAGCCACGGCGCCTCCGCCGCGCCGGTGACGGTGAACGGCGCCTGCACCGCGCCGTGGTTCGAGCCGACGTACTGCGCGCCGACGAGCGCGGCCTCCGGCCGCCCGGCGTTCCGAAAGAGGCGCACCTTCGTCATCAGCGGCGGCGCAATCCGGACTTCCCAGAACATGTTGTTGGCGGCGAGGAACGCGAGGTTGCCGCCGAGGTCGCGGAAGCGGGTGATCACGTCGTTCTCGTGCTGCGTCACGTACTCCTCGTGACCCGGGAAGACGACGAGGTCGTAATGGCGCGCGAGCTCGTCGCCGCTCGGGATCGCATCGACGTCCTCGTCGCTCAGGAAGTCGACCTGCTTGTTCGTCTGCTGCAGCCACGTGAGGAACGTGAGGTCCCAGTCGTGGAACCGGAACGGCAGGCCGAAGTCGAGGAACGGCCGCGTCAGGTCGACGGAGCGATTGCGCCCGCTGACGTACCACGAGTCGCCCCAGCCGTCGCCGTTCGCGTCGGTGAAGTTGTAGGCCTGCCACGTCTGCGTCGCGAGCACGACCGCGACGCGCTGCCGGCCGAGGAGTCGTGGCCGGACGATCACCGGCGCGTACCCGACGCGCCCGTCAGCGGCGGAGATGCGCAGGAAGTAGAGCCCACTCGGCCAGTCGCCCGCGCGGACGAACTGGATCGACGCGGGTGCGTTGCGATGCGCGCGCCAGTCGACGCGCGCGGCTGCGGTCATCGCCTGTCCACTCGTGCGGAGGTCGCGCACCGAGGGGAACGCACCCCCGCCGTACGCGAACACCTGGAACGTCAGCGTCGAAGCGTCGGTCGCGACCGTGACAGACGCCGACTCGCCCGGCGCATAGCTCGGCTTCGCGAATCCCGCATCGATGCCCTGCACGCGCACTACCGGTGCGCGCGAGGGCGATCCGGGTGCGCCGAGGCCGTACACGCGGCTGCGGCCCGCTCCGCTCACCGTCAACTGAAGCACGTACGTCCGCGGTGCGATGTCGCGGCGCGGCGTCCAGACGAGCTCGTGCGCGCCGGGTTGGAACAAGCGCGCTCGCAGCCGCTGGACGACGTTCGCGGCACTCGCCTCGGGGTCGGTCTTCGCCGTGTCGGTCTGGATCACGGTCAGGGCGACCCGGGCCGGGACGGCGAGGCGGAACTGGACGTGCGCGGCGTCGCGGAAGCCGTCGCCGTTCGGGCTGACCGTCGTCAGGAGCGGCCCGTCGCCAAGGAACGGCGTCGAGCCGTTCGTCGCCTGGAGGCCGAGAAGCAGCGGCGCGGCTGGTTTCGCCGTTGCCGGAGCCGCGGCGCCGAGGACGAGGATGAGCGCGAGCGGGGCGACGCGGCGCATCCGCGGCAGGGTATCGCCCGTAACAGAACCTTTACGGACCCCTGAATCGCGGGAAACGACAGAGGCCGATACTTTGGAAGCAATGCGGCGCGTAGCCCTCATTTCCGCTGCCTGTGCGGCTCTTGTCGCACCTGCGGCCACGCTCGCCGTCACCCTGGCGCCGGGCGACGGCTCGCTCGTCGTCAAGAACGGCGCCGCGCCCGACGGCGTGCCGGTCGTCCAGCTCACGATCACGGGCTCGGTGATCGGCCGCGTCACCGACTTCGGGAAGATCATCATCGACCCGGGCCCGAATCCCGACAGCCTGCCGCAGGTGATCGGCGCCGGCAAGGCGCTCGACGTGAAGGGAAGCGACACCGCGCAAATGTGGATCGGCGGCGACTTCACCTTCCGCGCGGTCGGCGGCAAGTTCACGATCCTCGTTTACGGCTCGCACGTGAACCTCATCGCGGCGGGCACCGGCAAGGTGCGGCTCGCCGGCATGCCCGATACGCCGACCGGCGACGGTAGGTACTCCTTGAACGACACCGACTTCCGCTCGCTGCCCGGCGCGCAGACCGTCCGGCTCCTCATCGGCACGAGCGGGTAGCTCCCGCCATGGCACTGAAGCCGCAAACGGTGCTGGTCGTCGAGGATGAGGCGTCCATCGCATCGTTCGTCGCCGCGTACCTCAAGAACGCCGGCTACACCGTTCGCACGACCGCGAGCGGCACCGAGGCGTTGAAGCTCGTGGAGTCGGAGAAGCCGGCGCTCGTCGTCCTCGACCTGATGCTCCCCGACATCGACGGCGTCGAGGTCTGCAAGCGCATCCGCGCGACCGGCGACCTGCCGGTGCTGATGCTGACCGCGCGCGACGAGGACGTCGACAAGATCATCGGCCTCGAGGTCGGCGCCGACGACTACATGACGAAGCCGTTCAACCCGCGCGAGCTCGTCGCACGGGTGCGCGCGATCCGGCGCCGCGCGGCGCCCGACAGCTCGAAGCGCGAGGGCGCCGTCCTCGTGCACGGCGACCTCTCGATCGACGCCGGCCGGCGCGAGGCGCGCGTCGGCGACCAGGAGATCCAGCTTGCCCCGAAGGAGTTCGACCTGCTCTGGGAGCTGCTCGACCACAAGGGTCTCGTGCTGACGCGCGACCAGCTGCTCGAACGGGTGTGGGGCTACACGTTTGCGGGTGACACGCGCACGGTCGACGTGCACGTCCGGCAATTGCGCCGCAAGCTCGGCGACGCGTCGCCGATCGTGACCGTCTGGGGTGTGGGCTACAAGGTGAGCCCGGCCCGCGACGCCGCCACCGCCTGAGCCGCGGAGTAGGCTCGCGGCATGCTCGGGTCGCTTCGCTTCCGGCTGCCGGCGCTCTTCCTGCTCGGCATCGTGCTGGCGGGGCTCGTCGCGGCGCTGATCTCGATCCGCTTCTTCCAGAGCTACACGCGGGCCCGTGCCGTCGACGAGCTGCGCTCGGAGTCGGTCGGGATCGTGCAGCTCTACGCGCGGCAGGCGGGCCGCGAGTCCGTCACGCCGAGCAGCCTCGTCCGGGCGCTCGGCGGCGACAGCATCTACTGGGTGCCGGCGTTCCAGGGGTCGACGCTCCTCCAAGGCATTCCGGACCTGCCGAGGGACGTCCTGTCGATCGGGCAGATCGGCCACGGCAGCGCGCCGACGACGATCGAGATCACGCTCGGCGGGCGACGCTACCTGACCGTCGCGCGTCCGCTGAAGCTCGGCCAAAACCTGTTCGGCGCGCTCGTCGTCGCGAAGCCGACCTCACAGCTGCGGAGCCGCTCGGTCACGCTCGCCGAGCGCCTCGGCATCGCCTTCGGCGGCGGCGTCATCGTCGCGGGCCTGCTCGGCGTCTATCTGTCTCGTCGCATCACCGAGCCGCTGCGCCGGCTCTCGCAGGCGGCCGATGAGGTGGCCGCCGGGCACTACGGCGTCGAGCTGCCGCCGCCGCGCGGCTCCGACGAGATCTCGCATCTCTCGACGCGCTTCGCGGACATGGCGGCGAAGCTCGCGGAGTCGGAGCAGCTGTCGCGGAACTTCCTCATGTCGGTGTCGCACGAGCTGCGCACGCCGCTGACCGCGATCCGGGGACACGTGTCGGCGCTGAGCGAAGGCATCATCGACGACCCCGTGATGCGTGAGCAGTCGCTCGACGTGATCGGCGTCGAGGCGATGCGGCTCGAGCGACTCGTCGGCGACGTCCTCGATCTCGCGAAGCTCGACGCGCACCGCTTCACGGTGCTGCAGGAAGAGGTCGACATGGAGCAGCTCTCGCGGCGCGCGTTCGCGGCGTTCGGCGAAGAGGCGCGCAAGCAGCAGATCGACTATCGCCTCGCGGTCGACGCGCAGCCGGTGATCATCAGTGACGGCGACCGCGTGCTGCAGATCATCGTCAACCTGCTCTCGAACGCGTTCCGCTGGACGCCCCCGGGCGGGCGCGTGGAGTTGACGCTGTCGGCCGAGAACGGCGCCGTGTCCGTCGCCGTCGCCGACACCGGAGCCGGGATCAGCAAGGAGGAGCGCGACCGCATCTTCCGTCCGTTCTGGTCGCGCGACGGCGGCGGTACCGGGCTCGGCCTCGCGATCGCGCGTGAGCTCGCGGTCGCGCTCGGCGGACGGATCGATCTCGAGAGCGAGCCGGGGCGGGGGAGCCGCTTCGAGCTCGTGCTGCCGGCTGAGTAGTTAGGACGCTTGCCGGTCGATGCGGTAGACGACCGCATCGTCGGCGGTGACGCGCGCTTCAATGCGCGCGAGGCGCTGCTCGACACCGCGCCAGCCGGAGCTGACGAGGTCGACGAGGAGCGCGAGGTCGTCGACGCGGGCGTGCCGCTCGGCGAGCAGGTCGCCTTCGACCCGTTCGAGGCGGCGGATCAACTGGTTCATGAGGCCGCGGATCTCGGCGAGGTTGCGGCCGACGGGGCGGACCTGCTCGCGCAGCCCGTCCTGGAGCGCGTCGCCGACGCGGCCCGGCAGCGTCGACTCGAGCTCGGCCGCAGTGGCGGCAAGCGCCTCGACTTGCTCGCGCGCCCGTTCGAGCGCCGCGTCGAGCTGCGCCGGCTCGACCCGGCCGGATGCGGCCTGGTCGATGCGCGCCTGCGCCCGCTTGATCGCCTCGGGGTCCATTGGAGGCGAGGCTACTGCCCGGATCGGACAGACCTGGGGACACTCCCCAGTGACGAAATGCCTGCATCTGGGCATTCGACCCTCCACCGGGCGGTGTCCGGGGGACACACCCGGCGTTACGGTGGCCGCGCGATGGACGTCGCCGAACTGGACTACGAGCTGCCGCCCGAGCTGATCGCCCAGGAGCCGGCGGCGCGGCGGGATGGGTCGCGGCTGCTCGTCTACGAGCGGGCGACCGGGGCGGTGCGGCACCGGCGGTTCGCCGACCTGCCGGACGAGCTGCACGAAGAGCTCGTCGTCGTCAACGACACGCGCGTCGTGCCGGCGCGGATCCCGATCGACAAGCCGCGCGGCGAGGTGCTGCTGCTCGAGCGCATCGACGGCGACCTCTGGGAGGGCCTCGCCCGCCCGACGCGCCGCCTCAGGCCGGGGACGCGCTACGGCCCCGTCGAGCTGCTCGAGCACCTCGGCGAGGGACGATGGCGCCTCCGCCTCGACGGCGAGCCGCACGGCGACACGCCGCTACCGCCGTACATCACCACGCCGCTCGCGGATCCCGAGCGCTACCAGACGGTGTACGCACACGACGCCGGCTCCGCCGCAGCGCCGACCGCCGGCCTCCACTTCACACCTGAGCTCCTCGCATCGCTCGACGTCGAGCGCGTCACGCTGCACGTCGGCCTCGACACGTTCCGCCCCGTGAATGAGGCGACACTCGAAGAGCACGAGATCCACGGCGAGCGCTACGCCGTCGCACCCGACGCGTGGCAGCGCATCGACGCCGCAGCATGCGTGCTCGCCGTCGGCACGACGACGACGCGCGTGCTCGAGACGATCGCACGCGGCGCGCCGCTCACCGGCCGCACCGAGCTCTTCATCACCCCGGGCTTCGAGTTCCGCCGCGTCGACGCGCTCCTGACGAACTTCCACCTGCCGCGCTCCACGCTCCTCGCGCTCGTGATGGCGTTCGCCGGCATTGACGAGATCCGCAGTCTCTACGCGCTCGCGGTGAGCGAGCGCTACCGCTTCTACTCCTTCGGCGATGCGATGCTGATCCTGTGACGATCCGAAGCGCAACCGAATGGCGGGACTTCTGGCGCGACCGCGGTGAGCGGGAGCTCGCCTCCCTGCTCGACGAATACGAGCCGCATCTGACGAGGATCGCCACCCTGCTCGGCAGTCGCGCGCCTCGCGAGGCGCTCGGCGCGGAGCTCGCGCGCATCCGCGAGCACGAGCTGCGCCTGCCGCCGAGCCCGCAGCGCGACACGGAGCTCGCCACGCGTATCCACGACTGGTTCGAGGCAGCGTGAGCGTCTTCGAGCTGACCGCGACCGACGGCCCCGCGCGCGCCGGCGTGCTCCACACCGCGCACGGCGACGTGCCGACGCCCGCGTTCATGCCCGTCGGCACGAAGGGAACCGTCAAGGGCGTCGACCCCGACGAGCTGCGCGCGCTCGGCGCCGCGATCGTCCTCGGCAACACCTACCACCTGCACTTCCGGCCGGGCGAGGACGTGATCGCCGAGCTCGGCGGCCTGCACGCGTTCATGGCGTGGGACGGCCCGATCCTCACCGACTCAGGCGGCTTCCAGGTCTTCTCGCTCCGCGACACGCTGCTCGGGACGGACGACGACGGCGTCACGTTCCGCTCCGTCTACGACGGCAGCCCGGAGCGCTTCACGCCCGAGCTCGCCGCGCGCATCCAGGCCGACCTCGGCTCCGACATCGCGATGTGCCTCGACATCTGCCCGCCCGCGAGCGTTCCGCGCGCAGAGCTCGAGGAGGCGGTCCGCCGCACGACGCTCTGGGCCGCATGCCAGCGCGACCTGCCGCGCGCGGCCGGCCAGCTCCGCTTCGCGATCACGCAAGGCGGCCTCGACACCGAGCTTCGTCGTCGCTCGAGCGAAGAGCTCGTCCCGCTCGACTTCGACGGCTACGCGATCGGCGGTCTCAGCGTCGGCGAGGAGCGCCCGCCGATGTTCGAGGCGACCTCGCACGCGGCGTCGTTCCTCCCCGCCGAGAAGCCGCGGTACTTCATGGGCATCGGCGACCCCGAGGGCGTGATCGAGGTGATCGCGCGCGGCGTCGACATGTTCGACTGCGTGCTGCCGACCCGCACCGCGCGCACGGGCTCGGCGCTCACGTGGGAGGGGCGCCTCAACCTGCGGAACGCCCGCTTCGCCCGCGACCCGCGTCCGCTCGACGAGTCCTGCGGCTGCCCCGCGTGCACGACGTTCAGCCGCGCGTACATCAGGCATCTCGTCAACCAGGAGGAGATTCTCGGCCTGCGCCTCCTGAGCCTGCATAATCTGCGTTTCCTGATCGATCTCGTACGCGAAGCGCGGCAGGCGATCGAACGCAAAGCGTTCGACGGCTGGCGGAACGACGCGCTCTCGCGCCTGACCCGGCAACCGGTGGAGCACTAATGGGCGGCTTCGGCTTCTTTCTGATCATCATCGCGTTCTTCTTCCTCTACTTCGTGCTCGTGCGGCCGCAGAAGCGCCGCCAGCTTCAGCAGCAGAGCATGCTCAACGCCGTCAAGGTCGGGGACGAGATCGTCACCGCCGGCGGCATGTACGGCGAGGTCCGCGAGCTGCGCGACGACGACGACGTGATCGTCCGCATCGCGCCGGAGATCGATGTTCGCGTCGCGCGGCGGGCGATCGCGGGCGTCGTCACCCCCGAGCCGGAGGAGCTCGAGGCCCCGGAGGAGCCGGAGCCGACCGGTCCCACACCCGGGACGTAAGGCCCGGTACCCTTCGCGAACCCGTGAGCGAGCGCCGGAAGTACCTCCTCTTGATGAGCGCGATCGCGGCCGCGGTCGTCGGCGCGCTCCTGATCGCGATCCCCGGCTCGCCGGCGTACCAGAAGCCGGTGCTCGGGCTCGACCTCCAGGGCGGCCTCGAGGTCGTCCTCCAGGCGGTGCCGCCGAAGGGCCACACGCTGACCCCGGCGGACCTCGACCGCTCGATCTCGATCATGCAGAGCCGCATCAACAAGCTCGGCGTTTCCGAGCCGGAGATCCGCAAGCAGGGCAAGGATCAGATCGTCATCCAGCTCGCGGGCGTCCATGACCCCGAGGCGGCGGCCGCGCTGATCGGCAAGACCGCGCAGCTGATGCTCTTCGACTTCGAGAACGATCTCACCGGGCCGTCGATCGACGGCTCCGGCAACCCGGTCGCCTCGCCGACCCTCTATGCGCTCTTGAAGCAGGTACAGCCGCAGGCGAAGAAGGGCGAGCCCGAGGCGTTCTACCTCTTCAAGAACAAGACCGTCACGAAGAAGCCGACGAAGAAGGGCGGCAAGCCGACGACGACCGTCGCGCACTCGCTCGTGACCCAGGCCGGGACGGAGGCGGAGCTGCTGAGGAAGTTCGGCGGCACGGTGCCGCAGGACGGCGAGGTGCTGAAGGTGCCGGCGCACATGCTCGTCGTGCGCTGCGCCGCGACCACGGGCTGCATCGGCGCGGGCGCTGCGGGCGCGTCGACGACGGGCACCTACTACTACTTGATGAAGTACTACCCGCAGGCGGTCGGCAAGCAGGGTCAGATCCCGGAGATGACCGGCGGCGATCTCGTGCTCTCGGGCACGCGCGCCGACTTCGGGCAGACGGGCTCCCCGGTCGTGCTCCTCCAGTTCACGAACCACGGCTCCGACCAGTTCCAGAAGATCACGCGCGAAGAGGCCGACCGAGGCAAGCTCCGCTTCACGTCGACGGGCAGTCAGGGCGACTACCTGAACTACACGCAGCACTTCGCGATCGTCCTCGACGGCCAGCTCGAGTCGACGCCGTACATCGACTTCAAGCGCAACCCCGATGGCATCGCCGGCCCGAACGCGGAGATCGACCTCGGCACGGGCGGCTCGATCAAGGAGGCGAAGGACCTCGCGCTGATCCTCCAGACCGGTGCGCTGCCGGTGAGCTTCAAGCAGATCGAGCGCACCGACGTCTCGGCGACGCTCGGCAAGAGCTCGCTCACGCAGGCGTGGCACGCAGCGCTCGTCGGCCTCGTCGTCGTCGCAATCTTCCTGCTCGTGCTCTATCGCTTCCTCGGCCTCGTCGCCGTGATCGGCCTCGGCATCTACGCGCTCTTCTATTACGCCGCGATCCTGCTCTTCCCGGGCGTCGTGCTCACGCTGCCGGGCTTCGCGGGCCTGATCCTGACGATCGGCGTCGCCGCAGACGCGAACGTCGTCGTCTTCGAACGCATCAAGGAAGAAGTGCGCGCCGGGAAGTCCGTGCGCGCCGCGATCGCCGCCGGCTACGGCAAGGGCTTCCACACGATTCTCGACGCGAACGTCGTCACGGCGATCACCGCGCTCGTCCTTTTCCTGATCGCCGTCGCCTCCGTGAAGGGCTTCGCGCTCTTCCTCCTGATCGGCACCGTCATCTCGCTGCTCACCGCAGTGGCCGCGACCCGCGCTCTACTGCACGTGCTGAGCGGGTTCCGCTGGTTCGACAACCCGCGCTTCATGGGCGCTCAGGGCCAGCAGACCGCGAAGTGGCTGCAGATCGACTTCATGAAGCGGCGCAAGCTGTGGTTCGCGATTTCCGGCGTCATCATCGTCGCGGGCGCAGTCTCGCTCGGCGTGCGCGGCCTCAACCTCGGCATCGACTTCAAGGGCGGCACGCAGATCACGTTCAAGACGCCGAAGCCGTACTCGACCGACGACATTCGCAAGCTCGCGGCCGCCCCGGACGTCAACCGTCCGGACGCGATCGTGCAAGGCCGCGGCACGGCGGTGAACGGCGACTACACCACATGGCAGGTGCGAACGCGCGCGCTCTCCCAGGCGGAGCAGAACTCGTTCCAGCTCGACCTGAAACAGAAGGTCGGCGCCTTTGCGAGCGGCACGAAGAACGTGTCGTCCAGCTTCGGCCGCCAGATAGCCAAGGACGCCATCTGGGGGATCATCGTCTCGCTCGTCCTGATCGTGATCTACATCGCGCTGCGCTTCGACATCAAATTCGCGGTCCCGGTCATTATCGCGATGCTGCACGACATCGTCATCACCGTCGGTGTCTACTCGATTGCGTTCAAGGAGGTGTCGATCGCAACAGTCGCGGCGGTCTTAACCGTTCTGGGCTACTCGATCTACGACACGATCATCATCTTCGATCGTGTCCGAGAGAACATTCCGCTCATGCGGCGGCAGTCGTTCGCGACGATCACGAACGTGTCGCTGTGGGAGACGATCCGCCGTTCGCTGGCGACGACGTTCATCACGTTGCTGCCGGTGATAGCGCTCGAGTTGCTCGGCGGCGCGACGCTGAAGGACTTCGCGTTCGCGCTCATCATCGGCGTCACGTCAGGTGCCTATTCGTCGATCTTCATCGCGGCGCCGCTCCTCTGCTGGTGGAAGGAGCGCGAGCCGGAGTACGCGAAGCGGAAGCGGTTCGCGGGCGACGACGAGATCGCCGCCACGGTCGGTGGAGCGAGCAGGCGGCGCAAGGTCGACGTGGGCACGGCCGCGCTGGCCGCGTCGGAAGACGCCCTGGCCGCGGAGCCGACGCCCGAGCTCGTCGACGTCATCCAGGCATCGCCGTCGGAGCCCGGCGCTCAGGCGCGCCGCGAGAAGCGCCGCCAGCGCCGGCGCACGAGGCCGCATGGCCGCGCGCGCTAGCGACCGGATCGTCGAGGTCGTCGAGGAGCTGCTCGTCGAGCTCCCGGCCCGGCTGCGCGGCAGCCGCACGAGGCTCTCCGAGCAGGCGCTCGGTGCGGTGCGCTCGCTCGTCGACGAGCTGAACCTCGTGACGCGCGACGATCTCGACGAGCTCGAGCTCCGCGTCGCGCAGCTCGAGCACCGGCTGCGGCTGCTCGAGCAGTCCTCAACCTTGCCGTAGCCGGCGCACCGACGCGTTCACACGCTCGACGTCGTAGACGATGTACGCGCAGAGCGCGGCGAGCGGGATCTCGCCGATCACCGCCTGGAGCACGGCCTCGAGCCGCTCGCCGGGCGTCGAGGTGACGATGTCGAACCAGGCGTCGCAGACGAGCATCGCGCCCGTCGCGGCGGCGAGCGGTGCGAGCAGGCGGGAGCTGCGAAACACGGCGCGCGCCGTCACGCCGAGCGCCACCGCAAGGGCGATGTCGAAGCCGACCCACGCGAGGTCGTAGTGGTGGCTGACATGCCGCGACGGTAAGGAGAACGTCAGCCAGAGCGTCCAAGGTATGAGCGCGATGGCGGTGAAAGCAAGGAGGGCCGTGATCCAGCGGGGAAACGCCACAAACAGGTTGTACCCTGGCCGCGTGTCTCTAGGCAGGCCAAAGCCCGAGTCGCTGCTCGCCTCGGCCGCGGCCCTCGTCGGCGCCATCGGCATTGCATCGGCGCTGACGCCGGAATTCGCGAACCGCTACGACCTGGTGAAGGGCGTGCTGCCGCCCGGCGTGCCGACTGCGGCGAGGGTGTTCGCGCTTGCGTTCGGGATCGCGCTCGTCTGGCTCTCGCGCTCCCTCGCGCGCCGCAAGCAGCGCGCGTGGCAGCTCGCCGTCGTCGTTGTCATTGCGGCGGCGATCGCCCATCTCGCGAAGGGCCTCGACTTCGAGGAGTCCACGACGTCGCTGCTGCTACTCGCTGCGCTCCTGCGGTGGCGTCGCCGGTTCGACGTCCCCGGAGATCCGCGCGCGGTGCGGCCGGTGCTGCTGATCGTGATCGCGGCGCTCGCCGCCACGTTGCTCGCGCTCGGCATCGATCTGCGCGGCGGGGAGCTGCCGGACCGGGTGGGCGACTTGCTCACGGCCGTCGGCCTGCTCGGAGGCTTCACGGTGCTCGGCTTGTGGCTGCGGCCGTTGTCGGAGGCGGTGGCGCAGACGGTCGGGGAGCGGCGGGTCGCGCGCGACCTCGTCGAGAAGTACGGCAGCGACAGCCTCTCCTTTTTCGCGCTGCGGCGCGACAAGAGCTTCTTCTTCTCGCCGACCCGGCGTGCGTTTCTCGCCTACCGCGTCGTGTCGGGCGCCGCGCTCGTCAGTGGCGACCCCGTCGGCGACGCCGCGGAGTTCGACGCGCTCCTCGCCGAGTTCCGGCGCGTCGCACACGCGCGCGGCTGGCGGCTCGCAATCCTCGGTGCGTCGCGCGAGAGCGTCCCGCGCTACCAGCGGCTCGGCATGCGCGCGATCGCGATCGGCAACGAGGCGGTGCTGCGGCCGGATGCGTTCTCGCTCGAAGGGCGCTCGATTCGCAAGGTGCGGCAGTCCGTCTCGCGCCTGACGAAGGCGGGCTACTCGTTCCGGATCGTCGGCGCCGACGACGTCGACGAGAGCCTGCGCGCGGAGCTCGAGGCCGTCTCCGCCGTGTGGCGCGGCAACCAGGTCGAGCGTGGCTTCTCGATGGCGATGGACGATCTCTACGCCGAGGGGACGATGTTCGCGATCGCCGTCTCGCCGGACGGCGACGTCGGCGGCTTCATGCACATGGCGCCTTCGGCGGCGGGCGGCGGCTGGTCGCTCTCGACAATGCGCCGCCGGCCGACGACGCCGAACGGCCTCATGGAGTTCCTTGTCGTCGAGACGCTCGTCTGGGCGAAGGAGTGCGGGGTCGCCGAGGTGTCGCTCAACTTCTGCGCGCTCGCGGACTTTCTCTCACCGGAGCTCGCGGTCACGGTGTTGCGGCGGGTGCTCCGCCGCGCGCTCCTCTCGGCCGACAACGTCTTCCAGCTCGAGCGGCTGCACTCGTTCAGCCGCAAGTTCCATCCGGACTGGCGGCCGCGCTACCTCTGCGTCGAGAAGCTCGGCGACCTGCCGCTCGTCGGGCTCGCATATCTGCGGGTCGAGCAGCTCCTGACGCCGCCGTCACGGTGGCGGAAGCGCGTTCCCGTGTCACACTCTTAGGGTGGCCCAACCCGCAACGCGCAGCCTCGGCCGCCTGTCGGAGATCGCCCAGGTCATGGTGCGGCATGGCTTCGGCTACTTCCTCGAGGCGCACAAGCTGACCGACCTGCTGCCGGGGCGCTCTGCCGAGGCGCGGCTCGCCGAGGTGTACAACGAAGGATCCTCTGCGCGCGGCCAACATCTGCGCGAGCTCCTCGACGAGCTCGGGCCGACGTTCGTCAAGTTCGGGCAGCTGCTCTCGACGCGCCCCGACGTTGTGCCGCCGGACATCATCACGGAGCTGCGCGGCCTTCAGGACGACGTGCGACCGTTCCCGTTCGAGCAAGCCGAGCGTGTGATCGAGGAGGATCTCGGCAACTCGATCGACCGGCTCTTCCTCGCGTTCGACCCGGTTCCCGTGGCGGCGGCGTCGATCGGCCAGGTGCATCGCGCAACGCTCCCGAACGGGAAGATCGTCGCGGTCAAGATCCAGCGTCCGGGCGCACCGCGGCAGATCGAGGCCGATCTCGTCCTGCTCTACCAGGCGGCGAAGCTCGTGAAGGAGCGGGTCCGCGCGCTCGACTTCATCGACGCGCACGCGCTCGTCGACGAGTTCGCCAAGCAGATCCGCCAGGAGCTCGATTACCGGCTCGAGGGCCGGAACGCGCAGACGTTCCACCGCAACTTCGCCGGCGACCCGCACGTGCGCGTACCAAAGGTCTACTGGATGTACACGCGGGCGCGCGTGCTGACGCTCGAGTGGCTCGAGGGGACGCAGTTGGCCGACGTCGACACGCTCCCGTTCACGCTCGACGAGCGCCGCGATCTCGCGTACCGGATCGCGGAGACGTGGATGGAGATGATCTTCCGGCACGGCTTCTTCCACGGCGACCCGCACCCGGCGAACATCATGGTGCTCGAGGAGGCGGGGACGATCGGCCTCGTCGACTTCGGCGCGGTCGGGAAGCTCAGCGACGACGACATGTCGAAGCTGACGCGCATGTTCATCGACGCGGCGCAGGAGAACGTCGACATCCTACCCAAGCGTCTCGCCGAGCTCGGCGTCCGCTTCCCGAAGGAGCGCGAGGAGGAGTTCAAGGCCGAGCTGCGCGAGATGTACTACCGCTACTACGGCGCGAGCGTCAGCGAGATCGATCCGATCCAGGTGATCCGCGAGGCGTTCCAGCTCATCTACGCGATGAACCTGCACCTGCCGACGCGCTACCTGCTGCTCGACCGCGCGATCGCAACGCTCGGCTCGGTCGGTGTCGAGCTGTATCCGGACTTCAACGTGTTCGAGGTCGCGCGGCCGTACGCGCGCGGGTTGCTGATCGACCGCTTCACGCCGCAGCGGGTCGCAAAACGCGCGCGCCGCGACGCGCTCGCCTACGTTCACGTCCTCCGTGAGGCGCCGTTTCAGTGGCACGATCTGTTGGAAGAGGTCCGCGATGGGCAGCTCGAGGTCGGCTTCGTGCACAAGGGCCTCGACGACTTCATGGATCAGACGCAGCGCGTGTTCAACCGGCTCGTGATCGCGCTAATCGTCGTCGGCGGGCTGATCGGCTCGAGCCTGATCGGCGTCTTCGCGACCGGCGGCCCGCACCTGCTCGGCGTGAACCTCGTCTCGGTCATCGGCTTCATCCTCTCGACGGTGCTCGGGATGTGGCTCTTCTGGGGTGTTGTGCGCTCCGGACGGCTCTGACGCGTCACTCGCTTGCGGCCGGCGGCTCCCACGTGAACATGACGATCCCGTCCTCGCGGGTGGCTCCGTCCGTTCCGTACGTCGCGAGCGCAGCAGCGTTGTCGTCGTCCGTCAGCACGAACATGCCGTAGCAGTCGCGGTCGCGCGCGTGTGTAGCGAGCCGGCGCACGAGTGCGCGCCCGATGCCCTGCCGCTGGTGCGACTCGTCGACCGCGAGCTCGTAGAGGAACATCTCGGTGCCCTTGTCGGGGTGGGTGAGCTCCACGCCGGAGACGAAGCCGACGGGAAGGTCGTCCTCGTACGCGACGAAGAGGTGGTGACGGTCGTCCGTGAGGAAGCGCTCGACGGCATCGTCGACCGGCGGCGCGTCGAAGAGATGGCCGGCCGCGCGCACCTTGTCGTTATCACCAGGGCCAAGCAGCACGATCTCCATCGCGTAGGAGCTGATCAGCTCTTGTCGTCGGGTCGCCTGCGAACGGTCTCCTCGCGCTTCGCCTCGTCGTCCGCAGGCTCCGGCTCCAGAGAGTTCTCGGGATAGAGGAAGTCCTTGCGGTTGGCTTCCCAGATCCGGTACCGGCGCAGCCATTGCCAGGGCTTCGGCTTGGGGCTCGATTGGGCCATGTCACGTCACCCTACTGCGTGACGAGAAGTCACACTTTCGCGCAAAAAGACATCTGGCGCCGCCGCCCAAGCGTGACTACGGTCGCCCACATGACTGCACTCGTGCTCGCCGAGCCGGAGCCCGCGATCCGCGACTTCCTCGAACGCCAGCTGCGAAGCGACGGCTTCGACGTGCTCGCGTTCGAGTCGACGGAGAAGCTGCCGCGCGCCGCGGATCCCGACGTCTTCCTCCTCGGCGATCCCGATGCCCTTGACTGGGCCCGCGTGCCGGATTGTCCCGTGATCGTGCTCGGCGGCGCCGACCCGCAGGCGAAAGTACGCGCGCTCGAGCGCTGCGACGACTACCTCGCGCGGCCGTTCGTCTACGAGGAGCTCGTCGCGCGCATCCGCGCCGTCCTGCGGCGCTGCCCGCCGCGGAGCGAGCTCGTCGACCTCGGGGAGCTCGTGATCGATCGCGCCGCACGGCGCGTGCTCGTGCGGGACCGGGACGTCGTGCTCTCGCAGAAGGAGTACGCGCTGCTCGTGAAGCTCGCCGGCGATCCCGACCGGGTGTTCACGCGCGAGCACCTGCTTCGCGACGTCTGGGGCTATCCCGGGTTCGCGCCGACGCGCACACTCGAGTCGCATGCCTCGCGGGTGCGCTGCAAGCTCGAAGGCGCCGGCCTGCAAGGCTGGGTCGTGAACCTGTGGGGCGTGGGCTACAAGTTGCGCCCGACGACCTGACGCGTCACCTGTCCGGGGTAGAGACGGCACGGATTCCGGGCGATTGTGTCTCCCGGCACCTCGGGGTCGCTTCCACCTGCCGATACCCGAACGGTGACGACCAGCACTCTCAGCGACCACGCCGAGGCGGCGCGCCTCGACGCGCTGCTCGAATACCGCATCCTCGACACGCCTCCCGAGCAGGCGTTCGACGACCTCGTCGAGCTCGCGGCCGCCGTCTGCGATGCGCCTGCCGCCGCGCTTGCCTTCGTCGACGCCGACCGCTCCTGGCTGAAGGCGAGGCGCGGGGTCGATTTCTCCGAGTTCCCCCGCGACGCGGCGCTCGCCGCCGAGGCGCTCGAGCACAACGGCGTCTTCGTCGTTCGCGACGCGCGCGCGGTCCCGCGCTACCACGACTCGCCGCTCGTCGCGGCTGGGTTCCGGTTCTTCGCCGGCGTGCCGCTCCACTCGCACGCGGGCCACGCGATCGGAACGGTGTGCGTCCTCGACCGCCGTGCCCGCGACCTCACGAAGACGCAAGAGGACGCGCTCCTGGCGATCGGGCGGCAGGTGATGGGCCAGCTCGAGCTGCAGCGCGTGTCGGAGGCCGAGAGCGCAGCACGGAATCGCTTCGGCGCACTCGTCGAGCAGCTGCCGGGCGGCATCTACATCGAGGATCTCGGCGCTGCGAGCGGCTGGTACTTCAGCCCCCAGGTCGAGCGCGTGACGAGCTATGCCGCAGCGGAGTGGATCGCGGATCCCGACTTCTTCTCGCGCGTGCTGCACGACGACGACCGCGATCGGGTGCTCGACGCGTTCGCGCGTGTCCACGAGACGCACGAGACGATCCAGATCGAGTACCGGCTGGTCGCGAGGGACGGCAGCATCGTGTGGATCCAGGACGACGCGTCCGTCGCGTTCGACGACGACGGCAAGCCGCTCTATCTCCTCGGCTTCATGGCCGACGTGACGGCCCGGAACGAGAACGAGGTTGAGTTCCGCGCCACGGCCGCGGAACGCGACCGGCTCCTCGAGCGCGAGCGCGCCCAGAACGAGAAGCTCCGCAGCGTCGACCGGCTGAAGGACGAGTTCATCGCGCTCGTCTCACACGAGCTCCGCACGCCGCTGACCTCGATCCGCGGTTACCTCGAGCTCGTCCTCGACGACACCGACGAGCTCCGCGGCGACCACCGAGGCTTCCTCGAGGTCGTCGACCGGAACGCCGACCGCCTGCTTGGCCTCGTCAACGATCTGCTCGTCGTCGCGCAGGCCGAGGCCGGGAGCCTCAGCTTCGAGTGGGCCGAGGTGGAGCTCGAGCCCCTGCTCGCGCTGTGCGTCGAGGCCGCGAAGCCCGCTGCGGAAGCGGCGGGCGTCCGGCTCGGGTTCACCTCGGAAGCGGTGCAGCCGGTTGCCGGCGACCGCGGGCGGATCGCACAGCTCGTCGACAACCTCGTTTCGAACGCGATCAAGTTCACGCCTGCCGGCGGCACGGTCGCGGTTCGCGTCCGCCCCGGGGCGGCCGGCGCCGTGATCGAGGTCGCGGACACGGGGATGGGCATCGACCCCGAGGAGCAGGAGCAGCTCTTCGAGCGCTTCTTCCGCACCCGCTCGGCGACCGACGGCGCCATCCCCGGTACGGGACTCGGCCTCTCGATCTCGAAGGCGATCGTCGACGCGCACGGCGGGACGATCGGCGTCGAAAGCGCCGCCGGGCGCGGGACGACCTTCCGGATCGAGCTGCCGCTCGAGCAGCCCCCGGAATAAGCGGAGCGGGCAGTCCGTTTTCGGCTAGGTTGGGCAGCTAACCGATTCGAAGGAGAAACCCGCTAGATGAGTCTTTCCGCACCGAACCGCTGGGCCGTCCTCGGCCTCGTCTGTGTCGCGCAGTTCATGGTCATCCTCGACGCAACGATCGTCAACGTCTCACTCCCGACGATCGAGCATGCCCTCCACTTCTCGCCCACGGGCCTGCAGTGGATCGTCAACGCCTACACCCTCGTCTTCGGCGGGTTCCTCCTGCTCGGAGGCCGCGCAGCCGACCTCTTCGGCACGCAGCGGCTCTTCATCGCGGGGCTCGTCATCTTCACCGGCGCCTCACTCGTGAACGGCGTCGCGACCTCGTCCGGCATGCTCATCGGTGGCCGCGCCCTCCAGGGCCTCGGTGCCGCACTCGTCTCGCCGGCGGCGCTCGCGATCGTCACGCGCACGTTCGCGGACGGCGCGGAACGCACCAAGGCGCTCGGCGTCTGGAGCGCCATCGCGGCGGGAGGCGGCGCAGCCGGCCTGCTGCTTGGCGGCGTGCTCACCGAGACGCTCTCCTGGCGCTGGGTCTTCTTCATCAACCTGCCGATCGGCATCGCGGCCGGCCTGCTTGCGCTGCGCATGATCACGAACGAGGTGGGCGAGGAGAAGCCCGAGACGAGCGACGTCGCCGGCGCGGTCACCGTGACGAGCGGCCTGCTCGTGCTCGTCTACGCGATCGTGAAGGCCGGCTCGTACGGCTGGGGATCCGGCAAGACGATCGGCCTCTTCCTCGCGGCGATCGCATTGCTCGTCTCGTTCGTCGTGATCGAGCTACGCTCGAAAGCGCCGCTCATCAAGCTGGACATCTTCCGCACGCGCTCGCTCACCGCCTCGAACACGGCAATGCTGCTTGTCGCGTCGGGCCTCTTCTCGATGTTCTTCTTCGCGTCGCTCTACGTACAGCAGCTGCGCGGCTACAGCCCGATCAAGGCTGGGCTCGCGTTCCTGCCCTTCACGCTTGGAATCGTGATCGGCGCCGGGCTCGCACAGTCGCTGATCAAGCGCATCGGCGTGCGGGCGGTCACCATCACCGGCCTCTCGATCGCGACGGTCGGGATGCTGCTCTTCACGCAACTGTCGCTCACGGGAACCTACTTCGGCCAGCTCTTCCCCGCCGTGATGGTCACCTCGATCGGCATGGGCCTGGTGTTCGTGCCGGTGACGCTGCTCGCGACGACGAACGTGCCGCCGGAGGACGCCGGCCTCGCGTCGGGCCTCTTCAACACGTCGCAGCAGATCGGCGGAGCGCTCGGCCTCGCGATCCTCTCGACCTTCGCCGCCTCGCGGACGAGCCACAAGGAGGCCGCCCTCGGGCACGACGCGGCACTCCTCAGCGGCTACCAGCTCGCGTTCCTGATCGGCGCGATCTGGATGGCGGCCGCGATCGGCGTGCTTCTGCTGCTGATCCGCCAGCGGCATGTCGCGCAGATCCAGGAAGCCGAGGAGATCGTTCCGGTCGCCGCATGACGACGCTGCGCGCCGACGCCGAGCGCAACCGCGGCCTCGTTCTCGAGGCCGCGCGCGCCGTCTTTGCCGAGCACGGCCTCGAGGCCGGCGTGGCGGAGGTGGCCGAACGCGCCGGCGTCGGCGTCGCGACGATCTTCCGCCGCTTCCCGACGAAGGACGACCTGCTCGCCGCGCTCCTCGAGGATCGCGTCCACGAGATCACGGAGCTCGCCCGCAAGGCGGAGACCTTCCGGGAGTTCATGGTCGACTCCGCGGCCGTGCACATGGCCGACCGCGGCTTCTGCGACTGCGTGGACAGCGAGGTGTTCGCGCGCCCGGCGATCCAACAGGGGCGCGAGGAGGTGCGGACGCTCGTCGGAAAGCTTCTGAGACAGGCCCAGCGCGACGGCGAGGTACGCAAGGACGTGACGGTCGACGACCTGCCCGTCATTCTCCTCGGCGTCGCCCGCTCGGCGCCCCACGACGGGTGGCAGCGCTACCTCGACTTCGCGCTCGACGGCCTCCGCCCGCAGTAAGATTGCCGCAGGCCATGCACCTGCTCGCCATCCACTTCAACGCGAAGGACACGCTCCGGGTCGAGGAGATCGCGGGCGCGCTCGCCGCGATCGCCGGAGCCGCGCTCTTCTTCGGCGCCACGACGCCGTTCGCGCGGCGCTTCGGCCAGCTCCTCGGTGGTGCGGCCCTCGCCGCCGCCGGCGTGCTCCTCGTGCTCGCCGTGCGCTACGGCGTGCACCCCTAGAGAATCGCGCCCTCGAGCCGGAGCAGCCGCTCCTTGAGGTCGAGCCCGCCCGCGTAGCCGGTCAGGTTCCCGGACGCGCCGATCACGCGGTGGCAGGGGAGGATGATCGGGATCGGGTTGCGGTTCATCACCGTGCCGACCGCGCGCGCCGCCCGCGGGTTGCCGGCTTGCGCGGCGAGCGTCCCGTAGGTCGTCGTCGTGCCGTACTCGACCCGCGCGAGCTCGCCGAGCACGAGCCGGTTGTACTCCGGCAGGAATCGCGTGTCGGGCTCGACGTCGAAGTGCCGGCGGCGGCCCGCGAAGTACTCGTCGAGCTCGCGATGCACGCGCTCCACCGGCTTCGACGAGCGCAGCACGCGCGGGCCGAACTGGCGCGCGAGCACGTCGAGGTGGTGCTCCGGCTCGGCGTCGAAGCTGATCCGGCAGACGCCGCGGTCGGTGACGCCGACGAGCAGCGGCCCGATGGGCGTGTCGTCGAACACGTCGAAGGCGACGTCGAGCAGGCCCTCCGCGGCCGCAGCCGCGCGGAAGCGCTCGTCGAGAGAGGGGGAGATCGTCACTGTTGCTCCTTTCGCAGCCGGCGGACGCCGGACGATGCCGCTTGCCGAGCCGCCTGCTCAGTCGAGCCGAGCGCAGCACCGATTTCGTCGTAGCTCAGGTCGTAGCCGTAGCGCAGCACGACCGCTGCGCGCTCCTTCGGCGGCAAGTCGCCGGTCAGGGGAGCGAGATCCTCGAACGCAGGCAGGCCGTCCTCGACCGAGAGCTCCGGCAGCTCGCCGTGGGGCCTCGCACGGCGGGCCTCGTCGACGACGATCCGGCTCGCGATCGTGAAGACCCACGCGCGCAGGTGGTCACCGTGCTCGAGTCGCGGATAGGCTCGCAGCGCGCGGAGGAACGTCTCCTGGAAGGCGTCCTCAGCGCGCTCCCGGCCGAGCCGCCGGCCGAGAAACCGGAAGACTTCGTCGCGGTGGGCTTCGTAGAAGGTCTCGAAGGGCGGGATCACTACTTGATGAAACGTACTCCGACCCGAAGATGTGAGCCGTGAACGTCGCGGTTGTCGGGCACGTGGAGTGGGTCGAGTTCGTCCGGGTCGACCATGTGCCGGCCGCGGGGGAGATCGTTCACTCCCTGGAGACCTGGGAGGAGGCCGCCGGCGGCGGCGCCGTGGCCGCGACGCAGCTCGCGAATCTCAACGGCTCGGCCCAGCTCTTCACGTCGCTCGGCGACGACGAGCTCGGCCGCCGCGCCCGCGAGGAGCTTGCCGCGCGCGGGGTCACCGTGCACGCGGCGGCGGCGGGGGAGCCGCAGCGGCGCGCGTACACCTACGTCGACGAGAACGGCGAGCGCACGATCACCGTGCTCGGACGCAAGCAGCGGCCGTCGGGAGAGGATGCGTCCCTGCCGTGGGAGGAGCTCGCGCGCTGCGGCGCCGTCTACTTCGTCAGCGGCGACGCCGCCGCGCTCCGGCGCGCACGACGGTCGCCCATCCTCGTCGCGACGGCGCGCGAGCTCGCGACGCTGCAGCGGGCCGCCGAGGAGATCGACGTCCTCGTCGGTAGCGGCGAGGACCCCTCGGAGCGCTTCGAGCCCGGCGGGCTCGAGCCGCCGCCACGCATCGTCGTCACGACGTCGGGCGGCCTCGGCGGCTGGATTCGCCCCGGCGGCCCGTTCCGTGCAGCGCCCCTGCCGGGGCCGATCCAGGATGCATACGGCTGCGGCGACTGCTTCGCCGCCGGACTGACGTTCGGGCTCGCCGACGGGCTCGCGCTCGACGAAGCGGTCGCGCTCGGCGCGCGCTGCGGCGCCGCGGTGCTGTGCGGCCGCGGTGCGTACGACGGTCAGCTGGTCGGGGGCGCCTCCGGTCCGCCGACGCGGTTCGACCACATCAGCTGAACCGGCGCAGTGCCGCCTGCGGCGAGCGGCACGTCCTTCATCGCGAGATGGATGTCGCCGTGTGACTCCGCGATCGGGATGTCGCCGATCTCGCCGCCCGCTGGCGAGTACCAGCCCAGCATGTGCGTCGCGGCCGGCGCGCGCCCGGCGCGGATCGCGTCCTCGACGTCGGGGTCGGTGCGCACCTCCGGCAGCTCGTGGTAGAGCGTCGCGCACCCGTTCTTCCACGGTGGGTCGAACGCGACGATACCGTTCGAGCGCTCGGAGTTTAACGCGACCGCGTAGTAGACCGTCGTGCCGCGCAGGTGGATCGAGCCGTGGAAGCCGCCGAGCCCGTTCTCCGACGTCACGTCCTCCCGCTCGACGAGGACGGCGCCGCGCGGCAGAAGCACGCAGATCGCGGTGCTGTCGTCGCCCGCGTCGGCGATGTGCGACACGAGCGCTTCGAGGAACTGCTTGTCGACGCGCTGCGGGATCGTGCCGCGATGCACGGTCGAGCCCTTGACGGTCGCGGTGACTTGCGCATCCGGGAAGTACTGCGCGAGGATCTCGTTCAACCCTGGGTCGCGCATCGCCCCGGCGAGCGCGCGGTCGAGGTCGCGTCGCTCTGCCGCCTGCCAGCGCCCGAGGTAGACGAGGCGGTAGGCAAGGCTCGCGAGCGTCCGGCCGCCGAGGTACTCGAGGGCGAGGCCGGGGGCGGGCTCGAAGCCGGGCGCGAGCACGGCGCTCTTGAACGCGGCTTCGGCCGGCGAGTCGGGCCGGAGCACGAGGTTGAGCGGCTGCTCGGTGACGCGGCGGGTCTGCGTGGTCATGCGGGCTCCTCCGTTCGAGAACTGAGCCGCAGACCGTTGCCGCGTTCGCGAGCCTACTGCGGCAATACTCCGTGCGCAATGCTCGAACCGGATACGGCGTGGCGAGCGCCCTCGCCTCGCCTGCTCACCTTGCGCCGGCTCGAAGTGGGGGTGATCGCGCTTCTGCTTTCGGCTGGGCTCTTCGCGCTGCTCGTGTCGCGGAGTGGCGCCGTCGCGGGGATCGCCGCCGCTGCGGCCCTGGCGCTCGGCGCCGTGGGCGAGGTCGTCGTTGCGCGCCGCGTGCGCTCGTGGGGTTATGCCGAGCGTGAGGAGGACCTGCTCGTCCGCCGCGGCCTCCTCTTCTTCCGCCTTTCGGTGATCCCGTACGGGCGGATGCAGTTCATCGACGTGACCGCTGGGCCGCTCGAGCGCGCGTTCGGCCTCGCAACGGTGCGCATGCACACCGCCGCAGCGGCGAGTGACGCGCGCATCCCCGGGCTTGCCGTCGACGAGGCTTCGCGCGTCCGCGACCGGCTCGCCGAGCTCGGAGAGGCGCAGGCAGCCGGGCTGTGACCGAGAGCGACGGCTGGCGCCGCCTCCATCCGGTGTCGCCGGTCGTGCGCGCCGGCCGCGCGGCGATTGCGATCTTCATCGTGCTCGTCCCGATCGTGCTGCGCGGCGGCGGCAACTTCAGCGACTCGTACATTCAGCTCGGAATCGTCGCACTGCTCGCGGCCTTCGGCTTCGTCAACTGGCTCGTCACGCGCTGGCGCATCGAGGGCGACGACCTGCGCATCGAGACGGGGCTCATCCGCCGGCAGTCGCTGCGCTTTCCGCTCGCTCAGGTGCAGGCGATCGACATTGTGCAGCCCGGGCTCGCGCGTATTTTCCGGGTGGCGGAGCTCCGCTTGCGGCTCGGCGGGACGAGCGGCGGCACCGCGCGGCTCGCGTATCTGCCGCAGCACGAGGTCGAGCCGCTGCGTGCACGCCTGCTCCGCCTCGCAACCGCGGGCGAGACGGCGCCGCACGAGCCCGAGGAGATCGAGGAGCGAGTCCTGACGTCGGTGTCGACGCTGCAGCTCGTCGCGTCGATCTTCGTCAGCGACGTGGGCATCGTCGTCGAGGCCGTCTTTGCCGCACTCATCGTGACCGCGTTCCTCGCGCCGGCGGCGGCCGCCGGGATCGTCGGCGGCGGAGCGGCCGAGCTGATCGCGGTCGCGACGCTCGTGTGGCGGCGCTTCAACCAGGAGTACAAGCTGACCGTTGCCGCCGCGCCCGACGGGCTGCGCCTCCGTTCGGGCCTCGTGGCGCTGAACGCCGAGACGATCCGGCCGGGGCGCGTGCAGGCGGTGCGTCTCGTGGAGCCCTTCATCTGGCGGCGGCTCGGCTGGTGCAGGCTCGAGGTCGATCTCGCCGGGCGGCAGAAGCGAAAAGGGGAGGGGGAGGCGAGCCGCGGGCAGCTGCGTGCGCTTCTGCCCGTCGGCAGCCGCGCGCTCGCGTTCGAGCTGCTCGAGCACCTTCTGCCGGACGCGCCGCGCCCCGAGCGCCGGGCGCCCCGGCGCGTGGCCTGGAAGAGCCCGCTGCGCTACCGCTTCCTCGCGTGGGGCAGGACGGACGCGGCGGTCGTGACGATGACCGGGCGGGTGCGGCGGGTCACGGTCTGGGTGCCGCTCGAGAAGGCGCAGAGCCTCCGCCTCGTCGAGGGGCCGCTCCAGCGGCGGCTCCGGCTCGTCACGGTTCACGTGGACACGGCCGGGCGGGCCCTGCACGCCGCCCTCCGCGACCGCGACCGCGCCGAGGGCCACGAGGCCCTCGCCGACCTCGTCGGCCTCGCCCGGGCCGCCCGAGCTGCGCCGCCCTAGCTCAAGCGCAGATCCCCCTTCCGGGGTGGACAAGTGGGGAATCGTGGTTTATCGTGGGGCTGAGTGGAGGATACTGGCCCCACCCCGCGATGCTCCTCGGCGAATACGACCACACCATCGACGAAAAGAACCGGCTCACGTTGCCGGCCCGTTTCCGACACCGTTTCGGAGAGGGGATCGTCGTGACGCGCGGCATGGACGGCTGCCTCTTCGCCTACACCCGCGCCGACTGGGACACGCTCGTCGAGACGCAGCTCTCCACGCTCAACCCGTTGAGCCAGGAGGGCCGGCGGATGAAGCGCTTCTTCTTCTCCGGCGCCGCGGAGGCCGAGCTCGACAAGCAGGGTCGCGTCGGACTGCCGAGCGCGCTGCTCGAGCACGCAAAGCTCGGCCGCGACGTCGTCGTCGCCGGTGTGCACGACCACCTCGAAATCTGGGATCGCGCCGCCTGGCGTCGCGAGCTCGCCGAAGTCGAAGGGAGCGCAGAAGATGTTGCCGAACGTCTTGCAGCCAAGCGCGACTGATCACGTCCCCGTCCTTGCGACCGAGGGTCGCGAGAGCCTCGCCGTGCAGCCGGGGCAGACCGTCATCGACGCCACCTTCGGCGCCGGCGGTCACGCGACGCTGCTCGCCGCCGACCTCCACGGCCGCGGCAAGCTGATCGCGATCGACCGCGACCCGACGGCACGCAC
>JANMQZ010000288.1:0-4917 GCA_031370755.1 Actinomycetes bacterium
GCTCCGGCCCCCACTTCATGTGCGCGCGAATCGCAGTCGGCGCGGTGTAGAGGATCGTCACGCCGTAGCGTTCGACGATGTCCCACCAGCGCTCCTTGTCGGGGAAGTCCGGCGTTCCCTCGTAGAGCACCGACGTGGCGCCGTTGCAGAGCGGGCCGTAGACGATATAGCTGTGCCCGGTGATCCAGCCGATGTCGGCCGCGCACCAGTAGACGTCCGTGTCGGGCTTGAGGTCGAAGATGTAATAGTGCGACGTCGCGACGCCGCACAGGTAGCCGGCGGTCGTGTGCACGATGCCCTTCGGCTTCGCGGTCGTGCCGCTGGTGTACATGAGGAAGAGCAGATCCTCGCTCGCCATCGGCTCGCACGGGCACGACGCGGCGTCGTCCGGCTCGCCCGCCTCGAGCTCGTGCCACCAGTTGTCGCGGCCGTCCTGCATCGGCACGTCGTTGCCCGTGCGCCGCAGGACGACGGAGGCGCGGACCTTCGGCGCCTCGTTCATCGCCTCGTCGGCCGTGCGCTTCAGTGGCACGGTCGAGCCGCGGCGCCACGCCTCGTCCTGCGTGATGAGCACCTCGCAGCCCATGTCGACCATCCGGCCAGAGAGCGAGTCGGCGGAGAACCCGCCGAAGACGACCGTGTGCGGCGCGCCGAGCCGCGTGCACGCGAGCATCGCGACCGGCAGCTCGGGGACCATGCCCATGTAGATCGCGACCGGCGTGCCCTTGCCGACGCCGAGCTTCTTCAGCGCGTTCGCGAAGCGCACGACGTCGCGTTGGAGCTGCGCGTACGTGATCGCGCGCCGCTCGTCCGCCGGCTCGCCCTCCCAGTGGTACGCGACCGTGCCGCCGCGGCCGGCGTCGACGTGCCGGTCGACGCAGTTGAAGCAGACGTTGAGCGTGCCGCCGAGATACCACTTCGCGTACGGCGGCTCCCACTCGTACAGCTCGGTGAACGGCTCGAACCAGGTCAGCCGCTCCTTTCCCTCGCGCTCCCAGAACGCCTCGAAGGGCTCGTCGTAGATGCCGGGCTGCGCGTTCGCCTGCACGGCGAACTCGGGCGGTGGCGGGTAGCGCCGCTCCTCGAGGAACATCGTCTCGATCGCGTGCTGTGTCACGGCGCCAGCTCGTACGGGTAGTCGGTCACGACGTCGATCCCATCCGTCGTGACGATCGCGATGTCCTCGAGCCGGACGCCGCCGAGCCCAGGGCGGTAGAGCCCGGGCTCGAGCGCGATCACGTCGCCCGGAACGAGATCGTCGCCGACGCGCGAGAGATACGGGTGTTCGTGCACCTCGAGGCCGACACCGTGCCCGAGGCTGTGGAAGAAGCCGCTCTCGAGCACCTCGCCCGGCTTCTTCGTGAACTGCGTCGGGTGGCCGTGCTCTTCGAAGAGATCGGCGGCGATCTTCATCAGCGTGCGCCCGTTCACGCCGGGCTCGACCGCCGCGACGACACGGTCGAGCGCCTCCTTGCAGAGCCCGTGCCACTCGGCGATCTCCGCGGGCGGCTCACCGACGACGTATGTGCGCGTCATGTCGGTGAAGACACCGGTCGCGCGGTCGCGCGGGAACAGATCGAAGACGATCGACTCGCCGGCAAGGATCGCGCCGTGGCCCGACTCGTGCCCGATTGCGGTCTGCGGGCCGTGCGAGACGGTGAACTCGTCGGCGAACGCATCGTGCTCCCCGAAGATGCGCTCGACCTCCATCTTGATCCGCTCGCACGTCAGCGGCTCGCCGTCGAGCACGAGCGTGCCGTCGCTCGTCGCGTTGCGAAGCATCTCCCGCGCGCTGTCGAGCGCTGCCTCGCAGGCGCGCTGCGCGCGGCGAAGGCCCGCGATCTCGGTTGCGTTCTTGCTCCTGCGCCGCAGGTCGAAGAGCTCACGGTCGGGCTGCACGTCGATGCCGTCGGCGCGAAGGCGATCCGCGAGGTCGAGCGGGAACGTCGACGGCACGGCGGCGCTCGTGATCTCGAGCTCCCGGCACGCGCGCGCATAGACGCGCAGCAGCATCTCGTCGACCGGGATGCCGTCGGCGAGCAGCTCGTCGGCGCCGAGCGTGTCAGGGGTGATCACCTCGATCCCCGGATCCGCTGCGTTGATGCGCACCGCCTCGAGCGAGCTGACGACCGCGACCCGGCGGCCGTTCTGCTCTGCATAGAGAAAGGCGTCGGGGATCGCGACGGGCACCTCGTGCCGCATCTCCGGCGACCGCGTCGAGTCCGCACAGATCAGAACGGCGCCCACCGCGCGGATCCTATAGTCACCGGCGTGGCGATTTTCCGGCCAGACGAGGAGGCGAAGGTGCGGGAGCTCCTCGATGCGCTCGAGCGGCCGGTCGAGCTGCTCGTCGCGCACGGGCCGGAGGAAACGCCCCTGCCCGGCGCGCGCGACATCGACTTCGGCGCCGAGACCGAGCGGATCGTCGAAGGCCTCGCCTCCCTTTCCGAGCACGTGACCTACCGCGTCGAAGACCGGCCGCCCGGCGTCGCAATGTTCCCGGCAGTCCTAGTCCTTCCCGAAGGGAAGGACGTCGGGCTTCGGTACTACGGCTTACCGTGGGGCTACGAGCTCTCGTCGCTCCTCGGCGCCGTGCTCGAAGCGGGCAGGCGCACGTCGTCGCTCTCGCCCGAGTCGCTCGAGCGTCTCGCCGGGCTCGACCGCGAGCTCGCGATCGACGTCTTCGTCACCCCAACCTGACCGCATTGCCCGCCGGCCGTGCTGCTGGCGTACCGAGCCGCACTGGCTTCGCCTCACATCCGCGCTGCCGCCATCGAGGCGACGGAGTTCCCCGCACTCGCGGATTCGCTCGACGTCTGGGCCGTGCCGCGGATCGTCGTCAACGGCGTGCCGCAGTGGGACGGCGCCGTGCCGGAGCGGGTCTTCCTCGACCGGGTGCTCGCGCCCGCGTTCGAATAGCCCACGCGGGTAGATTCAACTCCGTGACCGAGCTCGAGCGCGCCCAGGAGTTGTTCGCCGTCTTCGACTCCGAGCTGCGCCGCGAGCTGCCGCAGGGCGCGGACATCGTCGACGCCCACACGCACCTCGGCGACGACATCGACGGCATGGCCGGCCGCCTCGAGGAGCTGATCGGGATCCTCGACCGCTACGGCGTCTCGCGCGCGAACGTCTTCTGCCTGGACGAGCCCGACCGCATTCCGGCCTTCCGCGCGGGCAACGACCGCACGCTCGCGTTCGCCGAGGAGGCGAAGGGCCGGCTGATCCCGTTCGTGCGGCTCGACCTGACCGACAGCCCGATCGAGGAGGCAAAGCGCTGCCTCGATCTCGGCGCACGCGGGATCAAGCTGCACCCCCGCGCGCAGAAGTTCCAGCTGAACGACGAGCGCCTCGCGCCCGTGTTCTCGATCGCAGCGGAGCGCCGCGTGCCGATCCTCATCCACGGCGGGCGCGGGCTGCCTCCAATCGCGGACAACCTTGCACGCCTCCACGAGGAGTACCCGGAGGCGACGCTGATCATCGCCCACGCCGGCATCGCCGACCTCTCCGGCCTCGCCGGCCACTTCGCGGGCAAGACGGGCGTCTTCTTCGACACGTCCGTCTGGAGCCCGATCGACCTGCTCAGCTTCTTCCACCTCGTACCGCCGGAGCAGGTCGTCTACGCGTCCGACTACCCGTACGGCATGCAGCCGCAATCGCTCCTGATCTCGCTGCGCACCGCGCGCATAGCGGGCCTGACCGAGCCGCAGATCCTCGACATCCTCGCGGGGAACGCGAACCGGATCGCGAACGGCGAGCCGCCGCTCCCGCCGTCGCAGCCGCAGGGCGCCGACGTCTTGCAGCAGCCGATGTCCCTCGCCCGCATTCACCAGTACCTCTCGATGGCGATGCCGATGCTCTTCGCGCGGCAGCAGGACACGTTCGGCGCGCTCGGCCTCGCCCTGAACGCAACGAACGAGCGCAACGGGCATGTCGAAGAGCTCGATCAGATCCGCGAGCTGCTCGTGGCGGCCCGCGATCTCTGGCGCACGTTGCCCGAGGCCGATGACGACGCCGACGCGCGCGTGATCGCACGCACGGCGGCGCGTCTCATTCACCTCGCCGACATCCTCGCGGTGACGAGCGGTGCCTGAGGTGCGGCTCACGGTGAACGGCGGCGAGCACGTCGCCGACGCGCCGGTCGGCACGAGCCTCGCGACACTGCTGCGCGAGCGGCTCGGATTGACCGGCACGAAGATCGCCTGCAACGAGGGGCACTGCGGCGCGTGCACCGTGCTGGTCGACGGCGTGCCGGCGCTCTCGTGCATCACGCTCGCACACTCGGTGCGCGGCGAGATCACGACCCTCGAGGGGCTGCGCGACCACCCGCTGATCGAAGCCTTCGTGCGCGCCGACGCCGTGCAGTGCGGGTTCTGCACGCCGGGCCAGGTCGTGTCGGCCGCAGCGCTCGTCGCGGCGAGTCCCGAGCCCACCGTCGACGAGATCCGCCACCGTATGGCGGGGAACATCTGCCGCTGCGGCACGTATCCGCGAATCGAGGAGGCGATCCTGCATTGGCGAGATTGATCCGCACCGAGAAGGAGGTCGAGGGCCGCTTCGAAGAGGTGTGGCTCGTCGTCGAGGAGGATCCGCTGACGCAGTGGCCCGCCGGGCCGCTCACGGTCGTCGGGCGCGACGCGACCCGCCAGGACGCGCCGGAGCGCGTGCGCGGCGAGGCGCGCTTCACAGCCGACATCCAGCTGCCGGGGATGCTCCACACCGCGGTGCTGCGCTCTCCGTACGCGCACGCGCGCGTGCGCAGCATCGATTTTGCGAAAGCGCTCGCGCTGCCGGGCGTGCGCGGCGCGCTCGGCCCGGGCGACGCGGAGGGCCTCGAGGAGGAGCCGGGCTTTGCCGGCGCAGCGGTCGCCGCCGTCGCCGCCGACACGTTCGCGCAGGCGCGCGCCGCCGTCAGAGCGA
>JANMQZ010000004.1:0-16448 GCA_031370755.1 Actinomycetes bacterium
GGGTCGATCTGGCGCATCGCCTCGGCGACCGCCTGGCCGCCGGTCAGGATCTGGAGCTCAGTCGCCATCGTCCGCCACCATTTCGATCGCGTCGACGGGGCACACGACCGAGCAGAGCTCGCAGCCCTTGCACGAGTCGTAGTCGAAGCCGACGAACGTCGTGCCGTCGAGCTGGACCGCGCTGTCGGGGCAGTAGAGCCAGCAGAGCAGGCAGTTGACGCAACGGTCGAGCGTGACGACCGGCTTCACACCGGTTCGCCAGCCGCCGGTGCGAACCGGCGGCGCCTCGCCCGGGCGGACGATGCCGCCGAGAGGGAGCCCCGTCCACGCGGTCAGCTCAGGCATGCGAACCCCTTGCGCACGGCCGCGCGGATTTCGTCGGGGGCAGCCTTCGTGCCGAGCAACTCCACAGCTGCGTCGGCGACCGCGTCGACCGGGTCGTCGAGCGCGGCGGCAAGGGCACCCGCCAGCACGAGATTGACGAACTTCGACGAGCCCGCGAGGCGGTCGGCGGGAACGCAGCGGACGTCGAGGCCCGCGAGACTCGCGGGCGGCGTCTCCGCGTTCAGCAGCAGGAGGCCTCCCGGTGCGAGCCCCTCCGCGACGTCGACCTCACGCAGGAGCGACGGCTCGAGCACGACGACCACGTCCGGATGCATGACGATGTTGTGGCGTCGGATCGGCTTGTCGTCGATGCGCGTGTAGGCGCGCAGCGGCGCACCGCGCCGTTCCGGCCCGTACTCGGGGAACGCCTGCACGCTGCGCCCGGCGTGCAGCAACGCCGTCGCATAGAGCTGCGACGCCGACTTTGCGCCCTGCCCTGCGCGCGCGTGCCAGCGGATCTCTCTCATACCCAGCCTCGTGCCAGAAAGTCGTGCACGCCCCGCGCGGCGAGCTTCGCCTCGCGCACGGCCTCGACCACTGTGGCGCCGCCGTTGCAAGCGTCGCCCGCGGCGAAGTACTTCTGCGCGGTCGTCGCGCCTGTCACGGGATCGGTGACGATCCCTCCGTGCTCGACCTCGAGCCGGTCGATCCACGCGAGAAACTCCGCACGTGGGCGCTGGCCGATCGCCTTCACCACGGTGTCGGCGCGCATGACGAACTCGGAGCCGGGGATCTCTTCGGGACGGCGCCTGCCGCTCGCGTCGGGAGCGCCGAGCTTCGCGCGCCGGCACTCGACCGCCTCGAGCCGTTCGCCGCCGATGAAGCGCAGCGGTACCGTCAGCCACTCCAGGTGAACGCCTTCCTCGTGCGCCTCGGTGACCTCGTGCGGGTAGGCGGGCATCTCCGCGCGCGTGCGCCGGTAGAGGAGCGTCACCTCGGCGGCGCCGAGCCTCCGGGCCTCCCGCGCAGCGTCCACCGCCGTGTTGCCGCCGCCGACGACCACGACATAGTCCCCGACCTCGGGCACGTGCCCGGTCTTGATCGCCTCGATGAACGGCAACGACTCCCAGACACCCGGCAGGTCGTCGCCCGGATAGTGCACGTCGGCGTCGGGTCCCATCCCGACCGCGAGCACGACGGCGTCGGCGTCGGCGGCGACGTACTCGAGCGAATCGCGCGAGTCGATCGCCATGCCGAGCTCGAACGAGACGCCGAGCTCGGCGAGCACGCGCGCCTCCGACGACAGCGGCTCCGCAAGCAGGCGATACGGTGCAATCGCGTACCGCGCGAGGCCGCCCGGCTCGGGCCGCTCGTCGTACACGGTGACCGCGTAGCCAAGCGCGGCGAGCTCGCCGGCGCACACGAGTCCCGCAGGACCTGCGCCGATCACGGCAACGCGCAGCCAGTTGTGCGGCGCGCGCTGCCGGAGCGGCACGCCTTCCGCGAGCGCGACATCGCTTGCGAAGCGCTGCAGGCGGCCCACCTCGACGGGCTTGCGCCCCTCGTGATGCAGGACGCACGCGCCCTCACAGAGGAGCTCGACCGGGCAGACCCGAGCGCACGTCCCGCCGAGGAGATTCTCGGCGAAGATGATCCGGGCCGCCTCATCCGGCTCGTCGCGCGCAATGGCGGCGACGAACGCCGGCACGTCGACGCCGGCCGGGCACGACGTCACGCACGGCGCCTGCGCGTGCGGCCCACCGCACTCGAGGCACCGGTCCGCCTCCACGAGCGCCTCGTCGCGCTCGAGCGGAGGCGTCAACTCCTCGAAAACCGACCTCGGGAATGCAGCGACCGTCGCCATTTGACTCGACTCTCGTCTTCGACTTCCTGGGTCGCATCCGGGAGGGCGCGGAGCGAGGTTGCGGCAAACGCGCAGCCGGGATCAGCCGTGCAGGGCCCGTAGGGCGTTGGCGATCACCGCGACGTCGATCGCCTCCTGGAGGAGGGCGCCGAAGACGGGCGCCAGGAACCCCGCGGCCGCGAAGCCCATCGCGACGAGCGAAAGAGCCATGCCGATCTTGACGCTCTGGCGGGCGATCCCGAGCGATCTCCTGCCGATCCGGATCGCGTCGACCACGCGGTCGACGCGATCGAGCACGATCACGCAGTCGGCGGTCTCGGATGAGACCGTCGCCCCGGCGGCGCCCATGGCGATCCCCACATCCGCGAGCGCGAGTGCCGGCGCGTCGTTGACGCCGTCGCCCACCATCACGACGGGGCGGAAGTCGGGATCGGCGCGCAGCAGCCGAACGATGTCGAGCTTGTCCTCGGGCGACTGCTCCGCGTAGACGCGGTCGGCTCCGAGCGCCTTCCCCACAGCGTTGGCGACGGACGCGCGATCGCCGGTTGCGATCGCGACGTGCCGAACGCCGATGGCGCGCAGGTCCTCGACGAGGAGGCGGGCGTCCTCGCGCACGTGGTCGCCCATGACGACGGCGCCGGCGAGTGTCCCGTCGATGCCGACGAGAATCCGCGCGCTCCCGCCTTCGAGGGTCTCGTCGAGCCGAACCGCCGCGGCTTCGGCGCCGTCGTAGCCGCGCGCGCGCAGCCAGGACGAGCTGCCGACGGCGACGCGCTGCCCACCGACGAGCCCTTCGACGCCCTGGCCCCTCCCCTCCTCGACGCGCTCGGGCGCGCTGAGCGCGATCCCGCGCGCTTCGACATCGTGCACAAGCGCCTCGGCGAGCACGTGCGCCGAGAGCTGATCGACCGACGCGGCCAGGCGCAGCAGCTCGTCGGGCTCGTACCCGTCGAACACGAGCACCTGCTCGACGGCGGGAAGACCGAGCGTCAGCGTTCCGGTCTTGTCGAAGAGCACGCTCCGCGCCTCGCCGAGCCGCTCGATCACGCCGCCGCTCTTCACGATCACGCCGCGATGCGCCGCCCGTGAGACGCCTGCGATGAACGCGATCGGCGCGGCGAGGATCAGCGGGCACGGCGTCGCGACCACCATCACGGCGAGGAAGCGCGTCGGATCGCCGGCGGCGAGCCACGCGCCGCCCGCAACGGCGAGGGACACGAAGAGGAATGCAGCTGCATAGCGGTCGGCCAGACGAACGAACGGCGCGCGTTGCGTCTCCGCGTCCTGCACGAGCCGCACGATGGCGGCATACGCGCTCTCGGCCGCCGGATGCGTCGCGCGAAGGTCGAAGGCGTCGCCCGCGTTCGCAGAACCGCTCCTCACCTCGCCTCCGCGCGCCCGCAACCGCGGCAAGGGCTCACCGGTCAGCGCCGACTCGTCGATCACGGCGGCCTCCGAGACAACGACGCCGTCGACCGGCGCGACCTCTCCTGCGCGGATGACCACGACGTCGCCGGCGCGAATCGCCTCGACGGCAACTTCTTCGATCACGCCGTTGCGGCGGAGATGCGCCACATGCGGCATGCGCTCGAGCAGGCGGGTCAACTCTCTCCGCGCGCGCCCGGTCGCGTACTCCTCGAGCGCGTTTCCGCCCGCGAGCATCAACGCGACGACAGCGCCGGCGAGATACTGGCCGAGCGCAAGCGCCGAGACGATCGCGACGAGCGCGATCGCGTCGACGCCGACGTCGCGGCGCATGAGCGACCGCCCCACGGATGCGACGAGCGGCACGAGGATCACCGCCGTCGACGCCGCCCACACCCACGAGCCGGCACGCGGCACGCCCGACACGTGCAGCAGCGCACCGGCTGCCAGCGCCGCCAGTGCGGCCAGCGCAAGCAGCCGGCTCCACATACTTAGCGGGCCACGCTCACGGCGGACTCGCGGCTCGCCGCCTCGGCCTCCTCCTCCGTCATCCGCACGATGAGCACGGGGCTCGACGCGTGGTGGAGGACGGCGTTCGACACGCTGCCGAAGACGATCCGCTTGAAAGCGCCCCAGCCGTGCGCGCCCATGACGATGAGCTTCGGCTGCAGCTCGGCCGCGACCGCGCAGATCGTGTCCGCCGGGAAGCCCTGTTGCACCTCGAACGTCGCCTCGACGCCGGCCTCGCGGGCCAGTGCGGCAGCGCTCGTCGCGACCTCGGTCGCATGCTCCTTCTCGAGCTCGATGAGCTTCGGGTCATACACGGCGGGCGCGTAGCCGAAGCTCGTGAGGACAGGCGTCTGCCACACTGTGAGGACGCGCAGCCTCCAACCGGTCGCGCTCGCGAGCTCGATTGCCTCCCTCGTCGCCGCTTGCGCGGACGGCGAGCCGTCGGTTGAGAGCAGGATCGTGTTCACGGCATCTCCTTTCGTCACCGACAGGATCGCCCGACCGAGGCGCAGCCGGCATCGGTGCGAAGCCTGCACCGCGTCAGTAATTCCCCGCGTGCCGTTCAGCCCTTCCCCTGAGCCGCGGCCGTCTCCGAGGGGTGATCGCGAGCGAAACGATCGAGGAGGACGCCGTGGCCGTCATGCGAGCGGTCGGATACCACCAGCTTCCCCGGCACGCGCGCGTGCTCGAGCAGGAGCTGGAGTACACGATCGAGCTGGACGTCGCCGAGTTCACCGAGGACGAGCTCACGATCGAGGCGCTTGGGCCGATGGTGACGGTTCGCGGCGAGCAGGCGGACATCACCGACGACGAAGGCAAGCCCTTCCGCATCCAGGAGCGCCTCGAAGCGTCGTTCCGGTTGCCGGACGACGCCGACCTCGAGTACATCGGCATCACCTACAAGCACGGCGTCCTCGACATCCGCGTCGGGCGGACGCCCCTCGTGCCGCGCACCCTCCGGATCGAGCCCCGCCCAACCGGCCTGCTCGACCAGGGGGCGGAAGCGGTGTGAAAGGAAACGTCATGACAACCGCACCTGCACCTGCACCTGCACCGCGCAGGCTCAAGCGATCGATGGGGCTCTGGATGGCCACCGCCCTCGTCGTCGGCAACATGGTCGGCTCGGGCATCTTCACGCTCCCCGCGCTGCTCGCGGGCGAGGCAGGGCCTGCCTCCATCGTGTCGCTCGCCTTCACCGGCGTCGGCGCAATGCTGCTCGCGCTCGTCTTCGCCAACCTCGGGCGCGCACATCCTCGCACCGGCGGGCCGTACTACTTCGCGCGCCGCGCATTCGGCGACTTCGTCGGCTTCCAGACCGCCTGGGCGTACTGGATCGCGGCGTGGGTCGGCAATGCAGCGATCGCCGTGGCATTCGCCGGCTACCTCGGAGTCTTCTGGGGACGGGTGCAGACGACGAACTGGCTGGCCGCCGTCGTCGCCGTCGGTGCGATCTGGCTCTTCACGCTCGTGAACATCGCGGGCGCACGGGAGACGGGCGTCGCGCAGGTGATCACGACGATCCTGAAGTTCGTGCCGCTCGCGGTGATCGGAATCGTCGGCCTGTTCTACCTGCACGGCAGCAACTTCACGCCGTTCACGCCGGCGCACGGCGGCTTCGACTGGCACATCAACGCGGCGGCGACGCTTGCACTCTGGGCGTTCATCGGCCTCGAGTCGGCGACCGTTCCGGCCGAAGAGGTCAAGGACCCGGAGCGCACGATCCCGCGCGCGACGATCTTCGGCACGCTCGCGGCGACGCTGCTCTACGTCGTCGCGCTCGTCGCGATCATCGGCGTGCTGTCGCAGGCGGCTCTTGCCGGGTCGACGGCGCCGTTCGCCGACGCGGCGAACGCAATCTGGGGCGGGACGTTCATCGGCCTGACCTGGGGCAAGTGGATCGCGCTCGTCGCGATGACTGCGACGCTCGGCGCTCTGAACGGCTGGATCCTGCTGACCGCACGGGTCTCGCTGGCAGCCGCCGACGACGGCCTGTTCCCGAAGCCGTTCGCACGCGTGCACGGAAAGCGAAGCACGCCGGTGTTCGGGCTGCTCGTTTCCTCCGTGCTCGTGAGCGGTCTCGTGCTCTACAACTGGAATGCGAGCTTCGCAAGCCGCTTCAACGACGTCGTCCTGCTCGCCACGTGGATGACGCTGATCGCGTACGCGTACGCGGCGGCAGCCGAGGTCGTGCTGTTCTACAAGGAGCGTGAGCTGTTCTCGTGGGTGAAGCTGACCCGCGACACCCTGATCGCGATGCTCGCGTTCGCGTATTCGCTCTGGGCGATCTGGGGCTCGGGACAGGAGTGGCTCGCAAAGGGCTTCATGCTCCTGCTGATCGGCATCCCGGTCTACGTCTGGATGAAGTGGCGGCAGTCCAAGAGCCGCGACGTGTCGATCGACGACGAGGCCTTCTCGCTCCGGCGCGCGTACACGCCGCCGCCGAAGCCGCCGCGCGTCAAGCCGACCGACGACATCGAGCGGAGAACACCGGCAGGCGCCGGTGTCGACTGACGCCTCACGAAAGGAGCATTGAGATGCGCAAGCTAATCATCATGGGAGCCGGAGGGCGCGACTTCCACAACTTCAACGTCGCCTTCCGGAACGATCCGGAGACCGAGGTCGTCGCGTTCACCGCGACGCAGATCCCCGGCATCGACGACCGCGTCTATCCGGCCGCACTCGCTGGACCGCTGTATCCGAACGGCATCGAGATCCGGCCCGAGGACGAGCTCACGCAGCTCATCCACGAGCACGGCGTCGACGAGGTCGTCCTCGCGTACTCCGACCTGAAGCACGAGACCGTGATGCACAAGGCGTCGATCGTCCTGGCCGCGGGCGCGGACTTCCGCCTCCTCGGCCCTGATGCGACGATGCTCGGCTCGACAAAGCCGGTCGTCGCTGTCTGCGCAACGCGGACAGGGTGCGGCAAGAGCCAGACGAGCCGGAAAGTCGGACGGACGCTGCTCGACGCCGGGCTGAAGGTCGCGCTCGTGCGACACCCGATGCCGTACGGCGACCTCGCGGCGATGCGCGTCCAGCGCTTCGCCACCCTCGAGGAGATCGATGCGTCGCATCCGACGGTCGAGGAACGCGAGGAGTACGAGGAGCCCGTCCGCCTGGGCATGGTCATGTACGCCGGCGTCGACTACGAGGCGATCCTGCGGCAGGCCGAAGAGGAAGCAGACGTCATCATCTGGGACGGCGGCAACAACGACTTCCCGTTCTACAAGCCGGACCTGCTGATCGTCGTCGCGGACGCACTGCGGCCCGGTCACGAGCTCCTCTACCACCCGGGCGAGACGAACGTCCGGATGGCCGACGTCGTCGTCATCAACAAGGTCGACTCGGCCGAGGCGCACAACGTCGAGCAGGTGCTCGAGAACGTCGAGGCGATGAACCCGATGGCGAAGGTGATCTTCGCAAACTCGCCGCCGACGCTCGACGAGGGGCCTGATCTGCTCGGGCGCTACGTGCTCGTCGTCGACGACGGGCCGACGCTCACGCACGGCGAGATGCCGTTCGGCGCCGGGCTCGTCGCTGCGCGCAAGGCAGGTGCGGCGAAGATCGTCGATCCGCGCCCGTTCGCGGCCGGCACGATCAAGGCGACCCTCGACAAGTGGCCGCACCTGACGAACGTCCTCCCGGCAATGGGCTACGACGACGAGCAGCTCGCCGACCTCGAGACGACGCTCAACGCGGCCGACTGCGACATCGTCGTCACCGGCACGCCGATCGACCTCGGCCGGCTGATCACGTCGAAGCACCCGATCCGCCACGTGCGGTACGAGCTCGAAGAGGTCGGGTCGCCGACACTCGCAGACGTCCTCGAGCCGATCGTCACGCAGGCGAAGACGGCACATCCCGAGTCCGTCGTGACGGGGTGATCTCGATGAGCACGCTGCACCGGACCAGGCAACTCGAGCACTTCACGAGAGTCTCGGATCTCGATCCGTGGCTGCTCAACGAGCTGCTCGAGCTCGCGGCGACGATGAAGGAGGAGCCCGCCCGCTTCGCGGACGCGCTTCGCGGCAGGTCGATCGCCTGCATCTTTGAGAAGCCGTCGACGCGGACGCGCGTCTCGTTCGCGGCAGCCGCGGCACGGCTCGGTGCGACACCAATCGCATTGACGCCGCAGGAGCTGCAACTCGGACGGGGCGAGTCGATCGCCGACACCGCCCGCTCGCTCTCCGGCTACGTCGACGCGATCGTGATCCGCACGTTCGCGCAGGAGACGGTCGAAGAGCTTGCCCGCTGGGCAACCGTTCCGGTCGTCAACGCGCTCTCCGACGAGCATCACCCATGCCAGGCGCTCGCCGACATCCTGACGATCAAGGAGTCGTTCGGCGACCTCGATGGGCGGCACGTCGCGTTCATCGGCGATGGTGGCGACAACGTCGCGCACTCGCTACTCGAGGTCTGCGCGCTCGCCGGCGTCGATCTGACGATCGCCTGCCCGGCCGAGTACGCGCCCGATCCCGACGTGCTCCATCGTGCGCGCGTGCGGGTCGAGGACACCGGCGTCGAGCTCCAGGTCGTCCGCGATCCGCAGTTCGCGGTCGCAGGAGCGCATGCCGTCTACGCCGACGTCTGGGCGTCGATGGGCGAGGAGCATGAGCAGGAGGCACGCAAGCAGGCGCTCGCGCCGTATCAGGTGACCGAAGAGCTGCTGGGGCTCGCGCAACCGGGCGCGATCTTCCTGCACTGCCTGCCCGCGAAGCGCGGCGAGGAGGTGGCTGCTGCCGTGATCGACGGGCCGCAGTCGGCCGTCTGGCAACAGTCGGCCAACCGCCTGCCGACCGAGGAAGCGGTGCTGTTGATGCTGACGCGCGGGGCCGACCGGTGAGCGGCCCGCGCGTCGTCGTCGCACTCGGCGGCAATGCCCTGCTGCGGCGCGGCGAGCCGGCGGAGGCGGAGACTCAGAGGCGCAACGTCCTCGAGGCCGCCTCCGCCCTTGCGGCGCTCGCCGGCGACCACGAGCTCGTCGTGACGCACGGCAACGGCCCGCAGGTCGGGCTGCTCGCGCTCGAGGCCGAGGCGTACAAGGCCGTCGCGCCGTATCCACTCGACGTCCTCGGTGCGGAGAGCCAGGGCATGATCGGCTACCTGCTCGCGCAGGCCCTCCGCAACGAGCTCGCCAGACAGCCGGTAGTCGCACTGCTCACCCAGGTGGTCGTACGCCCGGACGATCCGGCCTTCGCGCGGCCGACGAAGCCGATCGGCCCGGTCTACTCCGAGCGCGAGGCACACGCCCTCGCCCGCGAACACGGGTGGACGGTCGCCGCCGACGGCAACTACTTCCGCCGCGTCGTCGCGTCGCCCGATCCGAAAGAGATCGTCGAGGTGGGCGCGATCGAGCTCCTTCTCGATTCCGGGGCGGTCGTCATCTGCGCCGGCGGCGGCGGCATCCCGGTCGTCCGCGACAACGCCTGCCTGCGCGGCGTCCAGGCCGTGATCGACAAGGACCTGACGGCTGCGCTCCTCGCGGAGTCGCTCGGCGCGGAGCGTCTCGTGCTCGCGACCGATGTTCCGTACGTGCTGCGCGATTGGGGCACGCCGACTGCCACACCGATCGAGACCGCCGCGCCTGCGGAGCTGCGGAGCGCAACCTTCGCCTCCGGCTCCATGGCCCCGAAGGTCGAGGCCGCGTGCAGGTTCGTCGCGCGCACCGGCGGCACCTGCGCGATCGGCTCGCTCTTCGAGTTGTCGGCCCTCGTTCGCGGCGCCGCGGGCACGCAGATCGGGCCTGAGTGGGCGGCGGCTGCGACTGCGTAGTTCGACGCATGTGGCGTGCGCGGAAATGCGGATGATCGCCCCTTGCCCCGGCGATAGCGTCGAGAGCAGAGAGCAACGTGACGACGCAGCCTGGAGGCACGCACCTGTTCGAAGCCGCGAGGCGCGGCGACCGTCGTGCCCGCGAACGGCTCGTCGCCGACCACCTCCCCATCGTTCGCTCGATCGCGCTCCGCTATCGGAACCTTGGCCTCTCGGTCGACGACCTGATGCAGGAGGGATCGCTGGGCTTGCTCGAGGCGATCGACCGCTATGAGCCGGAACGGAGCTCGGACTTCGAGTCGTACGCACGGTTCCGGATCCGCCGCGCGATCCGCAACGCACTGACGGAGCAATCCCGCCTGATCCGCCTCCCGAAGCAGATCGTGGAGCGGCGGCGCGCCATCGAACGCGCCGAGGCGACACTGAAGAGCGCAACCGGCCACACGCCGACCAACGCCGAGCTCGCGGCCGCCACCGGCCTGTTGCCGGCGGCGGTTGTCTCTGCGCGCACCAGCGGGACGACGCCCGTCTCGCTCGACCAACCCGTGCTCGAGGACGGCTCGACCCTCGAGGCGCTCGTCAGCGACAGCTCGGCGCGCAGCCCGGAGGACGAGACCGTCGAGCACGAACGGGCGCGAGAGGTGGACGACGCCGTCGACTCGCTGCCGGGGCGGCAGCGCACGATCGTCAGCAGGCACTTCGGCTTGGGCTGCGAGCCCGAGCAGATCGCGGAGGTCGCCGCCGAGCTCCACGTCTCGCAGCAACGTGCGAGGGCCATCGAGCGAGACGCGCTCTACGCGTTGCGCGAGCGGCTCGAGCCTGCCCTTACTCCTGGCCCGACTCGTTGAGCAGCCGGCGATAGCCGTGCAAGGCGGTGCCGCCTTCGCCGGGCGTCGCGGCGGCAAGCTCCTCGCGGAGGCGAAGGAGCTCGGAGACGACGGCGGGGCGGCGCAGCAGGTCGAGCCCCTCGAACGCGCAGCGCCCGTCGAAGACGGCGCCGCCGGGCTCCCAGAACGGGCAGTCGCCCTCGGTGCAGAGTGTCGTCGTTCCGGCCAGGGAATCGAGACGGCACGTCCTCGTCATGTGCCGCGGATCTCCTCGACCGGGCGCGGCCACATCGGTACTTCTCCGCTTTGCCAGTCGGCGATCGCCCCGATGCCGGTTCCCGGTTGTCGGCGGATCATCCGCCCATGTCCACGATCTTGATCGCGACGGACGGCTCGCCCGAAGCCCGCGAGGCGGTCGAGTACGGGCTCGAGCTCGCGGCAGGCGAACGCGCCGGCGTCGTGCTGCTCCAGGTGATCCCGCCGATCGACTGGACGCAGCTCGATCGCGGGGCGGTCATCCGCCCGATCCCGGAGGAGATCGCGCTCCGGCGTAGCGCCGCGCTGGAGGAGGCCGGGAGGCTCGCCGCAGAGCACCGCGTAAAGATCACCTCCGAGGTGCTCGCTGGAGACCCCGCAGACGAGATCGTCACGTACGCGGACAATCACGACGTCGACATGATCGTGGTCGGCTCGCGCGGGCGCGGCACCGTCGCGAGCACGCTGCTGGGCAGCGTCTCGCGCGCTGTCCTGCGCGACGCACGGCGGCCGGTTTTGGTCGTCCGCGGCGCGACGCTCCAGTCCCGTATCCCGGCGAAGGCGCGCTGAAGGTTTCGAAAGCTTCTCCGCCACGCCGCGGGTAGCCGTCCTCCCGTGGTGACGTCCGTCGCGGCCTGCGGGCAGGCGGCGGGCCCGCGGCGGCGGCGGGGAAAACGAGAAGGAGGAAGACGATGTCCGGAACGGTTCTGATCGCATACGCCTCGAAGCACGGCTCGACCCAGGAGGTCGCGCACGCCGTGGCCGAGGAACTGCAAGCGCACGGACTCGGCGTCGAGACGCTCCCGGCTCGAGAGGTCGAAGACCTCCGTCCCTACGCGGGAGTCGTCGTCGGCGGCTCGATCTACATGGGCCACTGGCACGCGGACGCGACCGGGCTCCTCGCGCGCCACAAGTACGCCCTCGAGGCGCTGCCGCTGGCCGTCTTCGGCATGGGGCCGAAGACGCTCGAGCAGCACGATGTCGACAGCGCGATGGCGCAGCTGCGCCGGTCGCTCGCGAGCGTCCCCGAGGTCGAGCCGGCCGCCGTCGCCATCTTCGGCGGCGTGATCAGCCCACGCTCCCTCCGCTTCCCGTTCAGCCGTATGGCGGCGAGCGATGCCCGCGATTGGTCTGCGATCCGGGCCTGGGCCGACGGTCTCGCCGTGATTTTCGACTACGGGAAACCCGCATCGGATCCGAGGGATCTCCGCACCGAGCTTCAGCAGACGCCCCGATGAGCTAACGCCCCCTGGCGGTCAGGCTGGTGCCACAAAGGTCAGAGCTCGAACGACAGGGACTCGGCCGCGACGGAAAGGAAGTTTGACATGCGCAAGCTCTTCGAGATCGGTGGAATCGTCGCCGCGGCAGTCCTCGTCGCGTTCGGCATCGCTTCGATCGTCATGGGCATGAACGGACGCAGCACGGTTCGCGACAGCCTCAAGCTCGAGCAGATCGTCGGCTCGACGGACATGACTCCTTCGGCCATCAAGGCCGAGGCGAAGGACGCCGGCCTGCCGGCAACGCTGAAGCTGCCGACGATGGACATCGCCGGTAAGTCGATCACGACCGGCGCACGGGCCCGCGCATTCGCGAGCTACATGCGCATCCACACGCTCGAGTCCACCGGCAACCTGACCTACAGCCAGATGGGCCGCTTCATCGCGAAGCCCGGTGCCCCCGCGAAGTTCACGGACGGCCACGGCGGAACGAGCATCGACACGTACGCGGTCATCGACCCGAAGACGCAGCGCCCCGTCGACAACGGGCTCCGCAATCTCTGGGTGACCGAGACGGCACTGACCACGGCGCTCAACACGAGCTTCATGGCAGAGCAGCTCTCGCTCTTCGGGATCGTCGTCGGCGTCGCGCTCCTGCTCGCCGGGATCGGCTTTGGGATCCTCGCGATCGGCGGCGCGCTCCGCAGCAAGGACACGGCGCTCGCCTTCGCCCACAAGACGAAGACGCCCACCGCCACGGTTCTGCCGACCGCGTAACACCGCTTCTCCCCAACCCCACGACGAGCCGCCTTCGGGCGGCTCGTCGTCGTTGAGGGTTACTGCTCGAGCACGCCCTGTTCCAGCGCATAGCGCACAAGCTCGGCACGGCTCGAGAGGCGGAGCTTCTGCATGATGTGGGCGCGGTGTGTCTCAGCGGTCCGCACCGAGATGAAGAGCTGCGCGGAGATCTCCTGGTTCGTGTGGCCGAGCGCGAGCAGCCGGAGCACCTCGCGCTCACGGTCGGACAACGGATCCGCCTCGGCGCGCTTCGCCTCCTCGTTGTCGGCCGCTATGAGCCTCGCGCCGACGGCCGGGTGCACGTAGTTGCTGCCCGACGCCACCTCGCGGATCGCCGCCACCACCTCGGTGTCGGCGGCCTCCTTCAGGATGTAGCCGCTCGCGCCGTTCGCGAATGCCTGGCGGACGTAGTGCGGATCGTCCTGCATCGAGAGCACGAGCACCTTCGTCTCCGGCCGCTCGTGCAGAAGCGTCGGCAGGACGTCGATCCCGCTCTGGTCGGGCATGACGACGTCCATCAGGATCACGTCGGGCTTCAGCGCGCGCGCCTGAAAGATCGCGTCGTGCGCGTTCCCCGCCTCGCCGACCGCCTCGAGGCCGTCCTCGGCGTCGATCAGCAACTTCAGGCCGGCGCGGAAGACGGCGTGATCGTCGACGATGAGCACGCGCACGCTCATGTGAGCGGCACCTCCGCGACGAGCGTCGCTCCCGCTCCCTGGCCCGACTCGACCTGCAAGCGGCCGTCGAGCAGGCCGACGCGCTCCCGCATCCCTTCGAGCCCGAACCCGCCGTCGCGAACCGAGGCCGGGTCGAAGCCCTGTCCATCGTCTTCGATCACCGCGGCCACCGCGCCGGGCTTGCGAATGAGCACGACGCTGACGTTCCGTGCGCGCGAATGCTTGACGATGTTCGTGAGCGACTCCTGAACGATGCGGTAGAGCGCGGTCTCCACTTCGGCCGGAAGCCGCTCCGGCCCCAGGCCGGACTCGAAACGTACCCGGATCCCGGTCTGCCCGCCGAATGCCTCGGTCAAGCGCTCGAGCGCCGGGACGAGACCGAAGTCGTCGAGCACCTTCGGCCGGAGCTCGACTGCGAGCCTGCGCACGTCGTGCAACGTCGCAACCACGAGCTCACGCACGTCCGAGACCGCCCGGCGGGCAACATCGCTCTCGACCTTCTCCTCGAGCGCCTTCAGACCGAGCAGGATCGACGAAAGCGCCTGGCCCGTCTCGTCGTGCAGCTCACGCGCGAGCCGGCGCCGCTCGAGCTCCTGGGCATCGACGATGCGCCGCAGCGCATCGCGCGCGATGCGCTGCGAGAGATCGACCGCGACCGCAGCGCGAGACGCGAACGTCTCCGCGAGCCGGACGTCGTTGTCGGTGAAACGCGGATCGAGGCCGAGCTTGTCGTGGACGGCGATCAGGCCGATCGTCGCGGAGCGAACGACGAGCGGCACCCAGAGCCCCGTCCGCGCACCGAGGCCGCGAACAACCTCGTGATCGACCTCGGGATCGTCCAGCACCGCGTCGCTTCGCTCGCTGCGGCCGAGCTCATAGACGCGGCCGCTCTTCGAGGCAGCGCGCTGCATCGTCTGGCCGAGGAAGGCGTCTCCGCCCTCACCGGCAACCGCCGCGAACCGAAGATCGGCATCGCCGACCGGCAGCATCACCGCGACGATGCGGGCGTCGAGCAGCTCCCGCAGCCGCCGCGCGACGAGATCGAGCAGGCGTCCGACGTCGGTCTCCGTCGCCAGCGCGTTGCCGATCTCGTTGAGCGACTCGAGCTGCCGCGACCATTGCGTCGAGGCCTCGTACAGCCGGGCGTTCTCGATCGCGACGGCCGCCTGCGCGGCGAGCAGCGAGACGATCTCCTGGTCTTCCTCGGTGAAGTCCTCCGCGTCCGCCTTCTCGGTCAGATAGAAGTTGCCGTAAGCGACCCCGCGCAGCAGGATCGGTACGCCGAGAAACGTGTGCATCGGTGGGTGGTTCGCCGGGAAGCCGACCGACCGCGGATCGTCGCTGAGGTCGTGGAGACGGAGCGGCGTCGCCTCGTTGATGAGCGCGCCGAGGATCCCCCGGCCTCGGGGCAGGTCGCCGATCGCGCTGTGCGTCTCGTCGTCGATCCCCGTGGTGACGAAGCGCTCCAGCTGCTGACCGCTGCGATCGATGACGCCGAGGGCCGCATACCGCGCGCCGGTCAGCTCGGCGGCCACCGTCACGAGGCGCTGGAGGAGCGAGTCGAGGGAGAGGTCGGAGGCAATCGCCGTGCTGGCCTCGAGCAACGCGCGCAGCCGGCTCTCGTTCGGGGTGAGCGCTTCCACGGCCCGAACCGTACAGCGAACGCTGCGGGAAACCCACGCCGCGAGTCCGGTCCCGCCCCGATGTTGGCCGTGCCGGCCGGGTGCAGAGTTGAGTCGACCCGAAAGGAGCACGTATGTTCAAGACAATCCTCTGGGCGACCGACGGCTCTGAGACAGCCGCGCGGGCCCTCCCCTTCGCGCTCGGTCTCGCCGAGACCGAGAAGGCCAAGGTCGTTGTTGCCCACGTCCGCGAGATCTTCGTCGGGCGCGGCGGCGGCTATCCAGTGCTCGCAGACGAGACGGAATTGCGCGAGACGATCAGCAAACAGGTCGAGGAGCTCCGCACCGGCGGGCTCGACGCGACCTTCGTCGTCCGCACCTGCACCTCCGGCCATGCCGCAGGCACGATCGCCGAGATCGCCGGCGAGGTCGGAGCGGATCTGATCGTCGTCGGCACGCATGGTTACGGGCGCGTCGCCGGCATGCTCCTCGGCAGCGTCACGCAGGGCCTCCTGCACACGGGCGTCTGCCCGGTGCTCGCGATCCCGACGGGCGTGCCCGTCGAGACGAACGAGCGCACGCTCGAGACGACCCTGACCGCATAAGCGCGCGGGAAAGCCGCAGCACGGCTCCGGTCCGGCGCCGATGCTGCGGCTGCTCCCGCGGGCGAAGCTTGATCCGAGCAAACCAAGGAGGCTCGTTATGAAAGGGCTCGTCTACCACGGTCCCGGGCAGAAGTCCTGGGACACCGTTCCGGATCCGACCATCGAGGCGCCGACGGACATCGTCGTCCGCATCGACTCGTCGACGATCTGCGGCACCGACCTGCACATCCTGAAGGGCGACGTCCCGGCATGCCTGCCGGGCACGATCCTCGGGCACGAAGCGACGGCGACGATCGTCGAGAAGGGCAGCGCCGTGACGACGCTCGAGATCGGCGACCGCGTCCTCGTCTCGTGCATCACGTCGTGCGGCCGCTGCAGGTTCTGCAAGGAGCGCCGTTACGGCATGTGCACCGGCGGCGGCGGCTGGATCTTCGGCCACCTGATCAACGGCCTTCAGGCCGAGTACGCCCGCGTGCCGTTTGCCGACACGTCCGTCTACAAGATTCCGGCACAGCTCGAAGACGACGAGGTTCTCTTCCTCGCCGACATCCT
>JANMQZ010000137.1:0-13449 GCA_031370755.1 Actinomycetes bacterium
CGCGTGTACTGCACGTGGCCGGGTGCGTCCGCGAGCTGGAATCGGCGGCGAGGCGTGACGAAACCGCGGTAGGCCACGTCGATCGTGATCCCCTGCTCGCGCTCGGCGCGCAGGCCGTCGGTGAGGAGCGCGAGGTTGACGTACGAGTCGCCACGCCGCTTCGAGGTCTCCTCGATGTGCTCCATCTGGTCGACGAAGATCTGCTTCGTGTCGTAGAGGAGGCGCCCGATCAGGGTCGACTTGCCGTCGTCGACCGAGCCGCACGTGACGAGGCGCAGAAGCTCTGCCTGCTGCGCTTGCTCAGAAATAGCCGACACGTTTGCGGTCCTCCATCGCGGCTTCGGTGAAGCGGTCGTCGGCGCGCGTCTCGCCGCGCTCGGTGACGCGTGTTGCCGCGATCTCGTCGACGACGGTCGCGATCGTCGCGGCGCCGGAGAGGACGCCGCCCGTGCACGACATGTCGCCGACGGTGCGGAAGCGCACCGACGCGGTGAACGGATCCTCGCCGTCCATGCGCTCGACGAAGTCGGAGCACGCGTACAGCATCCCGTCGCGGCGGAACACCTCGCGCTCGTGCGCGAAGTAGATGTTCGGCAACTCGAGCTGCTCGCGCGCGACGTACTGCCACACGTCGAGCTCCGTCCAGTTCGAGATCGGGAAGACGCGCACGTGCTCGCCCTTCCGCACGCGGGCGTTGTAGACGTTCCAGAGCTCGGGCCGCTGCGCGCGCGGGTTCCACTGGCCGAAGTCGTCGCGGAAGCTGAAGATGCGCTCCTTCGCACGTGCGCGCTCTTCGTCACGGCGTGCGCCGCCGATCGCGGCGTCGAACTGGTGCTCCTCGATCGCGTCGAGCAATGTCGTCGTCTGCAGCCGGTTGCGCGAGGCGCGCGGCCCGGTCTCCTCGACGACGCGGCCCTTGTCGATCGACTCCTGCACGGAGGCGACGATCAACCGCTCGTCGATCTCCCGCACGCGTCGGTCGCGATACTCGATCACTTCCGGGAAGTTGTGCCCCGTGTCGACGTGCATGACCGGGAACGGGAACTTGCCGGGACGGAACGCCTTCTCAGCCAGCCGCAACATGACGATCGAGTCCTTGCCGCCCGAGAAGAGCAGCACCGGCCGCTCCAGCTCCGCCGCGACCTCGCGAAAGATGTGAATCGCCTCGGCCTCGAGGTCGTCGAGGTGGGTCAGCGTGCGCGCCGCCGCGCTCATGCGGGAGCTCCGTGCCGGAAGAAGCGGTGCCAGGCACCCGCTTCGCGGGAGCCAGGCACCGAGACCGCTTCTGGTGCCAGGCTCGCGTAGCGTGTCTGGCACCGCTTCGAACCAGCAACCGACGGTCTCACGCCCGCACCTCGGCTGGCAGGAGCCGCAGCTCCTCGAGCCGCGCGAGCACCTCAGCCGCGGACTCGTCGGGCGCACGGCCGGCGGTGTCGAGGCGAAGCTCGGGATTCGTCGGCTCCTCGTACGGGTCGGAGACGCCGGTGAAGTGCTCGATCTCGCCCGCGATTGCCTTCTTGTAGAGCCCCTTCGGGTCGCGCTCCGTGCAGACCTCGAGTGACGTTGCGACGTGGATCTCGACGAAGGGCGCATGCTCCTCGACGAGCGAGCGCGCGCGGCGGCGCATCTCCTCGTACGGCGAGATCGCGCTGACGACGACGACCCCGCCGGCGCGGGCGAGCCGCGACGCCACCCAGCCGATGCGCGCGATGTTCGTGTCGCGGTCCTCCTTCGAGAAGCCGAGGCCCTGCGAGAGATGCGTGCGCACGACGTCACCGTCGAGCACGTCGACGGTCAGCCCGCGCGCCTCGAGCTCGCGTGCGACGAGCGACCCGACGGTCGTCTTGCCCGCGGCCGAGAGGCCCGTGAACCAGAGGACGAAGCCACTCATGTTTGCTGCTCCTCGACGAGGCTCGCGACCTCCGCCGACGGAACCGTGTGGATCCCGCACTCGACCTTGTCGATGCCGGCCCACCGTCCCGAGCGGCCGGCGCCCGGCTGTGTCGAGTGCGTGTCGCCGATCGAGTCGTACCCCTGGTCGTGCAGCGCGTTGTACGGCAGGTCGCGCGCGCGGATGTACTCCCAGCACATCTCATCCGTCCAGTCCGCGAGCGGGCTCGCCTTCCAGAGCTCGTGCTGCTCATCCCAGCCGAGTTTCGGCGCGTCGGCGCGCGTCGGCGACTGCTCACGGCGAATCCCGGTGACCCAGGCGTCGAGGCCGGCAAGCGCCGTGACGAGCGGCGCGACCTTGGCGATTGCGAGGTAGAGGTCGGGCTTCTGCTCCCAGAGCCGCTCGCCGTGCACCGCGGCGACGTCGTCCCGCGACGGGCCCGCGAAGACCTCGATCGACGTGCCGTACCGCTTCTCGACGTCGCGCCAGTACGCATACGTCTCGGGGAAGAGATGGTGCGTGTCGATCGCGAAGACGCGTGCCTTCGGCTCGAGCGCGAACAGCATGTCGAGCAGGACGGTCTCCTCCTTCTGGAACGAGCAGGCGAGCGCGACGCGCCCGGGAAACTGCTCGAGCAGGAGTGCGAGAATCTGCTCCGACGACTGCGCCTCGACGTCAGCGGGCAGGTGCAGCGTCGCCGCCAAGAAGCACCTCCTTCAGGGTGTCGCCACGCAGGCCGAGCCGGAGCGTCTCGAGCGGGATCGTCTCCTCGGGCGGGATGTTGCCGAGGTTGACGTTCGGGCCGAAGTGCTTGACGAACCACGCCTGGCTCGACTTGGTCGGCGCCTCGAAGATCAGGTCGGAGAGCGCGATCTCGTGCGCGATCTCGTCGATCAGACCGGTGCGCATGTCGCCGTCCTTGCGGAAGATGCCGGCCGTGCCGCCCTCGCGCGCCTCGGTAATCACCTTCCACGCGCCCGCGTTCTTCTCTTCCTTGATCCACTCGACCCACTGGTACGGCGCGAAAACGACGTCGGGGTCCTTCGAGCCAACCTCGGAGAGCACGATGAAGTCGCGCGCGAAGTCGGCGATCAGCTCGAGCTTGCGGTCGCGCGGGATGTCGATCGTGCCGTCGGAGATCTCGACGTGCGAGAAGCGATGCTCCTGGAGCCACGACTTGAACTCGTCGATGCGGTCGCGCACGTAGACGACCTCGAAGAGCGTGCCGCCGCAGACGACGGGCGTCTCGAACGAGCGGTAGAGCGCGATCTTCTTCTCGAGGTTGTTCGTGACGTAACTCGTGCCCCAGCCGAACTTGACGATGTCGACAAACTCGCCGCCGACGTCGAACATGCCTTCGATCTCGCGGAGGTTCATCCCCTTGTCCATGACGTGCGTGAGCCCCTCGGTGCGGGGCTTGCCGGGGCGCGCGGGCAGGTCGAGGAATCCGTCGTTAAAGCCGGGCATAGAGCTCCTTCAGTTTTTCCTGGGCCGCAGCCTGGACGTCGTGGTAGAGAGAATTGCCGTGCGCGTCGATGCCGACCGTGAGCGGGCCGAAGTCCTTGACGCGGAACTTCCAGAGGCATTCGGGCATGAGCTCCTCCCACATGACCTCTTCGATCTCTTCGATCTGCGTCGTCTCGAGCGCGGCGGCGCCGCCGACGATCGCGAAATAGACCATGCCGTGCTTGCGCATCGGCTCGATCGCCTCGTCGGGGAAGCCGCCCTTGCCGCAGATGCCGCGCACGCCGTACTGCTCGCCGAGCGGCTCGGTGAAGCGCACCATGCGCGCGCTCGTCGTCGTTCCGATGCAGATCTTCTCGTACTTGCCCGGGCCGAGCTTGCGCACGTTCGGCGCGGTGTGCAGGAGGAACGCGCCGCGAAGATCCATCGGCGGCTCGACACCCTCGTCGAAGATGCGGATCTGCGTGCGGTCGCGGATGCCGATGATGTGACCCTGGACGATCACCTCGTCGCCGGCGCGGAGCTTCAGGATCTCCTTCTCGTCCGTGATCGGGAACGTCACCTCGTGTGTGGCCATCTCTATGCCTCTCGGTCGAAGTCGACGGTTCCGTCCGCGGCGATGTGCGCAGTGGCGCGGCGCGCGGCCCAGCACTGGTAGTTGACGGCGACGGGGTTCAGCGTCATGTGAGTGTCCGCATGCTCGATGTGACAGTTCAACACGGTCACATCCCCACCCAATCCCATCGGGCCAATCCCTGTCTCATTCAATAAATTCATCAACTCGTCCTCGAGCTGCGCGACGATCGGGTCGGCGTTCCGCGTCCCGATCGGGCGCGTGATCGCTTCCTTCGCGAGATACATCGCGTAGTCCGCGGAGCCGCCGATACCGACGCCGACGATGCCGGGCGGACACGGCTTGCCGCCGGCACCGACGATCGACTCGAGCACGAACTGCTTGATCCCCTTGACGCCGTCGGCCGGGGTGCACATCTTCAGGAAGCTCATGTTCTCGGAGCCGGAGCCTTTCGGCACGCACTTCACGTGCAGCTCGTCCGAGTCCTTGACGAACTCCCAGTGCACGATCGGCAGGCGGTGCCCAATGTTCGGGCCGGTGTTCTCGCGCGTGATCGTGTGCACGGCGTTCGAGCGCAACGGGTGCTCGACGGTCGCGCGCGCGGTGCCGTCGGGCAGTGCGTCGTAGATCCGCGCCGGATGCAGCGGGAAGTGCTCGCCGACGTAGCAGGTGTACACGGCGATGCCTGTGTCCTGGCAGACGAGGTTGCCATCGCTGTCGGCGATCTCGACGTTGCGAAGGATCGTCGATAGCACGCGCCGTCCTGGCACTGAGGTCTCGCGCTCCGACGCCGCCTTGAGCGCGTCGCGCAGGTCCTGCGGAATGTCCTTCAGCGCCCAGACGTAGAGATGCGCCGCGGCGTCCTCGACGGCGTGCTGCAGCTCGGTTGTCGTGTCGATGCTCATACGCTCGCTTTCGTTGCAGCTGCTTTGCCTGCGCGACGGCCGAAGACGACGCACTCGAGCAACGAGTTGCCCATCATGCGGTTGCGCCCGTGCGTGCCGCCTGCGATCTCGCCGCAGGCGAAGACACCCTCGAGCGTCGTCTCGGCGTCCGCGTCGATGACGAGGCCGCCGTTCTGGTAGTGGAGGACGGGGTACGTGAGGATCTTCTCCGTGAGCGGGTCGATGCCGCCGGCGCGGTAGCGGCGCAGCATGTACGGCAGGCTGAGCTCGGCGTCGTGCTCCGAGATTCGCGTCGTGTCGAGGTAGACGGCGGGGCGTCCGTCGGGCGTCTCGACGCCCTTGCCCTTAGCGACCTCGTCGACGATCGCCTGCGCGACGACGTCGCGCGGGCCGAGGGAGTCGGTGAACTCCTCGCCGTCCGCGTTCAGGAGGACGGCGCCGTACGCGCGCGTCGTCTCGGGGATGCTGTAGCCCTGCATCGTCTCCGGCCAGGCGCCGCCGTTCGGGTGGTACTGGAGCGCGTCGAGGTCGCGTGCCTCGGCGCCGGTGTCGAGCGCGAGGCGCGTCACCTCGCCGGTCGCGCCGGGATGGTTCGTCGAGAGCTCGCCGCGCTCCTCGGCCTCTGCGTAGCAGCGGCCGCCCGCGGCGAGGATCACCGTCGAGGCGTCGAGTGCGTGCTCGCCGACCTGCGCGCGCCAGCCGTTCTCTTCGGGCTCGAGCGACGCGAGCGGGCTCTTCGGGAAGAGCGTGATGCCACCGGCCTCGGCCGCGTCGCGTAGCGCGACCGTGATCGCGTGACCCGTGCGGTCGCCGACCTGGAGGAGCCGCTTGGCGGTCGCGCCGCCGCAGCGGGCGAGGCGGTAGCCGCCGTTCTCCTGCGTGAACTCGACGCCGAGCTCCTCGAGCCAGTGGATCGCGGACGGCGCTTCGGAGGTGAGCACCTCGACGAGCCGCATGTCCGCCGTCTCGTGGCTCGAGCGCCAGATGTCCTGCGCGTGCTGCTCGGGCGAGTCGTCTGGGGCGAAGGCCGCCTGGATGCCGCCCTGGGCCTTCGCGGAGTTGCAGGACTGGATCGACCCTTTCGTCGCGAGGGCGACGCGGGCGCCGCTCCGCTCGGCGGAGACGGCTGCCGCGAGGCCTGAGGCCCCGCTGCCGATCACGAGCACGTCGAAGTGGCCGTTCTGCGACACGGCCGCCGATGATAGCGGATTTGCTAATCCGACGGATTAGCAAAAGCTATTTTTAGTACACGGATCCGGTGCGGTTTCTCAGCCCCACGGACGGAGGATGAGGACAAGAACGATCGAGAGCACGACGAGCGCCAACCAGGCCCCGATCGCTGCCGAGAAACCGAAGACGAATCCGCGTGCGATTCGTGAGCGCATCGCTCGCATCCAGGCCATGTTCGGTCGAGCGTGAGATGAGGTCAAGATGTCCTTTCCGGACGGGGAGGAGACGACAGCGCCGCCTCCTCCCCGAGAGTCCTAGCCGTATGACGCGGCTCCGTACGCCTGCATCCAGACGCCGAGGCGCGCGGTTGTGTGGCTCATCGGCGCGCCGAACGGCGGGTGCCAAGTGAAGTTCCCGTAGACGGTGAAGTGGAGGCTCACGCAGCCGACGCAGCCGCCGTCGAACCAGGGCCCCGCTTCGCCATCAGCCGAGTACCACATCGAGACGGACTGCCAGTGCCGCGTTATGTCGCTGTACGTGATCCAAGAGCCGTTACCGCACCAGGTCGCGTTGTCGTTCTCGTAATAGCTGCCCGACCACGTGCCGTCACCTGCGCGGAACGTTGTCGTCCAACAGGTGTTGATACACAACCCGCACGGGCCGAGCGCCATCGGCGATGCGCCGGTCGCGACCCCTTTCCCCGGCAGTAGTGCGTCGGGTACTCCGAGCTTCCTCGCCTCACCGGGCGTCAGCTTCTTCACGACGAACGGTGCGTCCTGAGTCGACGCGAAGGGGTCCTGCTGTTGCGCCGGAGGCGCGGCGTGCGCTCCGACTGCGAGCACGAGCATCACCGCGCTCGCCACAGCGATGAGCAAGATCTTCATCGAACCTCCTTGGGATGGCGGTTCGGGAGGCGACCGGTCGTCTTCCGCTTCCTTCAGCGACGCTACTGCGGAAAGCGTGCCGTCAAGCGCAAAAGTGGGTCACGACTTCGGCGCTGATCACCAGACCGACAGGAGCAGCTCCTCGATCTCCGGCGCAGTCGCCCGCCGTGGGTTCGCGCGGTTGCCCGCGCGGCCCGCGGCTGCTTCTGCGAGCTCGGGCAGGTCCGCCTCGGGAACGTCGAGCTCGCGAAGCCGGGTGATACCGCCGAGCGCGGCGAGCTCCTCGACGTCGCGGCCGACCGCGGCGCGGAAGCGCGCGACCGCGTCGGGAGCCCACTGCTCGTTCCAACGCAGCGCCGGCGGCAGGCAGATGCCGTTCAGCGTCCCGTGCGGAAGGCCATAGCGACCGCCGACGGCCTGCGCCATCGCGTGCGCGAGCGCGAGGCCGGAACCGCCGAGCGCCGCCCCACCGTGGCAGGCGCCGCGCAGTAGCTCGGTGCGCGCCTCGCGGTCGTGCGGCGCGTCGACGACGCGCGGCAGCCACTCGCCGATCAGTTGCGCGCCGGCGAGCGCGTGCTCGTCCGCCGCGTCGTTGTGGCCCTCGACGTAGAGCGCCTCTGCGCAATGTGCGAGCGCGTTCATCGCCGTCCCGACCGTCGGCTCGCGCGGCAGGTCGAGCGTCAGGTCGACCTCGTAGACGATGCCCGTCGGGTGCGCGCCGGCCCCGCCGCCGCGCATCTTGCGTTCGGGATCTCGCACGCCGTAGTACGTCGTCCACTCGGCACCCGCGTACGTCGTCGGAACCGATACCAGCGGCACGTCGGCCGCTGCGGAGATCGCCTTGCCGAGATCGATCGCGCTGCCACCACCGACGGCGACGACGCCGCCGGCCGCGAGCATGGCCGCGTCGTCGATGCGCTCCGACGGCACCTCGCTCCAGCGCGCGGCCGCCGGGATCGGCAGGTCCCAGCGTCGGCTCGCGACGAGCAGCGGCTCGGCGACGCCGGCCTCGGCGCACACCTCGGGCAGCGCGGCGATGCCCCAGCGGACGATCACGCGAGCCGGGCTCGCGCGAACTCGACGAACGCCTGCGCGACGCGCGTCTCGGCTCGGCCCGCCGAGCGCACGAGCGAGATCTCGCGTGACGGCTCGAGCCCCTCGACGCGCGCGACGGCGACGGTGCCTGCGGCGACGTCGGCCTCGATCGCCGAGCGCGAGATGAACGTGACGCCGTGGCCTGCGAGCACGGCGCTCCTGGCCGACTCCTGCAGGCCGAGCTCGAGTTGTACGTTGAAGTCGCGAAGGCGCAGGCCGACCTCGCGCAGCTCGTCGTCGATCACCTGCCGCACGCCCGCGCCCTCCTGCATCAGGACGAGCGGCTCGAGCTTCAGCTCGTCAAGTGTCACCTTGCGGTCGGCGAAACGGTGGCCGCGCGGAACGGCGAGCACGACCTCGTCGCGGAAGAACGGCTCGAAGACGACGCCGCGGTGGCGGCGGACGGCCCCGACGACGCCGAGCTCGACCTCGCGCCGCGCGACCTGCTCGATCACGCGCTGCGTGTCCGACACGGAGAGTGCGATCTGTACGCCCGGATGGAGTTGCTGGAACTCGGCGAGCGCAACCGGCAGCACCGTTCCGCCCGGGCCGGTCGACGCGCCGATCTCGAGCCGCCCCGTCAGCTCGCCTTCGACCTCCTCGCCGAGCTCGGCGAGCAGCTGCTCCTCGAGCGCGAGCAGGCGCTGGGCGCTCCGGTAGAGCCGGCGGCCCGCATCGGTCGGCTCGACGCGACGCCCCGAGCGATCGAGCAGCTGCAGCCCGAGCCGCTTCTCGAGCGACCGGATCTGGAGGCTCACCGCCGGCTGCGTGACGCCGAGCTGCTCCGCAGCCTGGGAGAAGCTCCGCCGTTCGACGACGATGCAGAACGCTGCGAGCTGGCGCGTGTCCATAAGCAATCATTATGCACGGCCTGCCCAAACGACCGTCTAGCATCCGAGAGGTGCCTGAAGCCACGACGCCTCGGGCCGAGGACACGTTCATCCGCGGCTACCGGCAGCTTGCGCTCGAGACGCCGACCCGGCCGCGGGACGCGCTCCTCCGGACGCTCGACGTCCTGCTCTCGTCGCTCTTCCTGCTCTGCGCGCTCCCGATCGCCGTGCCGATCACGCTGATCGTGCTTGCGACGAGCGGCCGGCCGGTCTTCTACCGGGGCGAGCGCGTCGGCCGCGGCGGCCGCGTGTTCACGATGCTGAAGTTCCGGACGCTTCGCTCCGACGCCGAGTCGCGGCTCGGGCCGTATCTCGGTGAGGAGCTCGTGCGACGGACGCAGGACGAGTTCACGCCGATCGGCAAGTGGCTGAAGGCGACGCAGCTCGACGAGATCCCGCAGTTCCTCAACGTGCTACGCGGCGACATGAGCCTCGTCGGGCCGCGGCCGATCCGCCCGGTCTTCTTCGAGCAGCTCGCGCACGAGCTGCCGGCGTACTGGCAGCGGCTGATCGTCCGGCCCGGGCTCACCGGCCTCGCGCAGGTCCGGCGCGGCTACGAGACGTCGATGGCCGAGAAGCTCGCACACGATCTCGAGTGGATCGCCGACCGCTCCGTCCGCCTCTACCTACGAACGGTGATCGCCACCGGCTGGCGCGTGCTGATGCAATTGCTGCGAGGCCTCGCATCGCGCGGCGACTGATCGCGGCATTCGTCCTCGCCGTCGCGGTCGTCGTCACGGCGATCGTCGTCCTGCGTCTCTCCCCCGCGCCGCGCGAGCCGCACCTGCTCGTCGGCGTCGCCGACGACACGCTCAAGTGGACGCCGAACCCACTCGCGGTCGTCCGCTGGCAGCGCGCACTCGGCGCGCAGGCGGTTCGCCTCTGGGTTCCGTGGCATGGGGAAGCGCGGCCGGAAGGAGCGCGGCTGGACGAATTGCAGCGCGCGCAAGACGCGGCGCACGAGACCCGCGTCGTGCTCGCTGTGTTCGGCTTCGCGCGCGACACGCCCACGACGCCTCAGGCACAGCGAACGTTCTGCGCGTACGCGCGGCGCGCGCTTGCGCTGGTTCCGGATGCGTCTGCGATCGTCGTTTGGAACGAGGCGAACTCGCCGACGTACTGGCACGGCACCGCCGCGCAATACGAGGCGCTGCTCGCACGCTGCTACGACGTCCTGCACCGCCGCGATCTGACGGTGCTCGACTCGACCGCGTCCGCGCACGCTCCCGAGGCCTTCCTGCGCGGCGTTGCTGCCGCGTACCGCGCGAGCGGACGCGTGCGCCCGCTCGTCGACGCCTTCGGCCACAACCCGTATCCGGCGACCTCCGCAGAGGCGCCCGATGCGATGCACGGCACCGGGTTCGTCGGCGAGGGCGACTACCCGAGGCTCGCCCGCGTCCTGCGAGCGGGCTTCGGAGCCCCACAAGACGTCTGGTACCTCGAGGACGGATTCCAGTCGGCCGTGCCCACCCGGCTGGCGCAGCACTACGACGGACGGGAGAACGTCGCGACGATCGATCCCGCGCTTCAGGCGCAGCGACTCGGCGCCGCGATCCGGCTAGCGGCGTGCCAGAAGCGCGTCCGGGCGTTCTTCAACTTCGAGCTCGTCGACGAGACGCGTCTCGTGGGCTGGCAGTCGGGTCTCGTGTGGCGCGGCGTGCACCGCAAGCCTGCCGCGGCCGCGTTCGCCGCAGCTGCGCAGCAGGCAGCCGCCGGTTGTCCGACCCGCCCATAGAGTTCGGCCGATGTGCGGGATCTGTGGAATCGCGTCGCGGAGCGGCGGCGCCGACGTCGACCGGCTCGAGGCGATGAGCGGCCTGCTCGTGCATCGCGGCCCGGATAGCGGCGGCGAGCACATCGACGGTCCCGTCGGCCTCGCAGCGCGGCGCCTGTCGATCATCGACCTCGCGGGCGGCGACCAGCCGATCTCGAACGAGGACGGCTCGTGCACCGTCGTCCAGAACGGCGAGATCTACAACTACCCCGAGCTGCGACGCGAGCTGGAGCGCGAGGGGCACGTCTTCCGTACGAACTGCGACACGGAGGTGCACCTGCATCTCTACGAGCAGCACGGCCCCGAGTTCGCGCGGCGTCTGCGCGGCATGTTCGCGGTCGCGCTCTGGGACAGCGAGCGGCGCCGTCTCGTGCTCGCGCGCGACCGCTACGGCATCAAGCCGCTCTACTACCGCGACGCGAGCGGCGCGCTCGAGTTCGCGTCGGAGCTCCGCGCGCTGCCGCGCGGTGAGATCGACCTCGATGCGCTCGAGGCGTTTCTCGCGTTCAACTCGATCCCGGCGCCGTACTCGATCTTCCGCGACGTCCGCAAGTTGCCCGCCGGCCATGTGCTCGTCTGGGAGGAGCACGGCGGCCTCACCCTCGATCGCTACGCGCGGCCGGGCCCGGTGCAGGCGGAGAAGCTGCGCGGCGACGACGAGGCCGAGCTCGTCGAGGAGCTCCGCGCGCGGCTCCGCGACTCGGTGCGCGCACATCTGCTCGCCGACGTGCCGGTCGGCGTCCTCCTCTCCGGCGGCGTCGACTCCGCCCTGCTGGCCGCGCTCGCCGCACAGGAGACGCCTGAGGCCGTGCACACGTTCACGATCGGTTTCGAGGAACGCAGCTTCGACGAGCGCGCCGACGCGCGCCTCGTCGCGGAGCGCTACGCGACGAACCATCACGAGCTGCTCGTGCAGCCCGACCCGCTGCTGCTGCTGCCGGCGCTCGCCGGGGCGTTCGACGAGCCCTTCGCCGACTCGTCGGCGCTTCCGACGTATCTCGTCTCGCAGCTCGCGGCCGAGCACGTGAAGGTCGCGCTCTCGGGAGAAGGCGGCGACGAGCTCTTCGGCGGCTACTACACCTACGCGGCGGATCTGCTCGCCGACCGCTTTGCGCCGCTCGCCCGGCTCGCCCGCCCGCTCGTCGAGCGCCTGCCGACGTCGGCCGCGAAGGCGAGCTTCGACTACAAGGCGAAACGTTTCGTCCGCGCAGCGCATTTGCCGCCGCTCGAGCGCCACCACGGTTGGAAAGAGATCTTCTCTCCGGACCTGCGCGCGGAGCTTCGCGGCGTTCGCAGCGCGTTCGACCCGGTCGACGTCTACCGCGCACGCTACGCGGAGACCGAAGGCGCCGACCAGCTGTCACGCCTCCAGGACGTCGACTTCGGGATCTACCTCGTCGACGACCTGCTCGTGAAGACCGACCGTGCGTCGATGGCGCACTCGCTCGAAGTTCGCGTGCCGTTCCTCGACTCGGTGGTGACGAACTTCGCCTTCACGCTGCCCGCGAAGCACAAGGTGCGCGGGCTCTCGAAGAAGGTGCTCCTGCGGAAGGCCGCCGAGCCGTTGCTGCCGCGCGAGGTCGTGCACGGGCGGAAGCGTGGCTTCTCGATCCCCGCGGCAGCGTGGCTTCGCGGCGAGCTCCTGCCGTTCGCGCGCGAGACGCTTTCCGCCGGCAACCTCCGCTCGCAGGGGTTCTTCGAGCCGGGTCCGGTGTCGCGCCTGCTCGACGAGCACGCCGCGGGCGCGCAGGACTGGAGCCGCCAGCTCTGGGGGCTCCTCGCGTTCACACTCTGGTACGAGCGGCACGTCGAGCAGGAGCCGCCCGTGCTCCACTCAGGGCGGATGGAGGCGTTGCTCGCCCCATGAAGGTCTGGATCGACATGACCGCCTCGGCGCACGTACTGGTGTTCCGGCCGCTGATCCGCATCCTCGAGGACCGCGGCGACGAGGTGCAGATCACGGCACGCGACTATGCGCAGACGCTTCAGCTCCTTGAGCTGCACGGCATGAGCGCCGAGGTGATCGGCAAGCACGGCGGCCGCTCGCGATTTCAGAAGGCGCGGCAAATGACGCACCGGCTCGGCGCGCTGAAGCGCTGGGCGAAGGGCCGCGACTTCGACATTGCGCTCGCGCACGGCTCACACGAGCTGACGATGACGGCGCGGCGTCTCGGCATTCCGAGCTCGACGACGTTCGACTACGAGTTCGCGACGCTTCAGCACCAGCTCGGCTGCCGCGCCGCGACCAAGGTGGTCGTGCCGGACGCAATCCCGCCGGAGCGGCTGGCGCCGTACGGTGCGCGCCCGCCGAAGCTTCTCCAGTACCCGGGGCTGAAAGAGGAGTACTACCTCTCCGACTTCGAGCCCGACCGTGCGCTGCTCGACCGCTTCGGCGTCGAGCCTGATCGCGTGCTCGTTGTGCTCCGGCCACCGCCCGACGTGTCGCTCTATCACCGCCACTCGAATCCGCTGTTTCCGATGACGCTCGAGCATCTCGGCCGGCTCGACAACGTGCACGCTTTCGTACTGCCGCGTACCGACGAACAGCGCGAGTACGTCCGCAAGCTCGACCTTCCCTCGGTCATCCTCCCCGAAGTCGCTGTCGACGCACAGAGCTTGATTGCGCTTGCCGACCTGGTCGTCTCAGCAGGCGGCACGATGAACCGCGAAGCCGCGGCGCTCGGCGTGCCCGTCTATACGACGTACGGCGGACGGCTCGGCGGCGTCGACGAAGAGCTGATCCGCGACGGGCGGCTGAAGCCGCTCACCGACCCGCGCGCACTCGACCTGCGCAAGCGAGAC
>JANMQZ010000278.1:0-1657 GCA_031370755.1 Actinomycetes bacterium
GCCCTGAGTCAGGCGCTCGAGCTCCTTCCGGACGTCCCGGCGGGCAAGCTCGCGGTCGTGGACGTGGGAGTGTCGAGCCGTGAACAAGTGGACGAGCTCGAGCGGGCGGGAGTCGATGCGGTCATCGTCGGAACGCGAAACGTCGCCGAGCTCGTCGGTGACGCCCCACCACAGGTCTAACACCGGCGACGCCGTCGACCGCTCGGCCGGCACCCGCTGGGGCGGTCGCGGCACGGCGCTTGCAGCGATCCTCGCCGGCGCGGCGACGATTCGCCTCGTCGGCATCCAGTACGGGCTTCCGTTCGGGAACCTTCTCAATCCCGACGAGGAGTCGATCGTGCCGCGCGCGTGGAAGCTCGTGCACGGAGGCGGCGGCGACCCGCATTGGTTCGACTACCCGACGCTGCTGATGTACGTCAATGCGCCGTTTCAGGCTTGGCAGGACGAGCCGTCGTATCTCACCGCGCGAATCGTGGGTGTGGTGCTCGCCCTAGCGGCGATCGCCGCAGCCTGGTGGCTCGGCCGCCGCGCATTCGGGACGCCGGCCGCTGGAGTCGTCGCCGCCGCCGTGGTCGCCGTGTGCACGATCCACGTCGCGTATTCGCATGCCGCGGTGACGGACGTGCCGCTGACACTGGGCGTTGCCGTTGCCCTCGCATTGCTCGTGACGGGGCGGCTCGAGTTCGCAGGCATCGCAATCGGCCTCGCCATGGGCTTCAAGTACCCGGGCGTCTTCCTGCTCGCCCCACTGGTCGTCGCCGGGTGGAAGCAGTGGCGCAGGCTCGCGGTGTCCCTGGGTCTGGCCGTCTTGGCCTTTCTCGCCTCGAGCCCGTTCATCGTCGTGCACGGCCACCAGGCGTGGCACGAGGCCTTTCGCGTGCAGCGGCTCGCGCGGGACGGGTGGCTCGGCTTCGAGCACGACCACATCGCGCCGATCGCCTTCGTCGGGCGGCTCTGGGAAGGGATCGGCCCCGCGCTTGTCGTTTGTGGAGTCGGGCTCGTCTTCGCACTTGTCCGCCGTACCCGCACCGATCTGATCCTGTCGTCGTTCGTCCTCGTCTACTTCGTCGACCTCATGACGCTGAGCGCGCACTTCGATCGCTACGTGCTTCCGCTGGTGCCCGCGCTCGGGGCGCTCGCGGGGCGCATGCGCTCGCTCGCGCCCGTGACGCTGTTGCTGCTCGTCGTGCCACTGACCTGGTCGATTCGCGACACGAAGGAACTGACTCGCACCGACACGCGGATCGTCGCGCACCGGTGGGTCGAGCAGCACATCCAGCCGGGGACGCACATCGCTGCGGATCCCTCGACGCCGAGCTTCGAGCGGCTGAACGTGCTGCCCTTGCTCCTGCCGGGCCCGAAGCGCGGCTTCGACCCGAACCGCGACGTAGCGCGTCTCCGCAGCCTTGGCATCCAGGACGTCGTCGTTACCGGAGCGGTGACGGACCGGGTGCTCGCTGCGCGCGATCACTATCCACGAGAGGCTCGCTTCTACGACGACCTGCGCAGACGAGCGAAGCGTGTGTACTACCTCGAGCCAGGCGGCGGCCGCGCGGGCCCGTGGGTTGCGGTCTACCGTCTAGGTGCGTAGCAACGGACGCGTGAGGCACGTCGGCCCGCCGTCGCCCTTGCGGGAGATCTCGTCGCCGCGGTAGAC
>JANMQZ010000186.1:0-14813 GCA_031370755.1 Actinomycetes bacterium
CCGGCGAACGACTCGACGGCAGCGTCGGGGACGCCCGCCAACTCGGCCGGATAGCGCAGGTCCTCCGCCCAGGCGCGCCCAGTCGGAAAGATGAAGTCGCGTCCCGGTTCCTCCGAAACGGACGCGTAGGTCTTTTTGATCTCGCGCTTCAAGAGACCAACATCGATCTCGATCTCAATAGCCATCAGACCTCCTTGATGAACATCGTCGAACGGTTAGGGGGACGGCGCCGCTCGGAGCGCCAGTCGCGGCTGCCATGAGGTGGCGCCGACCAGCAGACCGCTGGCGCCGGTGAGCGCGGCGACGAACACGATCGCTGTCTGCGGTGAAGTGGCGTCGGCGCCAATCCCGGCGATCAGTGCGCCGACGACGAAGCCGGAGTCGCGCCAGAAGCGATAAACGCCGACCACACGAGCGCGATCGCGCGGTTGGCTGGCGTCCGAGACGGCCGCGATCAATGTCGGGTAGACCATCGCCGTGCCCGCGCCGAGCACAGCTGCGGCGGCGAGCGAGGGCGCGAAGCTGCCGCCGCCTGCGACCAGCAGTCCAAGCGCGGCCGCTTGGACGAGCATCCCGCACGTGATCAGCGGCTTTCGGCCTACGTGGTCGGAGAGCCAGCCGGTTGCGAGCTGGCCAGCGCCCCAGACGACCGGATAGGTCGCCGCGACGACAGTGATCTCGCGAACGCTGGCTGCGTGCGCAGCGAGATAGAGCGGCGCAAGGCCCCAGGCAAGCGCGTCGTTGAGGTTGTTGACCAGGCCCGCCTGGCTGCAGGCGCGCAGGATTGGATTGTGCAGGCTCGCCTGCGCGAAGGCGGCGCGAAGACTGTGCGCCGGCCCGTCGCCTCGATGCGACTGCTGTTCAAGCGCGACGTGCGGGCCGGTGTCGCGGACGGCGAGCACGCTGACCAATAGGCCGACCGTCGCGATCAGCGCTGCACCGACCCAGACGACGGTGCGCGGCGCGTAGCTGACTGCGAGAACGCCCGTTGCGAAGGCGGCGGCGGCGACGCCGAGATACCCGGCCGACTCGTTGAGGCCAAGCGCGAGCCCGCGTCGGCGCGGGCCGGCGAGATCGATCTTCATCACCACCGTCATCGACCAGGCGAGCCCCTGGTTGACGCCGAGCAGCAGGTTGGCGACGACGATGAACCACCAGGAAGGCGCGAGCCCGATCAGCACGGGCACCGGTAGTGCGAAGAGCCAGCCGATCACGAGCAGCCGCTTGCGCCCGAGCCGCTCGGCAAGCTCGCCGGCTGCGAGGTTGGTCAGGGCCTTCGCGGCGCCGAAGGCGACGACGAAGGCAAGGATCGTCGAGCTCGAGCGCAAACCAAAGTCCTGCTTACCGACAAGCGGCAAGACGCTTCGCTCCAAGCCGACCATGCCGCCGACGAGCGCGTTCAGCGCGACGAGCAGGCCGAACTGACGAGCGTTCGCGCGTAGACCGAGCCGTACGGTGGTCATGTGCGGGCGACCGCCCCGCCGGAGCGATTGGCGGCCACGATCTGTACTTGCTCCGCAGGTGCGGGCGGCGTGTCGGCTACGAGCGCGTCGGCGAAGGCGTCCGGATCGGTGAGTGCGAGCAGCGGGTTGTGTGCGCGCTCGAAGCCAATCGAGGAGACAGGGTTGCCGGAGAGGCCACGACCGCAGACCGAGCCCGCGTAGTGGCTCGGGTAGAGGACGACGTGGTCGGGCAACTCGAGTAACCGGCGCAGGCTTGCGTGCAGAAGCCGCGCCTGGCCGTGCGCGTCGCCGGCGACGTGCAGATCGGGCCGACCGACATCGCCGATCAAAAGCGAGTCGCCGCTGAACACGAGCCACGGCTCTTCAGTCCCACGTCGCCGGTCGGCGACTGTGTAGGCATGGTGTGCAGGCGCGTGCCCGGGCGTTGCGATCGCGGTCACGAGCGTGTTCCCGAGCTCCACCATCTCGCCGTCGGCGAGCGCGACGTGCTCGAACTCGACTCCCGCGCCGACCGGCAGATACGCGATCGCGCCCGTCCGCTCGACCAGCGCAGGCAAGCCGGAGAGATGGTCGGCCTGCACGTGCGTTTCGAACACGGCCACGATCGGCGCGCCGAGCGCCGCAGCTACCGCAAGGTAGTCATCCACAAGGTCAGCGTGCGGCTCGACGACCGCGAGCTTGCCGTGCGTGCCGCAGCCGAACAGGTAGCTCGCGCATGAGCTCACCTCGTTCAGAAATGGGCGAAGCAGCATCCAGCTCGCCTCTCAGCTCGCCACTTCAATCGGCCGCCCCGCGCGCCGCCACTCCGGAAACCCCACGTCGAGCCGACGCGCCTTCAGGCCGCGCTCACGCAGCAGCCGCACCGCGTCATCGGCATAGACGCAATACGGGCCGCGACAGTAGGCGATCACTTCACGGCGTCGCGCCAACGTCGGTGCGATCGACGGCAGCGCCGAGAGCGGAGCAGAGAGAGAGCCTGCGATGTGCCCGGCGCGGTACTCGGCTTCCGGGCGCACATCGAGCAGCACGACATCGCCGCGCTCGAGCCGCGCCTCGAGCTCCGAGGCCGAGAGTTGCTCGAGGCCGTCGCGCTCCCCGAGGTACTCCTCGGCCAGGACGCTCACCTCGGCCACGTGCCGGGCCGCCACGTCCCGCACCGCAACCCAAAGCTCGCCAACCCGCTCGCTCGCGAGCCGATAGACGACGCGATGGCCATCACGGCGCGAGCGCGCCAGGCCCGCTTTTGCAAGCAGCCGCAGATGGTGCGAGGTTGCGGCCATGCTCTGCCCGACCTCGTTCGCGAGTTCCTCCACCGAGCGCTCGCCCTGCGCCAGCACGTCGACGATCTCGGCCCGGCGTCCACTCCCCAGCGCCGCCGCCACCGACGCGAACGCATCGAACAGGGCATTCTTCGCAAGTCTCTCACTCATAAGATCAAACTATCTCTTGAAGTACATCCCTGTCAATCCTCAGCCGATCAGGTTCACGAGCGGGAGACCTTCAGGCGCTTCAAAGCGAGCGCGTTGACGGCGACGAGAACGCTCGAGCCGGACATCGAGATCGCAGCGATCTCCGGCCGCAGCGTCAGGCCGAACGACTCGAAGACGCCGGCGGCGAGCGGCAGCGCGAGCGAGTTGTAGCCGATCGCCCAGCCGAGGTTCTGGCGCATCTTGCGGACGGTGCCGCGGCCGATCTGCACGGCCGTGGCGACGTCGAGCGGGTCAGAGCGCATCAGGACGACGTCGGCGGTTTCGATCGCGACGTCGGTGCCGGCACCGATCGCGATACCGACGTCCGCTTGAGCGAGCGCGGGCGCGTCGTTGACGCCGTCGCCGACCATCGCGACCTTGCGTCCCTGCGCCTGCAGCTCTTTGACCTTCTGCGCCTTGTCTTCCGGCAGTACTTCGGCGATCACCTCGTCGACGCCGAGCTCGCGGGCGATGCGCTCCGCCGTCTGGCGGTTGTCGCCGGTGAGCATCACGGGGCGGACGCCGATCTCCTTCAGGGCGGCGATCGCAGCCGCGGCCGTCGGCCGCGGCGCGTCAGCGATCGCAATCAGACCGGTGGCGCGTCCGTTGCGGGCGACATGGACGACGGTCTGCCCCTCGCTGGCGAGCTCAGCGGCGCGCTGCGAGAGGCCGTCGAGCGCGACGTGCTCGCGCTCTAGCAGCCGGGAATTCCCGAGAGCCAGACGCTGGCCCTCGACGGTGGCGATCGCGCCGTGGCCGGCGACGGCCTCGAACGCCTCCGCTCGCGGCGGCTCGAGCCCGCGCTCGATCGCCGCCCGTACGACTGCCTCGGCGAGCGGATGCTCGCTCTCGCGCTCGACGGCCGCCGACAGCCGCAGGAGCTCGTTCTCACTGATGCCGTCCGCCGTGACGACGGCGACGACCTCCGGCTCGCCTTTGGTCAGCGTCCCCGTCTTGTCGAGCACGACCGTGTCGAGCGAGGCAACCTGCTCGAGTGCGACTGCGTTCTTGAACAGGATCCCCCGCTTGGCGCCAAGGCCGGTGCCGACCATGATCGCGGTCGGCGTCGCGAGCCCGAGCGCGTCCGGACAGGTGATCACGACGACCGTGATCGCGAAGAGGAGCGCACCCGTGACGGACTTGCCGAGGCTGAGCCAAACGAAAAACGTGCCGAGACCGCCAAGGAGCGCGACGAGCACGAGCCAGAACGCCGCGCGGTCGGCGAGCCGTTGCGCCGGCGCCTTTGAGTTCTGGGCCTCTTGGACGAGCTTGACGATCTGTGCGAGCGCTGTGTCGGAGCCAACGGCGGTTGCACGGGCACGGAGCGTGCCCTGCTTGTTGATCGTCGCGCCGATCAACGTGTCGCCGGGGCGCTTGGCGAGCGGCATGCTCTCACCCGTCACCATCGACTCGTCGACGGAGGACTCTCCCTCAGCAACCTCAGCGTCGACCGGGATCTTCGAGCCCGGTCGGATCAGCAGCAGATCGCCGACAACGACCTCCGCAGTCGGCAGCTCGAGTTCCTGGCCGTCTCGGATGACGACTGCCTTCGGCGGCGCGAGATCGAGCAGCGCACGGATGGCGTCGTTGGCGCCCCCGCGCGCGCGCATCTCGAACCAATGGCCGAGCAGCACGAATGCGGCCAGAAAGGCAGAGGCTTCGTAGAAGACGTCACCCGAGATGAAGAAGGTGGCCGCGACCGAGTAGACAAAGCCCGTGCCGATCGCGACGGCAACGAGCACCATCATGTCGAGCGTCTTCGCTTTCAGGGCGTAGTAGGCGCCCTTGAAGAAGATCTGCGACGAATAGAAGACGACCGGCAGCGACAACAGAAGCTGCCAGAGCTCCATGCGCATGCCGAAGGGCGTCGGCGGCGTCGAGCCGAAGATGCTCTCGCCCATCGGCGACCAGATCGCAATCGGAATCGCAAACACAAGCGCAACCAAGAAGCGGTTGCGCATGTCCCGCACCATCTCGACCATCGACATGCCCGCATGACCGCCGTGCCCCTGGCCGTCCGCCTGATCGGCTCGCTCGACCGAAGCGGGCGTGTGCTCGTGCGCGGCGTGCTCGCTTGCCAGTGGATCGCAGATGTGGCCCGGTACCGAACGGCCGGCGCAGTGGAAACCGCACTCCTCGACCCACCGCTTAAGCGTCGGGATGTCAGTGAGTTCGGCGTCGTATTCGACGGTCGCAGTCTGCGCGACAGGATTCGCCTCGACCGTGAGCACGCCCGGCTGCGCGCCGAGGCGCCTTTCGACGACGGCCTTCTCGGAGGCGTAGTGCAGACCGCCGACATGCAGGACGGTCGACTCGCGCCGTTGCTCGGTCGCGGTCGCCATCAGCGGGTTCTCGCGAACCGCTGGACGGCGGCCAGCAGCTCCTCAGTCTTCTCCATCGCCTCGTCGGCGTCGCCGGATGCGAGCGCTTCCGTGACGCAGTCGCGCACATGGTCGTCGAGCAACTTGCAGGCCAGCGACTCGAGTGCAGTACCCACCGCGGCGATCTGGGTCAGGATGTCGATGCATGAGCGGTCGTCCTCAACCATCTTCTCGACTCCGCGCACCTGCCCCTCGATCCGGTGTAAACGCGTAACCAGCGAGTCCTCGCGCGTAGCCGCGACGACGGCCATCACGCCGCCTCGTACCCGGCCTCGTCGATCGCGGCCCGGAGCCTCGCGTCGTCGAGCTCGCTGCCGACGACAGTGACGCGCTTGGACTCGAGGTCGACGTCGACTGACTCGACGCCCGCAACCGCGGACAGTTCTTCACTCACGGCCCGCTCGCAGTGGCCGCAATGCATGGCTGGCACGGTGTAGGTGACGGTTTCGGTCATTGCGATCTCCTTTCACTTTGCTTGAGCGTAACGTACCCCCTGTGGGTATTAGTTATCGATTCGGTCGTGCCTGCCGCGTGCGCGTCCAGGAGTGCGAACACGGCCTCGTCAGCCCTCTTGGCCGCCCGCGCGAGGAGGGCGAGCACGAGCAGGCAGTCATCACCACGCGCAAGGGCGGCCTCGACGTCCTCGAGATCGCGGCGGGCAGCGCCGACGAGCGTTGCGGTCTCGCTACTTGTGGTGTGAGGCATGGTCGGCCGGCTGTTCCACGCCGGGTGGCGTCTTCGTATCGCTGCCGGCGATGGCCGGGCCGATCACGAGTGACGAGAGGGTGAACATCGCCGCGAAGGCCGCGAGCGCGAGCGCCGGCGCGCGCCAGTTGCCGAAGCGCCGGTGCAGGCGCAGCAGGAACGGCACCGCGGCGACGAAGCCGATCGTCCCGAAGAGAGCCTGCCCGCCGGCGCCGGCAAGGAGCGCTGCGCCGGCGAGCGGCCCGACGTGGTGCAACACGTGGGGTAACAGCCCGATGAAACCGCCCCAGAGCGCAACGATTCCGCTCCAGGTGCGCTCGCGGAACGACCGATGCTCGACCGCTGCGACCGTCATGTTCTGCGGCTCCTGGTGTCGGCTCTGGCGGCGCGTGCGGGCGCGAGTCCCGGCCGTGCTTCGACTCCAGACTTCGGTGTTGGCGTCTGGCGATGCCCGAGCTGTCGCAGCCGCGGCACGAGGCGCGGCAGTTCCTTGGCGTAGGCGTCCCACTCAGCGCCGAACTCGGCTGCGACGTCGCGTTCCTCACGGATCGCGAGCGTGCGATAGACGAGCAGCAGCACGGGGAACATCAGCAGGGTCGCGAAGGTCGGCCACTGGAGCAGGAAGCCGACCATGATCAGGACGAAACCCGCGTACTGGGGGTGACGGATGTGTGCGTATGGGCCGGTTGTCGCCAGCCGGTGCGGCTTCTGTGCTTCGTAGAGCTGCTTCCAGGCGGCGGCGATCAACCAGAAGCCGCCGCCGATGAAGACGTAGCTCGCGAGGTGGAACGGGCTCATGTGCGCGTCGCCCTTCCAGCCGATCAGGTCGTTCCAGAGATGGCCCGCGTTGTGTGACAGGTTCACGCCCGGGATCAGGCCCGAGAGTGGGCCCGTGAGCAGGTAGACGCTGAGCGGGTAGCCGTACATCTCGGTGAAGAGGGCGACGACGAAGGCCGAGAACCCGCCGAGGGCACGCCAGTCGCGCTTCGACTGCGGGTGGAAGAAGCTCGCCGCGAAGACGATGAAGAGCAGCGAGTTGAAGACGACCAGAAACCAGAGGCCGTACCCGTTGTCGGTCATCTTCTCGGCCCTCCGCCCTCGACCACGATCGTTCCGCGGAGAACCCCGAGCTGGCAGGTGAACTCGTACTCGCCGGCCTGCTCCGGCTGGAGGTCGACGGTCACTTCCTGATAGGGCGGGAGCATCGCGCTCTTGCCGAAGTCAGGGAAGACGACGCGCTCCGAACATGGTGCCGTCTCCTGCCGAAGGAACACGAGACGCAGCGGCTCGCCGGCCTGCGCATAGACCACGGCCGGCTGATAGCCGCCGTGGACACGGATGAGCGTCGCCGGCAGGTCGCGACGGTGACGTCTCAGCGAAGTGAGCACGGTCAGTTCCTCCCGTCGCCGCTGCCGCGGCCGCCGTGGCCGCCGCGCATCATCATCGCCATCATCAGCGTGCAGACGACTGCGGCGAAGATGAAGCCGACGCCTGCGACGCCGGTGGCGACAAGGATGATCGCGATCGCGAGCATCGGGATGCAGCAGGCGATCATCATCAAGTTGTGTCCGCCGTGCGCGTGGCCGCGTTGCGAGTTGTCGCGGGACTCGGGGTCGTGGCTGCTCTGGTTCATGACTGCGCCCTCAGCGACTGCGGCATGTGACCGAGCTTCCGATAGAGCGGGCAGAAGCCGAGCGCGCCAGTGACGACGAGGTCGAGCCCAGCGAGCACGAGGAGGAGCTCGAGGACGACTGCGACCGCGCCGGACGCCGACGTCAGCAACAAGACCCCGGCCAGTGCGCCGGCTCCGCCGAGAGCGATGCGAGCGACGCGTTCGCGCGGCGTGAGGTTGATTGCCGGGCGTCTCATGAGAACCTCCTTCGTTGATCCTTCTGAAGCGAGAATGCGCGTCGCATCTGTAGGACATGTGAAGAGCTTCCGCTGCTCGTGTGAAGGTGCGCCGCGGCTAGGCGTATTAAGTGCCGATAGCGAGCGGCAGCACGACCCGGAAGGTCGAGCCCTCACCGGGCGTCGAGTCGACGTCAACTCGTCCGTCGTGGGCTTTGACGAGTTCGCGGACGATCGAGAGTCCGATGCCGGCGCCTCCGGTTGACCGCGACCGTGACCGGTCGCCGCGCCAGAAGCGCGTGAAGATGTAGCGGAGGTCGTCGGCCGGGATGCCTACACCGGTGTCTGCGACCTCGAGCACCGCAGTCGCGTCTTCCCGCCGCACCGTCAGCCGTACCTCGCCGGAGTCGGTGTAGCGGTGCGCATTCGCGACGAGGTTCGTCGCGATCTGTTCGAGTCGGCTCCGATCACCCATCAGCAGGACAGGCTCCGCCTCGACGACCAGCGTGACCGGGCTTCCGTCGAAGCGCGGGGCGAATGAAGCGGCGACCGCCTCCGCGACTTCGGCCAGGTCGACCGGTCGCTTTTCGAGCAGCATGCCCGGCCTCTCGGCGTCGGCAAGGCGCGCCAGGTCGTCGAGGAGGCGCGTGAGTCTCAATGCCTCGCTGTGCATCGCCTCGAGGTTCTCCGCCATGGGCAGCACACCGTCCTGGGCTGCCTCGATTCGAGAGAGGAGCGAGTTCACCGGGGTGCGCAGCTCATGTGCGAGATCGGCCGCATTCGCCTTACGGACCTCCTCCTCGTGCTCGAGCGTCTCGGCAAGGCGATTCAATGAGCGCCCAAGCGCGACGAACTCCGCGGAGCCTTGCGACTCGACGCGAGTGTCGAGCTCACCGCGCTCCATCCGCTCCGCGGTATGCCGAAGCCGGCGCAGAGGTCGCGTCAGCGTCTGTGCGAGCAGCGACGCGATCAGGAGTGCGGCAACGATCGCAAACGCTCCGCTGATCAGGTGGAGCCGGTCGAGCGAACGCCGCAGGTCCCGCTCTTCCGGTGTGTAGAGCGCGCCCGACGCGGGCGAGATCGTGACGCTCCCGATGCGCCGCGAGCCGACGATCAGTGGCGCGTCCGTACGCACTCCGCGCAACGGGTCGGTGACGACCACAACGTGCCCTCCAACGCGCACCTCAGCGCGCAGGTCGTCGAGCGCTGCAAGGTGGCGCAAGGTCGGTCTCGCCCGTGCCCAGCTGCCGGTCTCGCTGTAGACGACCGCGGTGAGGTCAGCGAAATGGGCGGCCGAACGCTCGAGGCGCGCATGCGCGGTCCGCGATAGTCGTGGTTTCAAGCCCGTGTCGCCGAGAACCGTTGCGACGCCGATCGCGACGACCGCGACCGCAAGGAGGGCGAGCGCAAGCCGCGCCCTCAGACCGAGTCGGCTCATCGTTTGGCGAGGCGGTAGCCGACTCCGAACACGGTCTCGATGTAGCGCGGACGTTTCGGGTCGTCTTCGATCTTCTTGCGCAAGTTTTTTACGTGTGCGTCGATCGTCCGCTCGTAGCCTTCGTATTCGTAGCCTTGGACATGGTTGATCAACTCGAAGCGCGAGTACGCGCGTCCGGGGAAGCTCGCGAGGGTCTGCAGCAGCTTGTACTCGTTCGGTGTCAGCTCGACCGTCCCGCCCGCTTTTCGCACCTCGTGCCGAATGGTGTCGATTTCGAGCGCGCCCTCATCGAGCGAGATGACCTCGACAAGCGGCAGGTCGGCGCCGTGGGTGCGTCGAAGGATCGCTCGGACGCGCGCGACGAGCTCGCGCGGCGAGAATGGCTTCGTCAGGTAGTCGTCGGCGCCGATCGCAAGCCCCTTCACACGCTCGTCCTCGGACGCCTTCGCTGTCAGCATGAGAATCGGAACGTCGGAGCGCTCGCGAATCTCGCCGCAGATCTCCTCGCCTGATCGGTCGGGCAGCATCAGGTCGAGCACGACCAGGCCCGGCTTGATTCGGGCCGTGAGTGAAAGACCATCCGCGGCCGTCCCAGCCACGAACACGTGGTAGCCGTCCTTCTCGAGATAGGCGCGGACAACCTCTTGCACCGAGGGGTCATCGTCGATGACGACGATCTTCTTGTTCGGCGTCGCGCTCATGCTCGTGACGGTGGCGGGCCGATGTGAAGACCGTATGAAGTTTCGCTGTTAGAGGTAGCCCATCGGGTCGACCGGAGAGCCGTTGACGCGCACCTCGAAGTGCAGGTGGGGACCGGTGGAGAAGCCAGTCGAGCCGATGTACCCGATCAGCTGCCCCTGGCTCACGTTCGCACCGACACCGACGGCCAGTTGCGATTGATGCGCGTACGCGGTGGCCAGGCCGCCGCCGTGGTCGATGACGATCAAGTTGCCGTAGCCGCCACTGTAGGCGGCGACGATTACCCGGCCGGACGCGGCCGCGCGAATCGGCGTCCCCGTGCCCGCGCCGATGTCGATGCCCGGATGGAGGCTGCCCCAGCGCATCCCGAAGGGGCTCGTGATCGGCCCACCGACCGGCCAGACGAGGCCGGCCGACGACGGCTGCGGCGACGGCGCGGTGGACTGTGACGAAGCGATCTGAACGGCGACGGCGGCGCTTGCCTGCTCGAGCGCCTGCGCCTCGGCCAGCCACTCCTTCTCCTGTTCCTTCGTCTGGGCAAGCGCCTGCTGACTCTCGCCGCGGCTATTGGCGAGACTGCGCTTGCTTGCAAGCAGTCGGTTGCGTACCGCCGCCGCCTGGTCGCGGCGGTAGGCGACGACGCGCGTCTCGGCGGTGACCGTCTGCTGCGCCTTCGCTGCGCGCACGCGCGCCGCCCGCACTCGGGCGCGTCCGGCAGCGACCGCGGCGACGATGTCACGGTCCTGGCCGGCGACGGCGCTCATGTAATCCAGCCGGTCGATGGCGTCGCGCAGACTTCGCGCACCGAGAACGACCTCCACCGTCGACGGCTCGCCCTCCTCGTAGATCTGGACGAGCCGCTGACTCAAGTGCGACGTCGCCGTCACGTACTGGCCCTTGAGGAACCGAAGCTGTTCGGCCTGCGCCGCGAGAAGTGCGTTGATCGCCGTGAGCCTTTGCCGGTGGAGGCGGAGGTCGGCCTCGAGCGAAGCCAGACGGGTGGAGACGTCTCCGACTCTGGCCTCGAGGGCGCGGATACGTCCGGTCAGAGCGCCGATATCTCGCGACAGCTGCGCCTCGCGCTCGCGCGCCTGCGCGATGCGGGAGTCGAGTGAGCCGGGAGTCGAGGGCTGGTCGGCCGCCGCCGGGGCGGCGACGAGAAGCACAACGAAGAGGAGCGGTCCGAGCCGGCGCAGGGCCTTCACGAGCGAAGGACGGTAACGGTAGCGGGTAGACAAGCCCGGCTCATGCGGTCGCTACGGCATCTCGCCGGTCATGGTTTGGCCGTTGTCCATGGTGTGCATCTGCCCGGTCATCATCTGGTCGTCGGGCATGCGGTGGCCGTCACTTCCGGACCCGCCGGTGAAGACGAGTCCACCGACGAGGGCGATTGCGAAGAGGGCGATAGCGGCGATAACGACGATCAGCTTCTGCTTGTCCAAGCGGTCTCCTTTGGTAGCCGGCCGCCACCGTAGAAACGACGCGTGAAGGACCTGTGAACAAGGCGAGCCGGGCGCGCGGTGGAGGCGCCCGGCCGTCCTCGCGCTACGCGCTCGGGATGTCGGCCAGCAGCTGCTTCGGCTGGACGTACATCTCCCGGTAGGGCGCGAGCCAGTAGTCGCGATACCAGAGCACCTTGCCGCGGTCGAGCAGAGCGAATGCGTGACCCGGTGTGTCGGCGTGCATCCCTTGCCCGAGTGTGTTGAACGCCTCCGACATGTTGCGGTCAAAGTCGGAGATCAACGGGGTGGTGATCCCGTACTGCTGCGCAGCCTGCTCGAGGTCGCTTGGCGAGTCGGGTGTCACGGAGACCAGCTGAATCCCCCGCTTCTGGAGCTCGGCACCGAACCGCTGCAAGCCTTGGATCTGCTCGAAGCAGGCCTGGCACATGACGCCCTCGGAGAAGAAGACGAGCGTCTTCTGGCCATCGACCGTCTTCGACGAGATCGGCTTGCCGGTCAAGAGGTCGCGCTCGGTGAACGCCGGAACGCTCGAGCCGACCGGGAGACCCTCACCTTGCTCGGCACCCATGGCTATCGCGTGCGCCGCGCCTGCCGAGTCGGTCTTCTTGTTGAAGACACCGGGCAGGACAAAGCTCGCGGCGATGAGGGCCACGATGCTCAGTCCAACGAGCCCACCTCTCCACGACGTCCAAAAGCCGGCTTGACGCTGACCCTTAGACCTCACCGGCGGGGCTGACAGACGCGCCTGCTTGCGCGCTGCCTTGGCTTTTTTGCCGCTCATTGCTGTCACCTCCTCTCCTCAGGACTGCAAACAGGAAGCCGCCGAGCAGCGCGAGCAGTATCGGCAGCGAGACGAAGTTTGGAATGCCGTCGACGTAGGCGGCGACCTGACGCGTCCATGAGCCCATCGCCTTCTGGAAGCCCGGCGCAGTGTCAGAGTTGCCGCTCAGCGCGAGGACGATGAAGAGAACACCGAAGCCGGCGAAGATGACGGAGCCCGCGAGCTTGGCGACGCCGATGCGCTTCCTGTAGCCGCCGAAGCGCAGCGTCAGCTTCGGATCCTTGACCCGCGCCTTCGCCTTGCCGTAGATCAGAGCGAGCGGAATGAGCGGCGCCATCATCCCGGCGACGTAGGCGATGCCGAGCAAGAGGCCGCCGGCAATTGTGCCGCTCGTCGCCGACAGCGCGATCGCGCCGGCCAAAACCGGCGCGCAGCACGCGGTCGCGCCGCCCGAGAAGACGCCGAGGCCAAAGACCGACAGCGTCGAGCCCGTCAACTTCGGCTGCGGCAGGTCGACTGGGAGCATCGTCCCGCGCCAGAGGGCGATGGCAACCCCGATCATCATCAGGCCGCCGAGCGTGAACATCTGCGGGTGCCACTTGGAGACGTAGGAGGCCAAGGCGGCGGCGCCGAGTGTGATCGGCAGCACGACAAGCGCGACGCCGGCGACGTAGACCGCCGTCAGCCGGGCGACGCGGAGACGATGACCGCCCCCGACCGCAGCCAGATAAGCCGGCATCATCACACCGGCACAGCACGGAGCGAAGAAGGCGACCATGCCGGCAGCGAAGGCTGCTGCGAGTGAGCCGGCCATCAACAGGCTCGTCATCGCGCGAGCTCCTTGCGCAGGCGCTTCTCGGAGAAGCGGCCGTAGGCAATGACCTGCTCACCATCGGTCAGGACGGGCAGGAAGGCGAGCGGGATGCCGCGCTCGGCGAGCTCGCGACCCTCGGAGGAGTCAACCGAGATCTCGCGCGCCGTGACGCCGAGCCCCGCGAGCACCCGATGCGCGCGCTCGCAGTACTGGCAGTCCTCCTTGCTGACGAGGACGAGCCTCTGTGTCGCCTCCGTCACGACTTGCGATCGGGCGGCGGCCGCTGCGCGAGGCGGACGGCGGCGTAGACGACGGCGCCCAGGACGACGACCCAGAAGACGATCATGAAGGTCATCCAGAACCAGCCCCAGTTGTCCATCCACACATGCATCACGGCTCCTTCCGCTTTGCCTCGATGGTGGCCGACAGCCGGCCGCACGCCATCGGGCCATTGCCGCAGACGCTCCGCGGCGAATTACCGATCGTTACATCTCGTCGCCGGGGGCTCACGAACCGACCGTGCGACACCGATGTGAAGGGGTCGTGAAGCATCGCGCTCGCGGCGCGCTTGGCGCGATCCCCACGCGAACCGTCAAATTCACCGGCGCTTCACACCGCGTGGGCAGGGTCAGCCCATCGACCCAAAGGAGAACACAATGGCATTCATCCGCCGCTTCACCGTCACGCTCGCTATCACCGGCCTCGCGGCCACCGGGCTTTCGGCCACCGCGCTCGCCGCCGATGAACCGTTCGGCCAGCACGTCTCGATGTGCGCACACATGAGCCTGGGACAGCGTGACAACGCACCCCAGGTCACCTGCACGCACGACGGCATCACGATGACCTTCGCGAACTTCGGTGCGATGGTCCAACACATGCGCGCGGGCGGCTAACGGCCTGCAGACGCAAGCGAGCCGGTCGCGGCAGTGGCCGGCTCGCCTGCTTCGCGGAATCGGCAGAACCGATTCATCGCTCCTTCACGCCGGCCGGGGACGCTCGCCGAGGTGAGCGCTACTGCCGAGCAGATGACCGACGGCTTCCAGAAGCGCGCACCCTTCGCGGCGCGCCGTGCTAATCCCACTCACCTTGTCCTCCGCGTGCGAGTCCAGCAGTAGGCGAAGCAGCCGGCTGCGAACAGGAGCAGCCCGCCGAAGCCGACCAAGAGCGCCCAGCCGCTCACGAACGCGATCACGAGCCCGGCTACGAAGACGACGCTGCAGACTGCGCCGACAGCAGTCAGGGTCGCGACGTCGCCGCGGAGGCTACGACCGATATCACATGCGCGTCGTGTTTGCACGCACCGACTATCGCTGCCACGAATGCGGAAGCTGCGAACCGCGTACGCAGAACCGGTGAAGACGACGCGACGATCTTCATCAAATCGACATGACTTCTTCGCAACGTCTTCGAGCGTGAGCGCAATGTTCATCGCGGAAGAGAAAGGATTGCAATGAACGCGCGCCTCCCCCTCATCGGACTCCTGCTGATCCAGCTCGCCATCGGCTACGAGTGGGCGATGTCAGGCCTGACCAAGATCGTCCGCGGCGGCTTCCCCTCTGGGCTTGCCGCCGAGCTGCGCGACAAGTCCGCGGGTGCTGCCGGCTGGTATCGCAGCTTCCTCGACGGCGCCGTCATCCCGCACGGCTCGCTCTGGGGCTACGCAATCGAGATCGGCGAGCTTGCCATCGGCCTCGCCTTGATCATCGCCGCGTTCCTTTGGCTCTCCCGCTGGGAGCGCATCTCGCCGCGCGG
>JANMQZ010000028.1:0-6426 GCA_031370755.1 Actinomycetes bacterium
GACAAGGAAGGCTTCCTGCGCGGGCGCACCTCGCTCATCCAGACGATCGGCCGTGCGGCGCGCCACATCAACGGGCGAGTGCTCATGTACGCCGACAAGCAGACCGAGGCGATCAAGGACGCGCTCGACGAGACGGACCGCCGTCGCACGATCCAGCTCGCGTACAACGAGGAGCACAACATCACGCCGCTGTCGATCACGAAGGGCGTATCCGACATCGCCGAGTTCCTGTCGCTCGAGTCGCCGACCGTGCCGTCACGCCGGCGCCGCGGCTCGAAGAAGGTCGAGGGGCTGTCGCGCGAGGAGCTCGAGAAGCTCGTCGTCACGCTGGAGGAGGAGATGTACGTCGCTGCAGAGGAGCTCCGCTTCGAGTACGCCGCGAAGCTGCGCGACGAGATCAAGGATCTCCGCCGTGAGTTGAATGCGATTCAGGAAGTGAGGGCCTAGCAATGTGCAGAAGCATCCACACGCTCTATAACGTCGAGCCGGCCGCGAGCAAGGAAGAGGCGCGCGCGGCGTCGCTCCAGTACGTCCGCAAGATCAGCGGCTATCGCAAGCCGTCGCAGGCGAACGTGGCCGCGTTCGAGGCGGCGGTCGACGAGATCGCGGAGATCTCGTGGCGGTTGCTCGGTGAGCTCGAGACCGCGGCGGCGCCGCGGCATCGCGAGCACGTGCACGCGTAGCGGCTCTCCTTTTTTGCAACCAGGTTGCAGCGCAACCTGGTTGCTGCCTCTTAATCGGTCAGCAGATGCCGGAAGAACCGCTCGCGGTCCTCGAGAAACGACTTCGTCAGCTCCACCTGCTCCGTCTCCTCGTAGGCGACCTCCCGGATGCCGTCATCGCCGAGCTGGAGGATCGTCGCGTTCGGATAGCCCATGAGGATCGGTGAGTGCGTCGCGACGACGAACTGCGAGTGCTCCTCCACGAGCTCGTGCATTCGCCGCATGAGCGCGAGCTGGCCGTTCACCGACAGCGCGGCCTCGGGCTCGTCGAACAGGTAGAAGCCGCGAGGGCCGAGACGGTTGACCGCGATGTCGAGGAACGACTCGCCGTGCGACTGCTCGTGTAACGGTCGCTCGTAGACGTCCTCGCGCGCGCCGATGTAACCGCTCTCCTCGATCGCCGTCGCAAGGTTGAACACGCTCTCGGCTCGGAGGAAGAACGCATTGAGCGGCGGTAGCTCCGACCGCTCGAGCTCGAGCCGCCGGTGCAGGAACGAGTGCGAGGCGCGCGTCGCGAACTTCAGGAGCTTGCCGCCGCCCTCGGCGTTCAGCTTCGCCTTGATCGCGATCGCCTCGATCAGCGTCGACTTGCCGCTGCCGTTCTCGCCCACGAGGAAGGTCACGCGCGGGTCGAGCTCGAGCCGCTCGACGCCGCGCAGCGCCGGCAACCCGTCCGAGTAGTCGCCTGCTTCCTGCTTGAAGAGAATCGCCCGCACGAAAGGGGCCGTCGGCGTGGTCGCGCTCACACGCTGATCATGTCGCGCTACCCTCCCGGCATGCTCGGCAGCATCATCTCGGTGATCGTCACCGCCTTTTTCACCGGCGCGCTCGCGCGGTTCGCCGTGCCGGGCCCCGACCCCATGCCGGCCTGGCTGACGATCCTCATCGGCCTGATCGGCACGCTCATCGGCGCGGGGATCGTCCTGCTCGTCGTCGGCAACGACCCGGCCTGGGTCGGCATCGCGGGCTTCATCGTCGCGATCGCCCTCGTGATCGGCTACCGGCGCTTCGTGCAGAAGCGCGCCCTCTGGGGCCCCGACGCGTATCGCTTCCCCGAGCGCGGCGTCGGGGTCGAGGAGTACCGCGAGCGGCTTCAGAAGGCCGGCATCGATCCCGAGGCGATCGGCTCGCAGATGGCCATGGCGCTCCAGCAGCAGCAGGCCGCGCGGGGCGGCGCTCCGGCGGCGCCCGTCGCGAAGGAGAGGGCCGGGGAGCAGCCGACCGAGAACCCCGCCCACTTCCTGCAGCTGCTCGAGGAGCTGCACGACTCCGGCGTCCTGAGCGACGACGAGTACACCGCATCGCGCACCCGCTTGCTCGAATCGCTCCGCTCCTAGGAGGAACCCATGGGAATCGGTTTCATCGTCTACCTGATCGTCTTCGGCCTCGTCGTCGGCGCGCTCGCGCGGCTCGCGCTGCCCGGGCCGGACCCGATGGGGATCCCGGCGACGATCGGCCTCGGCCTCGCCGGCGCGTTCCTCGGCGGCATCGTCGCGCACATCCTCATCGGCACCGCGGGCGGCGTCATCTTCTCGATCCTCGGCGCGATCCTGCGGCTCTACCTGTACCGGCGCTTCGTCCAGAAGCGGCCGCTCACCCGCGGCTAGCGCGGTTTAGCGCCGAAAAACCCTGGACAGGACAGGGACATGCACTGGATCTGGTTCATCCTCGTTGGAGCACTCGTCGGCGCGCTCGGTCGGCTCATTCACCCCGGGCGCGATGCGATTGGCTGGCTCCTGACCATCGCGATCGGCATCGTCTCGATGATCATCGCGGCTGCCATCTCGGGCGGTTGGCTCGCGTTCATCATCGGCGTGATCGTCGCCGTGGTCCTCGTCGCGCTCGTCGGCCGGTATTCCGGCAGGCGAGGAACAACCGCGACCGTTTAGCTCTGCTCGACGGCTAGGGGGCCGAGCCCGCGCGGGAACACCCGTTGCGCGGTGAGGCCCCAGTCGTCGCCCCGCCAGATGTACGTGTGCACGGAGAGCGTCTGCTCGCCGACCTCATACATGTGCAGGCCGCGCGCCTCGCCGAGCCGGTTCGGCCGCGGCTGCCCGAGGCCGGGCGCGATCGAGATGACCGCAGCGCGCACGTCGCCGCTCACGACTTCGAACTCGTGTCGCTCGCTCACCGCCGCCTGGTGGATGTGCCCGGCGAGGATCAGGTCGGCACCGGAGGCGACGAGCTCGCGGAGCACACGGTTCCGGTGCGCGACCGGCCGCTTGCGCGACGCCCGCCAGGGCGCACCCACCATATGGTGGTGGAGGACGACGACGCGGTACGCACTGTCGGGCGCCGCCTCCAGGCGCTCCTTGCCGCGGCGCAGCTGGCTCTCGCGTAGGCCGCCGCTCTGGTGCCGGTACGGCCGCGCCGAGTTGAGGCCGACGACGTGAAGCGTCGGCGAGGAGTGCGTCTGCTCCGTCGTCTCCCACTGCCGCTCGAACTCGACGAACGTCCGCGTGAACCGCGCGGGAAAGGTGTAGGGCATGTCGTGATTCCCCGGAACCGCGAGCACCGGCGGCCCGAGCGAGCGGAGGAAGCTGGCGGCCCGCTCGTGCTGGTCGCGCCGGCCTCGATGGGTCAGATCCCCGGAGGCGACGATCAGCTCCGGCGCCAGCCGTTCGACGAGCCCGGCCAAGGCATGCTCGACCGCAGGATCCTCAGGTGTACCCGTGTGCAGGTCGGATACATGGAGGAGGCGCCCCGACACGACCGAATGAGGCTATAGATTCAATGGAAGCCATGGCCGACGAATCCGCGGAGATCTTCGACGACCTGTACCTCGGCCTGCGGGCCGGCGGTGCTCTGCGCAAGCAGCGCCGCGGCGAGCCGCTGACCGACGAGGAGCAGGAAGCCCTCGGGCGCTGGCAGCGCCTGTCCGCGGGCCGCAAGGCGGTCGCGATCAGCGGCTTCGCGGTCGGCACGTTCGGGCTCGGCTTCACCCTCGGCGGCCTCGTGTTCGGCCGCTGGCGCAAAGTCTGAACATGCTCACGCTGTACCAGGTCGAGTGGTGCCCGTACTCGTCCGCGGTCCGCGAGGTGCTGACGGAGCTCGGCCTCGACTTCGTCGTGCGGCAGGTCGAGCCCGAGCCGGAGCAGCGGGAGCGGTTGCGGGCGCTCGCTGGCACAGACGGCATCCCCGTCCTCGAGACGGAGGAGGGCGAGCTCTTCCGCGGCACGCGCGAGATCTTCCGCTACCTCGAGACGCGCGAGCCCTGGCAGTACGCCGACGTGCACCGGCAACGCTTCCTCGACCACGCCGACGCGCGCAAGTCCGACGGGATGGCCAGGATCGTCGCGCGGTTCCGGCACGACGAGCCGGGCCCGAAGGTCGACGCAGCTCCGGTCGAGGCCGTCGTCGTCGACGTCCCGGAGGAGAGCCGCTACGAGCTGCGGCTCGGCGACCGCCGCATCGGGCTCGCTGCGTACCACCGCCGCGACGACCGGATCGCGTTCACGCACACCGAGGTCGACGCTGCGTGCGAGGGCCGGGGCTTCGGCACGCGGCTCGTGCAGGGCGCGGTCGACGACGCGGGCGCCCGCGGCCTCGAGATCGTGCCGCTCTGCCCGTTCGTCGCCGCGTACGTGAAGCGGCACCCGGAGTACGCCAGCTAGGTCGTCTCTTCCTTTTGGGCGAAGAGCAACGCCGGCACCTCCTGCTCCGCCGGGTCGACGTCGCGCACCACGACGTCGACGAGTGTCGCGAGCACGGCGGTGATCGGGATCGCGAGCAGCACGTAGAAGCCGCCGAGAAGGATCCCGATCCCCGTCACCGAGAACAGCACGAGCAGCGGTGACAGGCCGGTCGCGTGTCCCAGCACGCGCGGGATGACGACGTAGTCCTCGAACTGGCGCACCGCGATCACGATCAACCCGGCGAAGAGCGCCATGTGCCAGCTCTGCGTCGCGCCGACGCCGATCGCGAGCGCCCCGGCTGCGAGCGGGCCGATCACCGGCACGATCTCGACGACGCCGGCGAAGCAGCCGATCAGCAGCCAGTACGGCAGGCCGATCGCGAAGAAGCCCGCGGAGAGCAGCACCGCCACAAACAGGATCAGGAGCAGTTGGCCGCGCACGAACGCGCCGAGCTTCTGGTCGATCAGCACCCAGGTGTCGCGCGTGATCCGACGGTGCTTCGTAGGCACGATCGATTGCACGAGGCCGATCGTGCGGTCGCGCTCGAAGATCCAGTACGCGCCGACCGCGAACATGAAGAAGATGCCGACGAGCACCTCGAACGCGGTCTTCGTCACCTCGAGGGCGGGATGGACGATCTTCCCCCCGCTCGGCAGCCGGCTCAGCCGCTTGTCGAGACCGGCGAGGATGTCGTGCTTGATCCCGGTCGAGTGCGTCGCCTGCTGGTGGATCGTCGACCCTGACGTCGCCTGCTGCACCTGGTCGATCGCCCGCGGCACGAAGATCCAGAGCACGAGTGCGACGACGCCCGCGAGCGCGAGGTAGTGGACGAGGACGCCGGCGCCCCGGGGCAGCCGGGCGCGCCGCTGGAGCCAGTCGACGCCCGGCCGCATCGCCGCCGCGATGATGAAGCCCAGGAAGACGAGGGCGATGACGATCCTGATCTTCCAGAGCGCGAGCGCAAGGACGACGATCCCGCCGACGACGAGCGTTGCGATTGCGGCGCGGCGTGCAGTGCCCCCCATTGCCAGGGATCCTCTCCTTTTTGTCGAAACGTGCAACCTCGATGCTCGCGCAGCCCGAAGAGCACGTCTACCTCGATGCACGGCGGCACGGCATCGTGCTCGTGCGGCCGCTCGCGCGCGCCCTCGCCCTCGCCCTGCTCGGAATCGTCGGCTTCGCGGTTGGCTGGCCGGCCTCGCTCGCCGGGGCCACGCTCCTCGCCCTCGCGGCGGGCTTCGCGATCGTCGCCGTCTGGCGCTGGGACCGGACGCACGTCGTCGTCACGACCGAGAAGCTCTTCATCGTGCACGGCGTCGTTCGCAGGCAGGCGGCCGCGGTACGGCTCGCGAAGGTCAGTACCGTCGAGCTCGACCAGTCGCTCCTCGGGCGGCTCCTCGGCTACGGGACGGTCGTCGCGGGCGACCTCGAGATCGCCTGCGTGCCGCGGCCGCGAGAGGTCTGCGTGCTCGTGCAAAAACTGTCCGCGTAGGCCTTGTACGAACAGGTGTTCGCTAGGTAGAATGGCCTCCTAGATGGCTGCCGACGCACTCGTAGTCCACGGCGCCCGCGAGCACAACCTCAAGGACATCACCGTCCGCCTGCCGCGGAACCGCTTGATCTGCATCACCGGGCTCTCGGGCTCCGGGAAGTCGAGCCTTGCCTTCGACACGATCTACGCGGAGGGGCAGCGCCGCTACGTCGAGTCGCTCTCCGCCTACGCGCGGCAGTTCCTCCAGATGATGGAGAAGCCGGACGTCGACCACATCGACGGCCTCAGCCCGGCGATCTCGATCGACCAGAAGACGACGTCGCGGAACCCCCGCTCGACCGTCGGCACGGTCACCGAGATCTACGACTACCTGCGCCTGCTCTACGCGCGCGTCGGGCGCCCGCACTGCCCCGTCTGCGGCAAGCCGATCGCGGGTCAGTCGATCGACACGATCGTCGACCAGGTGCTTCAGATCGAGGACGGCGCGCGGTTCACCGTGAACGCGCCGGTCGTGCGCGGGCGGAAGGGCGAGTTCAAGGATCTCTTCGAGGAGGTCGTCCGCGAGGGCTTCACGCGC
>JANMQZ010000224.1:0-13903 GCA_031370755.1 Actinomycetes bacterium
GTTCGAGCGGAGCGTCCTCCCCGGCGCCCGGCGGCTGAAGGACCACGGCATCTCGTCGTCCTCCGAGCTCGCCGAGCTCAAGGAGATCGACCTCGTCGCTCGCACCGTGAAGACCCCGGAGCTCCCCGCCGGGGTGCCGGACACCGCCGTCGACGCGGCCTGACCTTCTCGAGGAGACCAGGTCTTCGACCTCGTCTCGGTCGATCGGCTCTGCCCGGGCGGGCACAACGCCCGCGCCGGCCCGGGCTACCCTGGGACCGGGAACGTCCGACCGCCCTCCATCGTTTACTACTGGTAGAGACTCGTAAGGAAGGAACCTGAAATGAACGATGTCCGTGAACTGATCATCATCGGCGGCGGCCCGGCCGGCTACACGGCTGCGCTGTACGCCGCGCGCGCCAACCTCGAGCCGCTCGTGATCGAGGGCTTCCAGTGGGGCGGCCAGCTGATGATCACGAGCGACGTCGAGAACTACCCGGGCTACGCCGACGGCGTCATGGGCCCCGAGATGATGGCCGAGTTCCGCCGCCAGGCGGAGCGCTTCGGCACGGAGTTCATCACCGACGACGTCACCCGCGTCGACCTCTCCGAGCGCCCCTTCCGCGTCTGGGTCGAGGACACCGAGTACCGCGCCAAGACCGTGGTCGTCGCCACGGGCGCGAGCGCGCGCTGGCTCGGGCTGCCCGGCGAGCAGACCTATCAGGGCCGCGGCGTCTCGGCGTGTGCCACCTGTGACGGCGCGTTCTTCAAGGAGAAGGAGCTGATCGTCGTCGGCGGCGGCGACACCGCGATGGAGGAGGCGACGTTCCTGACGCGCTTCGCCACGAAGGTGACGGTCGTGCACCGGCGCGAGGACTTCCGCGCGTCGCAGATCATGCTCGACCGTGCGCGCCAGAACGAGAAGATCGAGTTCATCACGAACGCGGTGATCGAGGACATCCACGGCGACGGGAAGGTCGAGTCCGTGACGCTGCGCGACACGCAGACCGGCCGCACCTGGCAAACGACGGTGGGAGGCGTCTTCGTCGCGATCGGCCACGACCCGAACACGAAGCTCTTCGTCGACCAGCTCGACCACGACGACGAGGGCTACCTGATCACGAAGGCGGGCTCCACCGAGACGAACATCCCCGGCGTCTTCGCGGCGGGCGACGTCCAGGATCACACGTACAAGCAGGCCGTCACCGCGGCCGGCACCGGGTGTATGGCGGCACTCGACGCTGAGCGCTTTCTCGCCGCGTTGGAAGGGCACGACGGCAGCGTCCTGACGGCGCCGCCGGCCCAAGCCGCAAAGGTCTAGCACCCCGCACGTCGAACCCGCGGCCGTATGGCTGCAAAGTGGACCGACCTACTCGACCCGACCGAAGACGAGCTGCGCCAGATCTGTCCGCGCCAGCTCGAAGAAACGGCGATCGAGCTACTCCTCGCGAAGCCGGAGCACGACGACGAGCCGCGGCCGACGCTGCAGGGGCACGGCGACTACGTCTTCGGCATCTTCCTGCTCGCTCGCTCGGCGAACGAGGAGGACAGCATCTACTACCAGGTGATCGGCCTCGTGATCACGCACGACACGCTCGTCACGGTACGGAACACGCCGAGAGGACGGGAGCCGTTCTCGATCGACCAGCTTCGCGGGGCCGTCCGGCCCACCGACTCCGCGGGGATGATCGCGTACCGCATCGTCGACGACATCGCCGAGTGCTATCTCGATCTCGTCGACGACGTCGACGCGGAGATCGACGAGCTCGAGGACCTCGTCGACACACAGTCTCCCGCGAAGACGCGCGAGCGCATCTCCGAGCTGCGCCACGACCTGCTGCACATCCGGCGCACGCTCGCCCCGATGCGTGACGCGGTGCGCCGTGTGGTCGACGACGTCGTCGACGTCGACAAGGGCAAGGACGTCTTCCCGCATGAGGTCGAGGTCGCGTTCAACGGCGCCTACGACAAGTTCCTGCGCGCGATCGACGGCCTCGAGTTCTCACGCGACCTTCTCGCGAGCGTCCGCGACTACCAGCAGTCGAAGATCGCGAACGACCAGAACGAGGTGATGAAGCGGCTGACGGTAATCGCTGCGCTGATCCTCCTCCCCACCTTCATCGTCGGCCTCTACGGGCAGAACTTCGTGCACATGCCCGAGCTGGGGTGGCACTACGGCTACGCCTACTCGTGGGCGCTCATCGTCGTCACGACGGTGCTCCAGCTCATCTGGTTCCGACGCAAGAACTGGTTCTAGGGCTAACGTCTCGGGATCGCACCGCGCGTCTACCGGATCCCGTTCTCGACGAACGTCGAGCGCGTCGCGCTCGCCGCCGGCCACAAGGGCATCGAGCTCGAGTGGGTCGACGTCGACCCACTCGACCGCTCGCCGGTCGAGGCCATCAGCGGGCAGCCGCTCGTGCCGGTCGTCGTCGACGGCGACGAGGTGGTGAGCGACTCGCCCGCGATCATCGAGTGGCTCGAGCGCCGCGTGCCCGATCCGCCGCTCTACCCGCGTGAGCGCGCGCGCCGGGCCGAGGTGCAGGTGTTCGTCTCGTGGTTCAACAACGTCTGGAAGCGCCCGCCGAACCTGATGGCGGCGGAGGAGGAGAAGGCGGAGCCGGATACCGCCCGGATCGCCGCCTGGAGCGCGAGCATGCGCTCCTCGCTCGACCTCTTCGAGAGCCTGCTGGACGGCCGCGACTATCTCTACGGCGACTTCGGCGCCGCCGACGTGATCGCGTTCCCGTTCCTGAAGTACGCGGTCCTCGGCCTCCCGAAGGACGACGACGAGCGCTTCCACGAGATCCTCGTCGAGCACCAGCCGCTCGGCGACGGCTACCCGGGCCTGCGGGCCTGGGTCGCGCGGGTCGACGCGCTTCCACGGGCCTAGCCGTCGCTACCGTGGACGGGTGCCGTATTTCATCTGCCCGAACTGCAAGCAGCGGTCGATCGACATCGACGGCGTCGAAGGGTTCTCGACCGATGCGGTCGCCTGTCACCACTGCGGCTTCGGCTTCCTCTTCGAGCTGCTCGACGACTACTACCCCGCGCCGGGCACGGGCTTCGTCGTAACGGACAAGAGCGCGCGCATCCTCGCGGTCGGGCGCGGCGTCTTCGAGCTGACCGGCTGGCACGAGGGCGATCTGCTCGGCGCCGACCTGATCGCGAGCCTCGGCCTCGCCGGCTTCGAGGAGGAGAAGAACCCCGCGGCGCTCGCGCTCGAATGGGGCGTGCGACGCCTGAATGAGAAGCTCGAGCTGCGCACGCGCGCGGGCCACGTCAAGACGATCACCGCCGACTTCTTTCCCGCCTACGACGACGACGGCGGGTTGCTCGTCGCGTTGACGCCGCGCTGATGGTCGACACGCTCGAAGGACAGCTGCTCGTCGCGTCACCGAGCCTGCTCGACCCGAACTTCCGCCGCGCCGTCGTCCTCGTGACCGAGCACAACGAGGAGGGCGCTGCGGGCCTCGTGCTGAACCGGCCGTCGCCGTCGCCGGTCGCCGAGCTCGTGCCGCAGCTCGAAGACCTCGTCGACGACGGCGAGCAGGTCTGGCTGGGCGGCCCTGTGCAGCCGAACGCCGTGCTCGTGCTCGGCGAGTTCGTCGATCCCGAGGACGCGGCGGTGCCGCTCTTCGGCACGCTCGGCTTCCCGGCGCTCGACGAGCCGGACGACGTCCTCCCCGCAACGACGCGGCGCCGCGTCTTCGCCGGCGATGCGGGCTGGGGCGCCGGTCAGCTCGAGGACGAGCTCGAACGCGACGACTGGATCCTCGAGCCGGCGCTGAACGACGACGCCTTCACCGATGCGCCCGACGACCTCTGGGCCGACGTGCTCCGCCGCAAGGGCGGAATCTACGAGCTCGTGTCACGCATGCCCGAGGATCCGTCGGTCAACTGACTTCTCTCGCAACCAGGTCTTCGACCTGGTTGCGGTCGTCAGCTCCGCCCGCAACGACACAACGACCGCAACCTGCTTGAAAGCAGGTTGCGAGATCACGCTCTACACCGCGAACCCGAAGTAGACTTCGGTCATGTACGGCAGCCGGATCGGCTGCTCGGCGCCGCGCACGAGCGCACGCACCTGCGCCTCGACCTCGTCACGCGCCGCTTTCGGCGACGCGGCGATGAAGCTGATCGAGACGACGCGGTCGACGACGCCCTGCTCGTCGACGACCTGCTCGTGCTCGAAGAGCTTTCGCTCGCAGCGCTCGAACAGCCCCGACTCCGAGAGCATCGTCTTCCAGTCGCGCCCCTTGCGCCTCGGCGTGTCGCGCTCGAGCGGATCGATGACGCTCGAGAGCGCCGCCTGAAGTGGGTTGCGCTCGTCGCGCGCGTTCCAGACGAGCGCAACGCCGCCGCCCGGCCGCAGCACGCGGCGGATCTCGCGGAGCGCCTCGTCTGCTTTGAACCAATGGAAGGCCTGACCGACCGTGACGGCGTTCACCCAGCCGTCGGCGAGCGGGATCCGCTCGGCGGTACCGGCGAGCACGGCGACCGCGGGCACGCGCCGCTCGAGCTCCACGCGCATCTCGCGCACCGGCTCGACGGCGACGACGTTCGCGCCGCTCGGCACGAGGAGGCGCGTCAGCTTGCCCGTCCCAGCTGCGAGGTCGAGCACCGTGCGCCCCGGGCGCAGCTCGAGCTTCTCGACGATGCGCGCGATCGCCGCGGCAGGATAGTCCGGCCGTCCGCGTTCGTACACGTCGGCCGCGGCGAAGCCGCGCGTTGCGGGATGGAGGTCAGACACGGCTCGACGGGCAGAGATCGTTGACGACGCAGTCCTCGCAGCGCGGCCGGCGGGCGTCACACACGCGCCGCCCGTGCCAGATCAGCAGGTGCGGGAAACGGCCCCAGTCCTCGCGCGGCACGAGCTTCACGAGGTCGCGCTCGATCTTCACGGGATCCTCCTGCTTCGTGAAGCCGAGCCGCTGCGACAAGCGCCGCACGTGCGTGTCGACGACGACACCTTCCGGATGGCCGAGCTCCGACGAGACGACGTTCGCGGTCTTGCGGGCGACACCCGGTAGGCGCACGAGCTCGTTCAGCGTCGACGGCACCTCGCCGTCGAACTCCTCGATCAGCATCTGCATCGTGCCGCGCAGCGCCTTCGCCTTCTGGCGGTAGAAGCCGGTGGCGAAGATGTCGCGTTCGAGCTCCTCCTGCGGAACGGCGAGGTAGTCCTGCGGCTCTCGATACTTCTGGAAGAGCGTCGTCGTCACCTTGTTGACGTTGACGTCGGTCGTCTGCGCGGAGAGCATGACGGAGATCAAGAGCTCGAGCGCGCTCTCGAACCGCAGCGCAATCGCCGCATCGGCGTGCTCGACCGCGAGCCGTTCGATGACCGGCCGGATGCGCTGCCTCTTCGGGCCGACGCGCTTGCGGGCCTCAAGGACGAAGCTCCGTGGCATGAGCGCATGCTAGGTGCCGGAAAAGCGGTGTCAGACACCTGAAGCCCCTGGTGCCTGACTCCGCGCAGCGGTGTCAGGCACCGCTTGTCGAAAGGGCAGGGTCCGTCTCCCAGTGGGCTTCGGCGCCAAGCCGCGGGCCGCCGCACACGAGATCGAGCGCCGGGCACGTCGGGCACGCGAAGTCGCTCGGCGTCGGCCGGAACTCGCCCGCATGGATTCGTGCGATACCGGCCGAGAGCTCCGCCTCGAGCGCCTCGATCCGGTCGCGCGTGAACGTCGTCGAGACCACGGCGTCGGGCCGCTCGAGGAAGTGGTAGACGACCTCGACCTGCTCCGCCCCCGCACGGAAGCAGGCGAGTGCGTAGACGAGCCGCTGCAGTCCGTAGTCGGCCTCGACGATCTCCTCCGGCGTCGACTCGCCGATCAGGTTCGTCTTGTAGTCGACGACGAGCGCGCGCGGCCCTTCGAGATGCAGCACGTCGAGGAAGCCGTGTAGAAGGACACCGTCGTGCTCGAACGTGAAGTGCCGTTCCTTGTCGACACGCGCGCAGGCCGCGACGCGGCGCGCAAGCTCGGAGTCGCAGTACGACGCGACGTAGGTGCGAATGCGCTCGAGCTCCTCGTCGCGCACGGTCGGATACCAGACGCGCACCTGCTCGAGATCGGGCATCGCGGGCGCGTGCAGGTCGACCTGCTCGAGCAGCCGGTGGACGGCGTCGCCGATCTCCGTCGCACGCAGGCCGCCTTCCCCGTCGCCGCGATGCTCCGGGCGGCGCTCCTTCATCCCCGACACGTAGAGCGCGTAGTACTTGTACGAGCACTGGTCGAACGTCGACAGCGCAGTGAACGAGAGGCGTCGCAGCCGGTGGAGCGGCGGCTCGGCGGGCGCGACGAGCTGCGCGAGGACGGGAGCGGCAGCCGCGGCGGCCGCCTCCTCGAGCGCGGCGAAGAGCTCGAGCTGGCCGGCCTCGGGCTCCGCCTCGACGGCCTCAGCCGCCTCCGCCCACACGGCTTCGTCGAAACGGTCGACGCGCACGACGAGCCGCGCGTCGTTCCGCGCGATCTCGACGGGCGCCGTACCCGCTGCTGTCAGCTCCTCGTCGGCGTCGAGACGCCCGAGCACCCAGCCGATCGGCGTCGACGCATCGGCCTTCTTGTCGCGATCGATCGAGCCGGAGACGATCAGCCGCTCCTTCGCGCGCGTCATCGCGACGTAGTAGAGGCGGAGCTTCTCTGCCTCCTCCTCTGCGCGGCGCGTCTCGCGGACGGCGTCGTAGTCGAACGCGCCGCGGCGCTTCGTCGTCACCGGGTCTGCGACGCGGAAGCCGAAGCGGCCGTCGGGCAGGGCAAGGATCTCGTCGGGCGACGGCGCCACGCGGTCGCGCCCGGCGTCGGCGACGATCACGACCTTGAACTCGAGCCCCTTCGCAGCGTGGATGGTGAGCAGCCGCACGGCGTCGGCGCCCTCCTCCTCCGCGACCGCCTCGAGCTCGCGCGCGCCGACGGCCTCCTGCTCGCCGACGAAGCGGACGAATCCCTCGACGTCGGGCCCGCGCAGCTCCTCGTACGAGCGCGCGAGCCGCGCAAGCTTGCGCATGTTCGCGTAGCGGCGGCGGCCGTCCCATTGCGCGAGCACTGCGAGGTCGTAGTCGTGGTCGCCGACGATGCGCTCGCACAGCCGCTCGAGCGAGAGCCGCGCCATCGCGTCGCTCAGCCGGTCGAAGCGTTGCCGGAACGCGCGCAGGAGCCGCGTGTCGCGCTCGTCGAGCGCGGGCGGCAGCGAGTGCTCGATGCCGGCGAAGAGCGGCCGTTTCGACGCCGCGCGGCGCACGAGCGCGAGGCCGTTGTTCGAGATGCCGACGAACGGCGACGCGAGGACTGTGAGAAGCGCCGTGTCGTCGTAGCGGTTGTGCAGCAGGCGCAGATACGAGAGCAGGTCGACGACCTGCTGCTGGCCGAAGTAGCCCCGGCCGGTCGCGCGGTACGTCGGCAGCCCCGTCTTGCGCAGCTCCTCCTCGTACACCTCGGCGTCGGTGCCCGCCGCGAACAGGAGCACAATCTCACCCGCGACCGCCGTGCCGGTGTCGACGAGCTCGCGCACGCGACGCGCGACCGCGCGCGCCTCGGCGCGCCGCCAGTGCACGTCGGTGTCGGAGTAGCTCGCCTTGTCGGTGATCAGCAGCTCGACCGGATGGCCGAATACCGGATCCGGGAACTCCGCGGCGGCCGCGAGCGGCTGGAACTCGTCGCCGAAGTGCGAGCCGAAGAGCTCGTTGACCGCGGCGAGCACCTCGGGGCGGGAGCGGTAGTTGAGCGTCAGCGGGAGGAGCTGCGCTGCGCTCGCGCGGCGCTCGCGAAACACTTGCACGTCGGCGTGGCGGAACCCGTAGATCGACTGGTACTCGTCGCCGACGAAGAAGATCTCCGTTCCCGGGCTCCGCAGCAGGTCGACGAGGTCGCACTGGAGGCGGTTCGTGTCCTGGAACTCGTCGACCATGATCGAGCGGAAGCGCAGGCTCTCGCGCTCGCGGATCTCCGGGTTGTCGCGGAGCAGGTTGCGCGCGTGCAGCTGGAGGTCCTCGAAGTCGAGCGCCGACTCGCGTGCCTTCGCCTCCGCATACGCAGCGGCGAACCGCTCGAGCAACTCCTGGAGGAGCGCGCGGTCGCGCGACGCCGCCTCGTCGAGCGCAGCGTGCTCGGTCGCACGGCGCGCCTCCTCGTAGGACGCGGCCCGCTCGCCCGAGGCGCGGAAGCCGGAGAGATCCATCAGCCGATCGGCGCGCGTGTCGCGGTCGAGGAGCGCGAGCAGCTGCGTCGCGGCCGTGCGCTGGTTGTCGGTCGACGCCGCCTCGTCTGCGAGGCAGCGCGCCGCCTCGCGCAGCTCCGCGACGCGGCCGGCAAGGTCTCCGCGCGCGCCGATGTCGAGCGACAGCTCGCGGCCCGCCGAGCGCAGCGTCTCGTAGACGCCGGTGAGCATGCGGCGGAGACCGTCGGCTCCGTAGGTCGCGAGCAGCCGCAGCCGGTCGGGGTCGCCGTCGCGGTAGAACTCGTCGAGCGCCGAGCGGAACGCCTCGCTCCGCAGCACCGCGCCCTGCGCGTCGTCGAGCTCGCGGAAGCGCGGATCGAGCCCCGCCGCGAACGGATACGCCTTCAGGAGGCGCAGGCAGAAGCCGTGGATCGTCGAGATCCACGCGCCGACGAGCTCGCGCGCGAGGTCCAGCCGGCCGCGCTCGCCGAGCGCGGCGCGGATGCGCGTGCGTAGCTCGCCGGCCGCGCGACGTGTGTACGTGATGACGAGGATCGAGTCGACGTCGAGCCCGCGGTCGCAGACCGCGCGCACGAACCGCTCGACGAGCACGGCCGTCTTGCCGGTGCCGGCACCCGCGGAGACGAACACCTCACCCGTCGCCTCGACCGCTGCTCGCTGTTGTTCGTTCATGCGCGCGGCACCCTGCAGATCGTCCAGAGATCGCACCAGGGCGGGCACTCGCTCCCCTTGGGGTCGTGCACGACGTCGCCGCTGCGAATGCGCCCGGCGAGCACGCGCGCCGTCTCGCGCGCGCGATCGACGGCACCCCAGAACGCTTCCTCCTCGAGGTAGTCATTCCGCGAGTAGCCCTTCAGCGTCTCGCCCTCCGACGCGCGCAGGAGGCCCCGCGCCTTCCGCTCGCCCGCCAGCGGCCGGTAGAGGCCGCCGAGCGGCTCGAGCCCGACGAGGTCGCGCAGCACGAGCATGTAGAGCGGGATCTGCAGCCGCAGCTCGCTCTCGATCTCGCGCGCGCTGTGCGCGTGCTTGCCCGACTTGTAGTCCTGCACGATCCCGCGCGCACCGAACGGGTCGACGTCGATACGGTCGATCTTGCCGGAGAGCGACAGCCCGTCACCGAGGTCGAGGCCGCGCTGCAGCTCCGGCGCCGCGCGCTCGCCGCCGAACAGCACCTCGAAGCGGCGGGGCACGAGCGTCAGCTCGGACTCGCACTCGGAGCGGACGACGGCCTCGAGGTCGCGCCAGAGCGACTGGTCGAGCTCGCGCGCCTGCATCTCCGTCATGTCCATGCGCACGCCCTGGAGCGCCTCGTCCAGGCACGCGCGCATGAGACGCACGGCGTCGTCGACGATGCGCTCGTCGAGCTGCTCGACGCCGAGCTCCTTCGGCATGCGCGTGAAGAACTTGTAGAGCGCGTTGTGCGCGACCGAGCCGCGCAGCTTCGGATCGACCTCCGCGTCGATCGAGCGGGGCGAGAGGAACCGCTCGACGAACCAGGCGGACGAGCAGTCGGCGAAACGCTCGAGCTCGGTGACGTTGAATGTCGTCTTCGACCCGAGCTGCTCGAGCACGAGCGGGTGCGTCAGCTTCGTCGGCCGCCGGAACGCGCTCGTCGCGCGCTCGAGCCGGCGCTCCCACCCGTTGGCACGTGCGAGCGCGTCGGCGCCGGCCGGGTCGCTCGCCGCGAGCTCTGCGAGCGCGCGCAGCCGCTCGCGCTCGGTAGGCGCGCCGTCGAGCGACCAGGTGAGCGCCGAGAGCGGGCGCCGCCGCGTCCAGCGGCGTACGTCCTCCGCGTCGAAGACCGCCTGCACCTCGTCCCAGAACGGGCTCGGCTCGCGCGGGCTGCCGTCGTCGGTCGCCGCTTCGCGCACGAGGTAGAGGCGCTCGAGCGGCCGTGTGCAGGCCGTATAGAAGAGATAGCGGTCGCGACTCACGGGATCGGGCCGCTGCAGGCGCGCGCCGCGCTCGTCGAGCAGCCGGCGTGCGTCGTCGTCGAGGAACGGCGACGATGAGCCGCGCCGCGGCAGGCTTCCTTCTTCGAGGCCGAGCACGAAGACGACGTCGAAGCGGCGCGTGCGTGCGCGCAGGAGGTCGACGACGGCGACGCGTCCGGGCTCGTCGCCGCGCAGGGGACGCAGCGTCTGGCGCTCGAGCGCCGACGCGACGTCGTCGCGCGAGAGCTCGCCGGAGAGGGTGCGCCACCGCTCGAGCTCGCGGAGGAGGCGGTTCAGCGTCTCGTACGTGCGCAGGTCGAGCCGGGACGACTCGCCGACCGGCGGCGCCTCGAGCCCGTAGGCGTTGCGCAGCATCCGCGCGGCGAGCACGCGCACCGCGTCGACCGGGTCCTCGGCGTCGCGGAGCTCGGCGAGCGCGGGGAAGGGTCGCCCGTGCAGCTTCTCGCCCTCTTCGACGACGCGGTCGGGCGCCTGCACCGCGCGGCCGCGAAGCCGTCCCTCGACGAAATCGACGGCGCGGCGCTCGACGCCCGAGAACGGCGAGCGCAGGAACGTGAAGATATCCCCGCGCGAACCTCCGAGCCACGCGAAGCGCAGGAGTGAGACGAGTGCCTGGCCGAACGGCGTCTGCGCCACGCGTACCTCGCCGTCGACGGCATACGGGATGCCGAGTGTCCCGAACGCCGTCTCGAGCGGAGCGCGCAAGCGCTCGACGCTCGGGCAGATGACGCCGATCGCCTCGGCGGGCGTTCCCGTGCGCAGGAGCGCGAGCAGCTCTTCCCCGACGAGCTCGAGTGCGCCGCGGGCACCTGCTGCTTCGAAGAAGCGCACGGCGCCGTCGATCGGAACGGGCTCGTGCGCCTCGTCGGCGAACAACGCGCGCTCGAGGTGCGCGATCGCCGGCTGCGCGACCTCCGCGTAGCGCGGGGGCAACTCCTCGATGCGATCCCCGGCGAGCCGCTGCAAGTCTTCGGCGGTGCGCCGCAGCGACGTGAACGCGGGCCGCCCCGGCTCGTACGGCAACGACACGCTCACGTCCGTGCGCGCGGCGAGCGCTTCGAGCAGCGCCCACTCCGCGCCGGTGAGATCCTCGAAGCCGTACGCGAAGACGGGCTCGCCGTGCCAGGCGCCGAGGTCGGACTGCAGGCGCTCGGCCGCGCTGCGGCGGAGCAGGTCGCGATCCCAGAGGCCGAGCCGGTCGAGCTCCGCGCGGTAGGCCGCGTAGAGCGCGGCGAGGTCGCCCGCGAGCTCGTCCGGGTCGAGCAGGCCGGACTCGAGCTCCCCGAGCGTCCGCAGCAGCTCGTCGGCGAAGCCGCCGAAGCGCGCCGAGGCCGCGAGGCCGTCGAGCGGGGCGGCGGCGAGCACGCGGCGGACGAGGAGCGCGCGCTGCGCCTTCGAGACCACCGGGCGCGCCTCGCCTGCGAAGGCGATCCGCTCGAAGACGTCGTCGAACGTGTCGATCGAGCCGCCGAGCAGGGCCGGCCGGCGCTTGATCAGCTCGCGGGAGACGTACTCGACGTCCGACCGGTTCGGCACGATGAGAACCGGCTCCCGATCGAGGGCGTCGAGATAGCGGTCGAGCAGAAGCTCGACCTTGCCCGCGTTCGCGGGCCCCGCGATCAGGCTGAGGGGCACCTCTCCATCGTAGAGCGGCGCCCTGACGTCTCTCGTTGCGCCTCGAAAAAACCGTCTACGCGGGTGTCGTCGCCGACTTGGGCTTGCGGCCGCGCCTCGCGGCGGGCTGGCCGGCCATCGAGCCGGCGCACTCGCCGCAGAGATCGGCCTGCTTGGCGCCGCGGCGTGCGTCGGAATACGTGATCCGCATCACGGCACCCTGCGCCTCGTCGACCTCTTTGCCGCAGTTGTCGCAAACGAGAATAGTTCTGCGTGCCATGCGGTAAAGGTAGCGGAAATGGCAAACGGAATCACGCGGCCGCCCGCGCCTGGCGAATGCGCCACGAGCGGAGCAAGCTGAGCAGCGCCTGCTCCTCGGCGTCGAGCCCGATGTCCCGCGCGCCTACCACGCGCAAATGCCGGGGCCGGAAATCCTCGAGCGTTCTTCCCTCGAGATACTGATCGATCACCGCCGGCGAGACGTATGACGCCCGGCACACGGCCGGCGTATTTCCGAGCTCCGCCGCCACCCGGCGCATCGCGGCGCTGACCGAACGGGTGGCGTCGGTTTTCGTCTCCGGGAAGCCGTCGCGGCCGGCCCGCTCGGCGAGCGCGACGGCGGCGGTCAGCGTGCCGCCCCACGTCCGGAAGTCCTTCGCGGTGAACTCCGGCCCGAGATAGAGCTTCACGTAGTCGTTCAGCCGCTTGCTCGTCAGGTTGTAGACCGTCCCCTCCCACTCGTACTTGAAGACGCGTGCGCCTTTCGCGGCGAGCAGCTCCTTCATCGCCGCGGCGAGCTCCTCGTCGACGAGCGTCGTCTGCACCTGGATCTTGTGCTTGCCGCGAAATGCGAGCGCGATGCGATGCCCGCGGACGGTGACGTGCCGCTGCGTCAACGTCGTGATCCCGTAGGTGCGCGACTCGCGCACGTAGCGCTCGGAGCCGACCCGGAACCAGCCGAGATTGATCAGCCGCAGCGCGATCGCGGAGACTCGCTCGCGGTCGAGGCCGTCCTTGTCGAGATGCTCGGCCATCGTCGCGCGCAGCTCGGGCAGCTTCTCCGCGAAACGGATGAGGTTGTCGTACTTCGCCTGCTCCTGCGCCGCACGAAAGTCGGGGTGGTACAGGTACTGCTTTCGCCCCGCCTTGTCGCGGCCGGTCGCCTGCAGCTTCGCGCGCGGGCTCGGCGAGATCCAGACGTCCCGCCACGCCGGCGGGATCGCGAGCCGCTCGATCCGCTCGACGTGCGCCGGATCGGCGACCTGCCGCCCGCGCGCGTCGTAGTAGCGGAACGCCGCCTTGCGCCCTCTCCGAGTCCACCCCATGCCGGTCTACACTGCCCACCCGATGCGAGACGACACCACGATCGTCGTCCTCGAAGGGGACGACACCGGGCAGGAGCTGCTCGAAGAGGCGCTCCGGGTCCTCGCCCCGGACGTGATCGGCCTCCCGCTCGAGCTCGTCCGCTTCGACCTCTCGCTCGAGGGACGCCGCGCGACGGAGAACCAGGTCGTGCACGAGGCTGCCGCGGCGATCCGCGAGCACGGGCTCGGCCTCAAGGCCGCCACCGTCACGCCCGAGGGCCGGGGCGACATCGGCTCGCCCAACCGCATCCTCCGCGAGGAGATCGGCGGCAAGGTGATCGTCCGCACCGGCCGGCGGATTCCCGGCGTCCTGCCGATCGGCGGCGTCTTCTCGCCGATCTCGATCGTGCGGATGGCGGTCGGAGACGCCTACGGCGCGACGGAGTGGCGCGAAGGCGAGGGCGACGACGAGGTCGCGTTCCGCACCGAGCGGATCGAGCGGCGCATCTGCCACGCCGTCGCCGAGTTCGCGTTCCGGCAGGCGGCGCGCACCGACGCGAAGGTCTTCGGCGGCCCGAAGTACACCGTCAGCCCGACGTACGAGGGGATGCTGAAGGAGGAGATGGACGCCGCGGCGGCGCGACACCCGGACGTGCCGTACGAGCCGCAGCTGATCGACGCGACGTTCGCGCTCCTCATCTCCTCGTCCGGCGAGCCACTCGTGATCCCAGCGCTGAACCGGGACGGCGACATCCTCTCCGACCTTGTGCTGCCGCTCTTCGGCTCGATCGCCGGGTCGGAGTCGCTCCGCCTCGCGGTGGACGAGGCGGACTTAGTGCCGGCGGCGATAAAGTGGGGGGCCGCGCCCGG
>JANMQZ010000228.1:0-23719 GCA_031370755.1 Actinomycetes bacterium
GGTTGCACTGCAACCTGGTTGCAGCTCTTGGCTTAGAGAACCGCCTGCGTCTGCGTGACGCGCGCGACGAGCTTCCCGTCGTCGTCGAAGAGCTCCGTGTCGATGACGATCGTACGCTTGCCCTTGTGCAGCGCCTTGCTCACGGCGTTGACGTGGCCGGCGCGGATCGGGCCGAGGAAGTTCGTCTTCGACTCGATCGTCGCAGTGCCCTTCGCGTCGGCAGGCAGATTCAAGAAGGCGAGGAAGCCGCCGGCCGAGTCCGCGAGGCTCATCAGCGCGCCGCCGTGCAGCATGCCGCCGGCGGTGCACTTGTCCGCGCTCCAGGCGAGCCGGGAGCGCACCTCATCGGGTGACGCTGAGACGATCTCCATGCCGAGGAACCCGGTGTAGGGCGCGGCCGCCGCGACCTGGGCCGTGAGCTGCGGGTCGGCGTCCACGGCGTGAGGCTACCCTGCCCGGCATGGAGACGGAAGCGGCCCAGCCGAGCGCGCTCGAGCGCACCTGGTGGTTGCGCGCGCCCGCCGTTCTCGTCGCGCCGCGCGCGGTCTTCGCCTCGCTCCGCGACGACTCGGATGACGCAGCGGAGGAGCGGCAGGAGCCGCTCACCGCGATCGCCGCGCTGGCAGGCATTGCCGCTGTCCTGCCGAGCCCGACCTTCCGGCGCATGCTGAACGACGGCTCGGTGTCGCTCGCGCTCGTGCCGGTGCTCGCGTTCATTCTGGGCTCGCTCTACGCGGTCGCGGTGTACTGGCTCGTCGGCGGGCTGCTGCACGGCGCGTCGCGCCGTCTCGGCAGCGAGGGCAGCTGGCGCCGATCGCGCCAGACGGTCGCACTCGCCGCGACACCGCTCGCGCTCGCGCTGCTGACGTTCTGGCCGATCCGGATCGCTGTCTACGGTCGGGATCTCTTTCGCACCGGCGGCGACGACTACGGCCGCAGCGACGCGATCTTCGGCGGCGTCTACCTCGGCATCGTCGCGTGGTGCGTGCTGCTCCTGCTGATCGGCGTGCGCGCCGTGCACGGCTGGACGTGGGCGAGATCCGCGGCGGCAGTCGCGCTTGCCGCCGCGTTCCCCGCGCTCATCGTCGCGGCGTCGACGCTTTAGCGTTCCTCGCCTCGAACGCCTCGCGCTCCTCGGCCGGCATCGCGTACGTGTGCTGCTCCTCCGGGAACGCGCCGCTCCGCACCTCTTCCGCATAGCGTCCGAGCGCCTCGACGATCGCGTCGCCGAGCTCCGCGTAGCGCTTCACGAACCGCGGCGCGTGGCCTTCGTAGAAGCCGAGCATGTCGTGCCAGACGAGCACCTGCCCGTCGGTCTCGCCACCGGCGCCGATGCCGATCGTCGGCACGCCGAGCGCACGCGTCGCAGCCGCGGCGACAGCCGACGGCACCGCCTCGAGCACGATCGCGAAGCACCCGGCATCCTGAAGTGCGAGACCGTCGTCGATCAGCTCCTGCGCCCGGTCGGCGGTGCGGCCCTGCGCCTTGAAGCCGCCGAGCACGGTGGCCGTCTGCGGCGTGAGCCCGACGTGGCCCATCACCGGGATGCCGGCGTCGACGATCGCCTTCGCGCGCGCGACCGAGGTGCCGCCGCGCTCGAGCTTGACCGCGTCCGCGCCGCCTTCCTTCACGAGGCGAACGGCGTTCGTCACCGCTTGCTCGTTCGAGGTCTCGTACGAGCCGAACGGCATGTCGGCAACAACGAGCGGGCGCTTCGCGCCGCGCGATACCCATTGCGTCATGAAGAGAATCTCGTCGAGGGTGACGGGCACCGTCGACTCGCGGCCGTGCACCACCATGCCGGACGAGTCGCCGACGAGGATCAGGTCGACACCGGCGGCGTCGGCGAGCCGCGCGCTCGGCGCGTCGTAGGCGGTGACCATGACGATCTTCTCGCCGCGGCGTTTCATCTCGTGCAGCTCCGGCAGCGGGAGCTTGCCCGCCGTCCAGGATGCGTAGCGCGGAGGCTTGTCGCTCACGTGAGCGCTCCTTTCAGGAGGACATTGTCGATCAGGCGGATGTCGTTGATCCGGACTGCGGAGGCGAGGAGCGTTGCTCCGTCGAGCTCCAGGATCTCGACGTAATCCGGGTCGAGACCGTTCAGGGAACTGCGGGTGGCGGCGACTGCGTCGCCGCCGTGGTGGTACGCCTCTGCGCCTCGGGCGAGAGCCCGGGGGAGACCGAGGGCAGCCTCGCGCTCCTCCGGGGACAGGCGTGAGTTGCGCGACGACAGCGCAAGTCCGTCCTCGTCGCGGACGGTCGGCAGCACGCGAATCTCGAGATCGAGGTTCAGGTCGCGGACCAGGCGGCGGATCACGAGCGCCTGCTGCGCGTCCTTCTGGCCGAAGTACGCGCGCGTGGGGTGGACGATGTTGAAGAGCTTGAGGCACACGGTTGCGACGCCGCGGAAGTGGCCGGGGCGTGACGCGCCCTCGGCGCCGGCGTCCTCGACGTCGACCCATGTACGGAAGCCCTCGGGGTAGAGCTCGTCGGCGTTCGGCGCGAAGAGGATGTCGACGCCGCACTCCTCGGCGACGCGCGCGTCCGCCTGCTCGTCGCGCGGGTACGCGGCGAGGTCGGCGGCCTCGCCGAACTGCGCTGGGTTGACGAAGAGCGACGCGACGACGAGCTCGTTCTCGTGCCGCGCGGCGGCGAAGAGCGCGCGGTGGCCGTCGTGCAGCGCGCCCATTGTCGGGACGAGGCCGGTCTCGCCCGCGAGCGCCCGGCGCACCTCGTCGATCGTGCGCACGGTCTTCATGTCGCGAGCGCCAGCGTCGCGCCGGCGAGCGTCTCGTAGAGCTGGTCGAGCTCCGGCCGCGCGTCGTGGATCGCGGCGCGGTGCGCCTCGACGGTCGCCCAGTCGCCGCGCGAGATCGGCCCCGACAGCTCGAAGCCGTTCTCGATCGTGCGGCGCATCAGCGGCTCGAGCGCCTCGGGCGGCGCGCCGGCCGACTCGAAGAGGAGCGACGCCGCGCGCTGGAGCGCGACGACGTAGTTCGACGCGAAGACGGCACCGGCGTGGTAGAGCGTGCGCGCCGAGTCGGCGAGCTCGAACGGCCGCAGCCCGAGCAGCTCGGCAAGCTGGGTTCCCTGCTCGACGGCTTCGCGCGTCTCGCCGGTGACCGCCGCCCACGCGCCGTCGAGCTGCTCGGCCCCGCGCGAGCGCGTGAAGGTCTGCAGCGGGTGGACGCTGAAGCAGCGCTCGTGCGGGGCGAGCGCGGCGAGTGGCGTCGCACCGCTGACATGCGCGACCCATGGGCCGGGCGGGATGCCCGCTGCGACCTCCGCGATGGCGCCGTCCGGCACGCAGAGGAGGACGAACTCCGGGTCGCCCGAGCCCACGCTGACGCCTCGCTCGCGCAGCCTGGCGGCGACAGCCGAGCCCACACGGCCCGACCCGATGACGTCGATGCTTTTCACTTCCGTGGCTCCAGCTCCCTGGTGGGATGCCGGGCAAGGTCGAATATACCCGCAGGTACTACAGAGCGGCGCTCACGGGCAGCCGCTCGGCGACGACGCCGTCGGCGGCCTCGTGGCTCGGCGCGTGGCCGGTGACGGCGGCGATGAACTCGTCCTGCTCGAGGGCGTAGAGCTCGAGCTCGTCGAGCGCACGGACGGTGGCCGTCCTCGGCACGTCGCGCAGGAGCGCGATCTCGCCGAAGAAGTCGCCGGGACCCAGCGTCGCGGTCTCCGTGCCGTCGATCTCGACGGCGACACGGCCTGCCGCAATCGCGTAGAAGCGGTCGCCCCGGTCGCCCTGCACGAAGACCGCCGCCCCAGCGGGAACATGCGTCTGCGTCGTCGCCGCGGCGAGCCGCTCGAGCACCGGCGGCGGGAGCGGCGCGAAGATCCGAATCGCGCGCAGGAGCGCGAGCGCTTCCACGGGGACCCGCGCCGCCGCGTCGACGCGGCGCAGCAGCGGCCAGGTCGGCACAAGCAGGATCGGGAGGAAGAGACCGACGACGACGAGTGTTGTCCTCACGCCGAGCAACGCGATGACGCCCGGAGCGACGACGGCGCCGACGGCGATCGTCATCAGCACGAGACTCTCCAGGATCCCGAAGACGCGCCCCAGCACGTCGTCGTCGGTCGTGCGTTGCAGGAGCGTCATGCCTGCGACGTCGACGATCGTGTTGCCGAGCCCGATCACGCCGAAGAGCAGGAGCGCGAACCCGAGATTCGCCCACGCAGCGACGAACACGAGCGGCACGCCCCAGAGCAGGACGCCGAGCCCCAGATCGCCTGCGAGACGTTTGCGCCCCGCGAGAGCCGCGACGGCGACGACGCCGAGTACCCCACCGATCCCGACGGCCGCGTTCAGCCAGCCGACAGCGCCGCTGCCGGCGTGGAGCAGACGGAACGCGGTGACGACGAGGAGCACCTCGAACACCCCGGCGACGAGCGTCTGCGCGCTCGTCAGCCCAACGACGACGCGCAGCGCGGGCGCCGCTGCAATGGCCCGGAAGCCGCCGAGCAGCGCACTGCCGACGGATGCTGGCTCACTTGCCGTCGGCGGATGATCGGGGGGAATTCGGAGGACGTTGACCGCCGACCACAGGAACGTCGCCGTGGTCACGCCGAACACCGCTGCTGGGCCGCTCAGGGCAAGCACGGCCCCGCCGAGCGCCGGGCCGGCGAACATGCCGACGCTCGCGACCGTGTTCATCACCGCGTTCGCCGCCGTCAGCTCCTCGGGGGTCTCGACGAGTGAGGGGAGAAGAGCACCGACCGCAGGTCCGAAGACCGTCGACACGATCGACGCAGCGACGGCGAGCGCGAGTACGGGCCAAACGGAGCTGCCGGTCGCAGCGAAGATGCACATCGCGCCGACGAGACCGCACCGCAGGAGGTCGGAGGCCACCATGACGCGTCGCCGCGAAGTCCGATCGACGATGACGGCGAGCCAGGGCGCGCACAGGGCGGCCGCGCCGAAGCGCGCTGCGTAGACGAATCCGACCCATCTCGCGCCGCCCGTGTCGTAGGCGTAGACCGCGAGCCCGACGCCGTATGCCCAGCCGCCGATCGTCGAGCCGATCCCCGCGATCTGCAGCCGACGCAGATTGGTGTTCGCGAAGACTGCGCCGAATGCGCGCAGCGACTGAATCGCCCCCCGTATCGCAGCCACGGTTTCGGAGGATTGCAGCCTCTGTTGCAAATGTGAAGCCTGGATGGGAAGATTTTCCCCTCGTCCCTCGTCTTGAGGGGGACGGCGCGGAAGGGACGCGCAAACGGTTCCGACAAGGAGGGACACAATGTCCGAGGACGAGGCCCGCAAGGACATGGAAGAGGCAGGGGACGAGGTGGAGGGTCACCGTCGTCACATCGCGGCGAACGACGATCCGATCGACGACCAGCGCAAGGCGACGGACGACGAGGACGACGTCGAGGCCCATCGCAAGGGCATGGTCTAGACCGAGCGAGAGCTGGGATCGAAAGGGCCCGGGAGACCGGGCTTTTTCGTGGTCCTACGGCGACAGCAGCCGCTCGAGTGCGCGCAACAGCTGGAGGCCGGCCTCGCGCTTGTCCTCGTCGGCCTCCTCGAGCCGCGTTGCGAAGCGCGCGAGCGCGGCGAGATCGCCCTCGCCGTCGAGTGCGGCCTGCGCGCGTCGTGCCCGCCGCAGCAGGTCGAGCGCGATCGCCGCCTGGTTCGCGAAGAGCCCGAGCAGGACCATCTCCGCGAGCGTGAACGGCATGCCCTCGGGCCGGTCGAGCACCTCGAGCACGCCGAGCGCTGTGTCGTCGGCGAGGAGCGGCACCGCCATCAGGCCGCGAGGCACGTAGCCCGTCGACTCGGCCGCGTCGCGCGAGAAGCGCGTGTCCTTCGTCAGCTCGTCGACGACGAGCGGTTGCCGTGTCACGAGCACCCAGCCCGCCACGCCCGTGCTCGACGGGAGGCGGCGACCGAGAAGCGTCCGAGAGCCTTCGCCGGCGACCGCTTCGAAGACGAGCTCGTCGGTCTCGTCGTCGAGCAGGAGCACGGACGCCGCCTTCGCATGGAAGATGCCCCGCGCAGTCTCGACGGTCGACTGCAGCAACGCGCGGAAGGCGTCGTCGGCACCGAAGACTCCCGCGGCCACGGCTGCGCGCAAGTCGCTCACGACACGCCGACGTTCGTCGCGGTCTGGTGCAGCACGCTCTTCAGCTGGAAGGGCGTCAGCTCGGGATGCTTGCTGAGGATGAGTGCGCAGAGACCGGCGACGTGCGGCGTCGCGAAGCTGTTGCCGGTCGCCGTGATCGTCTCGCCGCCGAGCCAGGCGATCTCGACGTTGAGGCCGCGCGCGAAGAACTCGACCGGCGGATGGGGGTTCGCGTACAGCTCGAAGGGGTCGTCCGACTCGTGGCTGCCCACGGAGACGACGCTCGCAAAGCGCCAGGGAAAGCTCTCGACGGGCATGTTGTGTGCCGACGCGATCAGCATCGCCCGTTTGAAGTACGCCTCGTCCGCGAGCTCGTGCAGGCGTTCGACATACTGCTTCTTCGTCGTGGACAGGCTGAGGTTGACGACCTCGAAGCCCTGCTCGATCGCCCACTCGAGCCCGGCGAGGAGCACCTTCGCGCTGCCGGTGTAGCCCGCGCCGAGCACGCGAACGCTCGTCAGCTCGCACTCGGGCGCCAAGGAACGGATGATGCCGGCGCACGCGGTGCCGTGACCACACAGGTCGCCCGCGTCGTCGTCGACAATCGAGATCACGTCGTCCGTCTTCGTTACGGCGACGGAGCGCTGCACCGGGCCGACGAGCGGATGGTCGAGCTCGACGCCGCTGTCGAGGATGCAGACGCGCACGCCCGCGCCGGTCGCGCCGCCCCAGGCCCACTCGCGTGTCATCCGCTCGGGCCAGGCGGACGGGAGTGGGATCGATTCGCCGGCGCCGGCGGGAAGGCTCCAGGCGGGGAGGTCGTCGTCACTCTCGTGCGCGAGCGCTGACACGGGAACGATCCTACGCAGTAGCCTCCGGCTCGTGGCAGACGCCGCGACAGATGCACAGCTCGTCTCGCGCTGCCGAAGCGGCGACCAGGCCGCCTGGAACGAGCTCGTCGAGCGGTTCTCCCGGTATGTCTATGCGATCTGCTTCCAGGCGTTCCGGCTGCCCGCGCAGGATGCCGAGGACGTCTTCCAGGAGGTCTTCGCCCGCGTCTACGAGCATCTCGAGCGGCTGCGCTCCGACGAGGCGATCCGGCCGTGGATCGCGCAGCTGACGCGGCGCCTCTGCATCGACCGGCTGCGGAGCGGCGGTCGCGAGGGGGCGGTCGACCTCGACGAGCTCGAGCCCGCCGTGGTCGACGAGACCCTCGCCGGCCTCGACGAGGCGCTGACCGTCCGCGCCTGCCTCGACGCCGTCGGCGACCCCTGCCGGGAGATCCTCGACCGCTTCTTCTGCCGCGACGAGAGCTACAAGTCGATCGGCGAGGCCCTCGACATCCCCGCCGGCACGATCGCGAGCCGGATCTCGCGCTGCCTCGCCAAGGTGAAGGCCGAGTTGGAGGGAAGATCCTGACGGCCCCGGCCGTCTAGTCGAAGATGAGCGGTTACGACGAAGAGCGGATTGCAGCGTCCCTGCGGCTTCTGAAGCCGCCGCCCGAGGGGTGGGTTCGGGCGGCGCAGGAGCTGCCGCAGGCGCGCGCCGAGATCGCCGCGCTCGTGGCGCGCGCCGAGGAGGACGCCGCATTTCGCGCCCTGGTCGTTGCCGATCTCGACGCCGCGCTCGAGGCGGAAGGGATCCAGGCGACGCCCTCCGTCGTTGCAGCCCTTCGCACGAGTCTCAGCGCGGACTGACCCAACCCGGTCGCGGTTGGTGCCGTCGTCGGGGAGAATCCCGGCGATGGCATCGCCGCGCGGATATCTCGACTCGACGCTCACCGGCTGGCTCGGCGAGCTCGCGCAGGCGCGGGGCGCCCCGGGCGGCGGGTCGGCGCTCGCGTTCGCGGTTGCGTCGGCGGCGTCCGTGCTCGCGATGGCGGCGCGCGTCTCCGGCTCGGCCGGCTTCGCGGCGCAGGCGGACGCGCTCTGTGCGCGCGCGGCGCCGCTCGTGCAGGTCGACGCCGACACGTATGACGCGGCGCTCGCTGTGCGCGACGCGACCGAGGAGCTGAAGGTGGAGCAGCGCGACTTCCAGATCGGCCGCGCGTTCGCGCGCGCCGCGGAGCCGCCGCTCGAGATCGCGCGCACGGCGGCCGACGTCGCCGAGCTTGCGGCACAGCTCGCGGAGGGCGGAGATCCGCGCGTGCGCGCGGACGCGATCGCGGCGGCTGCGCTTGCAGCCGGTGCGGCGCGCGGCGCGGTTGCGCTCGTCTCCGTCAACCTCACGGCCCTCGACGGCGATCCGCGCGTCGCCGAGGCGGAGGAGCTGGCCGACAACGCCCGCCGGTCGGCGACAAGGGCCGGTGTCACAGGCTAAGCTCAGGGCGGAATGCCGATCTACGAATACGTCTGCATGGAGTGCGAGTCGCACTTCGAAGAGCTCGTCCGCGGTGAGGAGCAGGTCGCCTGCCCGGACTGCGCCGCAGTCAACGTGACGCGGCAGTTCTCGTCGTTCGCCGTGCACGGCATGGCGAAGGCACCGTCGACGTCCTTCGGGGGCGGCGGTGGCGGCGGCGGGTGCTGCGGCGGCTCGTGCGGCTGCGGCCACTAATGCCTGATGAACGCGGCGAGCAGCTCACGCACGCGCAGCGCGAGCAGCTCGAGGCCGAGCTCGCGGAGCTGGAGGGGCCGAAGCGGCAGGCGGTCATCGAAGCGATCGCGACGGCACGCGGCCATGGTGACCTCTCCGAGAACTTCGAGTACCACGCGGCGAAGAACGAGCAGGGGCTGCTCGAGCGGCGCATCACGATTCTCCGCTCGCGGCTCCAGCATGCCGAGGTGATCGACGAGGACGCGGCGGCGGCGAGCGGCGTCGTCACCGTCGGCGCCACCGTTGACCTGAAGCGCGACGATGGCGACCTGATGACGGTCGAGATCTCGAGCGTCGGCGGCGTCTCGCCCGACTCGCCCGTCGGGCGCGCGGTGCTCGGCAAGGCCGAGGGCGACGAGGTCGAGATCGAGGCGCCGCGGGGCTCGTGGCGCGCAACGATCGTCTCCATCCGCCGATAGTCGTAGAGTCCCGTTCCGTGAGCGCCGTTCCGGTGGAGCCGCTCGGCGAGCTCCACACCTACGCAGAAGAGATTTCCGGCTGTACCCGCTGCCGCCTTGCGCAGGGCCGCACGCAGGTCGTATTCGGCGTGGGCAATCCGCATGCGGGGCTGATGTTCGTCGGCGAGGCGCCGGGCTTCCACGAGGACAAGCAGGGCATCCCGTTCGTCGGCCAGGCCGGGAAGCTGCTCGACAAGCTGCTCGCCGGGATCGGCATGACGCGCGCGGATGTCTTCGTGGCGAACGTCCTAAAGTGCAGACCTCCGGGAAACCGCGACCCGCAGCCCGACGAGATCGAGGCGTGCGAGAGCCACCTCTTCCGCCAGATCGCGCTGATCGAGCCGACCGTCGTCGCGACGCTCGGCAACTTCGCGACGAAGCTGCTCTCGGGCCGGCAACTTGGGATCACGAAGGTGCACGGCCAGGAGCAGCAGACGACGATCGGCGGCCGCGACGTCCTGCTCTATCCGCTCTACCACCCTGCGGCGGCGCTCTACACGCCGGCGATGCTGAAGGTGCTCGAGTCCGACTTCGCGCGGCTGCCGGAGCTGCTCGGGCGCGCGGCGGAGCCTGTTGCGGCAGTGGCCGTCGAGCCGGAGCTGGCGCTCGTCGGCGCCGACGTGCACGCGGAGCAGCTCGGGCTGTTTTAGACCCCCTCCGCCGCGACCATGTTGAGCCTTGCGGCGGACTTTACGCTGTGTCCGTGGAGACGAGCTCACCGCAGGAGACGGAAGCGCTCGCGGCGGAGCTCGCCGCGCGACTCGTGCCCGGCGACGTGGTCACGGTCTCCGGCGAGCTCGGCGCGGGCAAGACGACGTTCGTGCGCGGCGCGTGCGTTGCACTCGGCGTCCGCGAGCGCGTCACGAGCCCGACGTACACGATCGGGCACCGCTACCACGGCGCGCGCGTCGAGGTGTCGCATCTCGATCTCTATCGCTTCCAAGGCGTGTCGGCGGCGGAGTGGGGCGATCTCGAGCCGTATTTCGACGATGCGATCGCGTTCGTCGAGTGGCCCGAGGCAGGCGACGGCGTGCTGCCGCCGCCGCGCTATGCGGTCAGCCTCAGTCATGCTGACGGGGAGCGGCGAAAGGTCTCGATCGACGAATGTTGATCCTTGCGTTCGACACTGCGACGGAGATTGCGACGAGCGCACTGCTCGACGACGGCGAGGTGCTCGGCGAGCGGCGCTCGCGCGCGCAGACGCTGCTCGAGGACGTCGATGCGCTGCTGCGCCAGGGCGGCGCGCATCCGCGCGACCTCGACGCGCTGGCGGTCGGCACGGGGCCGGGGAGCTTCACCGGCGTGCGCATCGGGCTCGCGGTCGCGCGCGGCCTGGCACTGTCGCTCGACCTCGAAGGCGCCGGCGTCTCGACGCTCGCCGCGCTCGCCGCCGGCGCGCCGGGCGCGCTGCCGGTGATCGACGCGCGGCGGAGCGAGGTCTTCACGGTCGTCGACGGCGAGTGGGCGGTGCGCGCGCCGTCGGAGCTCACGATCGCAGCCGGGACGACCTGTGTCGGCAGCGGCGCGGTGCGCTACCGCACGGTGCTCGAGGGCAGCGGCGCGGTCGTCCCGCTTGACGACGACGAGCGGCACGTCCCGCACGCGCGCTGGCACGCGCAGCTCGCGCACGACTTCGGGCCGGTGGAGCTGATCGAGCCGCTCTACCTGCGCGTGCCGGATGCGGAGAAGAGCGCGCGGTGACGACGGTCGAGCTGCGGGAGCTGGGGCTCACGGATTTGCGCGCGATCGAGGAGATCGAACGGCGCTCGTACCCGACGCCGTGGTCGCGGTCGATGTTCGCCGGCGAGCTCGCGAAGCCGAGCTCGATCTGCCTCGGCGCATTCGATCTCGACGGCGAGGACGGCAAGCTGTGCGGCTTCCTGATCGTGTCGCGCTACGTCGACGCGTGGCACGTCATGAACCTCGCAACGGACCCCGACCATCGCGGCCGCGGCATCGCGACGATGCTGCTCGAGCGGCTGTTCGAGCTGACGTCCGACGACGCCCGCCGCGGCTACACCTTGGAAGTGCGCGTGTCGAACGCCACCGCAGTCTCGCTCTATGAGCGCATCGGCTTCGAGTCGCGAGGCATCCGCCGCGGCTACTACACCGACAACCGCGAAGACGCCCTGATCATGTGGAAAGATCCGGTCGCCCGCTTCGCGGGCGACTAGGGATGCGCGCGTGAGAGCTGAAGGCGTTGGAGAGCGCTTGCGCGCGCGCATTGCCTATCCCGGGGACCGAGAGCCAGCTCTTTGGACCGGCTGCGGCTATGTCGGCGATCGACCCGAACTCGGACAAGAGCGCTCGCGCGGAGATCACAGAGATGCCCGGGACTGCGGTCAGCATGGCCTCTGACGGGCTGGCTCCTTGAGCGACGGGAAGCGCGCTCGTTGCACGTCGGCGCCTGTACGGGCGCTCGCCGAGGATCTTCAGCCAAGCCGCCGAGTCCGAGGGATCGGCGCTGCGGATCACGGGAACGGCCAACTCCGAGATCGCGATCAACGCGCCGCGAACCGATTGGGGACGGAGGGGGCCGGCATCGAGGTCGTCACCTTCGACGAGCAGGTATGGACGCGATGCGACCCGCCGGAGACGAGCAAGCTGACGCCACAACCGTCCACTGATGATCGAGAGATGGAGATCCCGGACGCTCTTACGTTCGACAATTGCTCCGCCGGCTTCATAGTCGCCGACGGGCAGTCGATCCAACTTGGTGGCCACACCGAGCATCTGCAAAGCGTTCCACACCCGACCCTCCCGCTCGTATATGTCCACGACGATGGACACCCGCATGAACGAAAGTCTCCGCATCGCAACGGAGCACCGCCAGTGACCCTCCAAGCCAGGTCCGCGTGATCCTCGGCATCGAAACGTCGTGCGACGAAACGGCGGCCGCTCTCATCACGCCGGAGGGTCACATCCTGGCAAATGTGGTGGCGTCGCAAGCGCCGCTCCACGCAAAGTTCGGCGGCGTCGTCCCCGAAATCGCCTCGCGCCACCACCTCGAGCTGATCGTCCCTACCGTTCGCGAAGCGCTGCAGCAGGCCGGGACGACGCTGGAAGATGTCGACCGCGTAGCCGTCACGCAAGGCCCCGGATTGATCGGTGCGCTGCTCGTGGGCATCGCGGCAGCGAAGGCGATCGCGTGGTCGCGGCACTTGCCGCTCGTACCGGTCGACCACCTGAACGGGCACATCGCCTCGCTCTACCTGCAACCGGAGCCGGTCGAGCCGCCGTTCCTCTGCCTGCTCGCCAGCGGGGGACACACGCTGCTGATCGACGTTCGCTCGCACACCGACCAGACCGTGCTCGGCTCCACGCTCGACGACGCAGCCGGCGAGGCGTTCGACAAGGGCGCGCGGCTCCTCGGGCTCGACTACCCCGGCGGTCGCGAGCTCGACCGGCTCGCGCGCGACGGCGACCCGGCCGCCTACGACTTCCCCGTCGCCCGCGTGCCGGGCCTCGACTTCTCCTTCTCCGGCCTCAAGACGGCGCTTCTCTACGCGACGCGGGATCTCGCCCCGGAGGAGCTCGAGCGGCGGCGCGCCGACCTCGCAGCGTCCTACCAGCGGGCGATCGTCAAGGCCCTCGTCACCCGTGTCCGCGAGGCCGCGACCGAGACCGGAGCCGCCCGGATTGCCGTCGTCGGCGGCGTCGCGGCCAACTCCGAGCTCCGCGAGGCGCTCGCCGACGCCGCCCTCGCGCCCCTCGCCCTCACGACCGACAACGCCGCGATGATCGCCTCGGCGGCCCGGTTCGTCGACCCCGTCCCGTACCCCGGATATCTTGGTCTCGATGCGTACGCCTCGCGCTGAGCCGCGGCATGCACTGCTGCTTGCGCTCGTCGCCGCGGCGGCGACCATCGTCCTGCTCGCGACGGAAGGCAAGAGCGCCGGACAGTCGACGCCCTTGCCGACGAGCGCCGCGGGATGGCGCGGCCTCGTCGGCTCGCGCCCGCGCGTCGCACTCGGGCAGCGCGTCATCGTCGTGCTGAGGACGCCGTCGCTCGCGCAGCGCGTCGCGGCCGCCGGCGGCATCGTCGGCACGCGCCGCGAGCGCATCTGGACGAGCTCCACGCTCGCGGCGCAGAAGCTCCTCGTCACGCGGCTCGCGCTCCAGGGCGTGACCGTGCACCCGGACTTCAGCTACGCGCGGGTGCTCGACGGCTTCTCCGCACTCGTCGACTCGAGCGCGATTCCGATCATCGAGCGCGACTCCGACGTCGCCGGTGTCTACCCCGTCCGCGTCGCGTATCCGGCGTCGATCTCCGCGAAGGTGCTCGCCCGCGCCGACTTCGGCCCGCTCTCCGGACACCGGGCAAACGTCTCGGTCCCGGGCGTCGACGGACGCGGCGTCACGATCGCGCTGCTCGACACCGGCGTCGACGGCGCGGTTCCCTATCTGCGCGGACGCATCCAGGAAGGGATCGACGTCGTCGGCGGCAACCCCGGCGCGCTCGCAGCCGCGCGGCCCGACGATCCGACGCTCGTCGAGCGCCACGGCACACAGATGGCCGGGCTGCTCGTCGGCGGCGGCGGCCCCGACGGCCTTGCCGGCGTCGCAACGGGCGCGTCCGTCCTGCCGATCCGCGTCGCCGGCTGGCAGCCCGACGCGTTCGGGCACTGGGCGATCTACGCGCGCAGCGATCAGATGATCGCCGGGCTCGACCGTGCCGTCGACCCGAACGACGACGGCGACGCGCACGACGCCGCCCGCGTCGCACTGATCGCGCTCGCCGAGCCGTTCGCAGGCTTCGCCGACAGCCCCGAGGCTCGCGCGGCCGCAGGAGCGCTCGCACTCGACACGCTTGTCGTCGCGCCGTCCGGCAACGACGGCCGCGCAGGAGCCGGCTACGGCGACATCGCTGCGCCGGGCGGCTCGCCCGCGGCGCTCACAGTCGGCGCGGTCGACACGCGCACGCAAACGGATCGCGTGCGCATCGTCGTGCGCGCAGGGCTCACGACACTGCTCGACGGCACGGCGTCGATCGCGGGAGTCGTGCGCCCGACGAGCCGCCTCGACCTGAAGGTCGCCGTCCCACGCGACACGTTCGGCCGCACGCGCACCACCGCTCCGCGCATCACCGACTTCTTCAGCCGCAGCGGGCTCAGTCTCGTCGCGGGTCGCGCAGCGCTCGTGCCGATGGGCGCCTCGCCAGCACCCGCTGCTGCGCGCGCGGCAGCCGCGGGCGCGTCGGCGGTGCTGCTCTACGGCGGCCACGCGCCGCTCCCCGCAGGCGGGCTCGGTCTCGACGAGTCGATCGGCGTGCCGGTCGTCGAAGTACCGGAGCGTGCCGCGCGCGCAGCACTCGACCGCATGGCTGCGGGCCAGCCCGTCGCGGTCGCGTTGCGCGAGTCGACGAGCACGCAGAATCCCGAGCAGGGACGCATAGCCGGCTTCTCGTCCGCGGGGCTCGCATTCGACGGGCGCGTGAAGCCGGATCTCGTCGCACCGGGCGTCGGCCTCGCGACGTCGGATCCCGGCGTCAACGCGGACGGCTCGCCGCGCTTCGTCACCGTCAACGGCTCGAGCGCCGCGGCCGCGACCGTCGCCGGTGCCGCCGCGCTGCTCGCGCAGGCGCGGCCCTCGCTCGGCGCGAGCGCGCTCGCCGGCCTCCTGATCGGCACGGGGCAGCGGCTCGAAGGCGAGCCCGTGACGATGCAGGGCAGCGGGCTCGTCGACGCAGGCGCGGCGGCTGCGGGCGAGGTCGCCGCCTCACCGGGAACGCTCGCGCTCGGCCGCTCGACCGGCGCCGGCTGGCGCGTCAACGGCGCGTTTGCGCTCACGAACGTCACGACGCGCAGGCTGCACCTGACGCTCGGCGTGCGCACGCAGGACGAAGGCGCGGCAGCCGTCGACTTCACGGTCAGCCCGCGCCGCATCAGCCTCGTAGCCGGGAAGAGCATCCTCGTCCACGTGAAGGCGATCACGGCGTCGGCGCCGACCGGATCCGCAACCGCGGGCGGCTCCGTGCTCGTTGCCGTGCAGGGCGGCGGCGGCATCCGCCTGCCGTGGGCGATCGCGTTCGGCGACGCCGACACCGACCTGATCACGGCGGCCACCCTCTCGTCGAAGACCTTCAACGCATCCGACACAAAGCCGGTGCTCCTCGCCGTCGACGCGGGCCGCGTCCTCACCGTCTCCGGCCACCCGGAGATCCGCCCGGTCGCCAGGCTCGACGTCGTCCTCTGGCGCGCCGACGGAACACAGGTCGGCACGCTCGCGCGGCTCAGGGACGTGCTGCCCGGGCGGTACACCTTCGGCCTCACCGGCCGGGGCCCCGACGGCCAGCGCCTGCCGCCGGGCGACTACGTGCTCCGGGTCGTCGCCTATCCCGTCCAGACCGGCGCGGCGAGCCAGAGGCGCCTCCGGTTCAGCCTCCGGTGAAGGACCGTATACTCGCCATTCGGTGACGACGGTCGACGCACCGATCTCGCATCTACGCGAGAACCCGTTCGAGATCGCGAAGGCGCAACTGGGACGGGTCGCGGCGACCTTCGGTATCGACGACAACCTCGTGCGCGTGCTCGGCGCGTGCAAGAAGGCGGTCGAGGTGTCCGTGCCCGTCGGCATGGACGACGGGACGACCGAAGTCTTCAAGGGCTACCGCGTCACGCACAACGTCGCGCGCGGCCCGTCGAAGGGCGGCATCCGCTACCACCCGGACGTCACGCTCGACGAGGTCAAGGCGCTCGCGATGTGGATGACGTGGAAGTGCGCGCTGATGGGCATCCCGTTCGGCGGCGCGAAGGGCGGCGTCGTCGTCGACCCGAAGCGACTGTCGCGCAGCGAGCTCGAGCGGATGACGCGCCGCTACACGAGCGAGATCATCAACGAGATCGGCCCGGAGAAGGACATCCCAGCGCCCGACGTCGGCACCGACGGCGCGGTCATGGCGTGGATCTTCGACACGTACTCGATGAACAAGGGCCACTCGGTGCTCGGCGTCGTCACCGGCAAGCCGCTGACGATCGGCGGCTCGCTCGGCCGCGAGGAGGCGACGGCGCGCGGCAGCCTCTACTGCATCCGCGACGCGGTGGCGAAGCGCGACGGGAGCCTCGACGGCATGACCGTGGCGGTGCAGGGCTTCGGCAACGTCGGCTCACATCTCGCGAAGCTGCTGCACGAGGAAGGCGCGAAGGTCGTCGCGATCTCCGACTCCGGAACTGCGCTCTACAACGCGAACGGCATCGACGTGTCGAGCGCGTTCGCGCACAAGCGGCTGCACGGGACGCTCGCCGGCATCAAGGAGGCCGAGGAGATTACGAACGACGAGTTGATCCTGCTGGACGTCGAGATCCTCGCGCCGTGCGCGCTCGAGCAGGTGATCACCGAGCAGAACGCCGCCGACGTGAAAGCGTCCATCATCTGCGAAGGAGCGAACGGGCCTGTGACGCCGGGCGCCGACACGATCCTCGAGGACAAGGGCGTGCTGATCCTCCCCGACGTGCTCGCGAACGCCGGCGGCGTCATCGTCTCGTACTTCGAGTGGGTGCAGGGCCTCCAGGAGTACTTCTGGAAGGAGTCCGAGGTGAACGCAAAGCTGAACGACATCATGAGCCGCGCGTTCGACGAGACCTGGGAGACCGCCCAGCGGCGCAAGCTGCCGATGCGGCTCGCCGCGTACGGCCTCGGCGTGCAGCGCGTGGCCGAGGCCACGATCACGCGTGGCATCTACCCGTAGCCCGCAGGTCGTCGTCTACCACGCGGAGGGCTGCCACCTCTGCGAGCGCGCGCTCGCGCAGGTGCGGGCGCTCCGCGACGAGCTCGGCTTCGAGCTGCGCGAGGTCGACATTGCCGGGGACGAGGCCCTCGAGCGGACTCACCGGGAGTGGCTGCCGGTCGTCGAGATCGACGGCAAACGGCGCTTTACCTACCACGTTCAGGTCGACGCCTTCCGCCGTGCGGTTGCACAAGCGACGGCTGAGTCGTAGCTGCTAGAACAGTTGGAGCTGTTACAAGGTCGACAGAAGGAGGCACGGTGGCGGATCGCTTGACGGTCGGCGTCGCGGCTCGCTTGTCCCGGTACCTCCAGGTGCTGACGCAGGCGCGGAAGATGGGCAAGACCCGGATCTCCTCGCAGGAGATCGCCGAGTACACGAACATCAACGCGACCCAGATCCGCCGCGACCTGTCCGCGTTCGGCAAGTTCGGCAAGCGCGGCGTCGGCTACAACATCGAGTCGCTGCTGAACGAGATCCGCAAGATCCTGCGGACGCAGGGGCAGCACAACATCGCGCTCATCGGCGCCGGCCGCCTCGGGCAGGCGATCGCGAGCTCCGCGATCTTCGCCGAGCACGGCATCAACATCGCGGCCGTCTTCGACAAGGACCCGGCGAAGATCGGCGCGCCCGTCGGTAACGTCACGGTCACCGAGTACGAGCACCTGCCGGAGATGGTGCACGACAAGAACATCATCGTCGGCGTGCTCGCCGTGCCGGCAACCGCGGCACAGCAGACGGCCGACGACCTCGTGAGCGCTGGCGTGAAGATCATCTTCAACTACTCCGAGGCGCTGCTCGAGACACCGGCCGACGTCACCGTGCACACGTCGAACCCGGCCGTTGAGCTGTTGTACGCGCTGTACTTTAATCTGACGTAGCCGTTGCCTTTGCAACCAGGTTGCATTGCAACCTGGTTGCAGCCTTTAGGCTCATCGGCGTGCGAATCCTCATCTGGCACGGCTATCTCCTCGGCGGCACCGGCTCGAACGTCTACACGCGCGCGCTCGCGCTCGAATGGAGCCGCCTCGGCCACGACGTGACGATCGTCTGCCAGGAGCGGAGCCCGGAGCGCTACGACATCGGCGCCGCCTGTGTCGTCGTGCCCGAGCTTCCGGGCGGCCTGCTGCCCGTGTTCGTGCTCGACGAGTACGAAGGGCTCAACCCGAAACTGCTGCAGGACTTCACGGACGCCGAGCTCGACGCCTACGTCACCGCGAACGCCGCGTCGATCGACGCGCTCCTGCCCGCCGACCTCGTGTTCGTCAATCACGTGCTCGCCGGCGGCGCCGTCGGCGCTGCGGCCGCCGCACCGTTCGTCGTCAAGGCGCACGGCTCCGAGCTCGAGTACTCGATGCGTGGCAACGAGCGGCTGTCGCGCCTTGGCGCCGAAGCGCTCGCGCAGGCGCACGCCGTCTACGTCGGCTCCGAGCACATCCGCGGCGTGCTCGAAGACGTCGCCGGTCACGTCGACCGCGTGCACGAGGTTCCGCCCGGCGTCGACGTCGACGAGTTCGTGCCCGAAGAGCGCGCGCAAGCGCTCGCCGCACTGATTGCCGAGGCACAGCTCGACGACGCCGACGGCGACGAGCGTCATCCCGACCGAGGCAACGCCGCCCGGTTCGCCAGGTTCTTCGCCGGCGACGCCCCGACCGTTCTCTACTTCGGAAAGCTGATCGAGAACAAGGGCGTACAGGTGCTGTTCGAGGCGCTGCGCGGCCTCGACGCGCGCGCGGTGATCGTCGGTTTCGGCGACTACCGCGAGGAGCTCGAGGCGCTCGCGCCGTTGGGCACGCTCTTCACCGGAGCGCTCGAGCACCGCCACCTCGTGCACCTGCTGCCGCTCGTCGACGTCTCCGTCGTGCCGTCGATCTTTCCCGAGGCGTTCGGCATGGTCGCGGCCGAAGCCGCCGCGGCCGGCGTGCCGCCGCTGGTCGCCGACCACTCGGGCCTCGCCGAGGTCGCCGCCGGCATCGCGGCCGAGTACCCGCCGGCCCTCCGCCACCTCACGTCGTTCGCGAGCGGCGACGCCACGATGCTGCACGACCGGCTCGCGGAGCTGCTCGCCCTCTCCGCGGCCGACCGCCGCGCGCTCGGACTCGCAGCGCGCCGCGCCGTCGAGGAACGCTGGAGCTGGACGCGCGTCGCGGAGCGGCTGCTCGCGTGAGCACCCGCGACAACGACGAGATCTTCGGCATCGACCGCCGCAAGGCGATCGTCACCGCGATCCTCGCGGTCATCCTGCTCGCGGTCACCGTTTTCCTGATCGGCGAGATCGCGCACTTCGGGAAGATGACCGACGCGCTCCGGGAAGCGGACAAGCGCTGGTTCGTCGTCTGTCTCGCCGGCGAGGTGCTCGCCTACGTCGGCTACATCGCCGCGTATCGCGACTTCGCCCGCGTCGGCGGCGGCCCGAAGCTCTCGCTCTGGACGGTCACGCGCGTCGTCGCGGTCGGCTTCGGCGCGTTCATCGCCGGCTCGTCCGCCGGCACGCTCGGCGTCGACTACTGGGCCCTCCAGAAGGCGGGCGACGACACGCACCACGCGGCCCGGCGCGTGCTCGCGCTCAACACGTTCGAGTGGGGCGTGCTGGCGCTGATGGCAATGGGCGCGTCGGTCGCCGTGATCGCGGGCGCCGGCCACGCGCCGCGAGCGATGGAGATCGCCTGGCTCCTCGCCGTGCCCCTCTCCGTCGCCGGCGCGCTCTGGTCCACCGCGGCGCGGCGCGTCAACCGGTTCACAACGCTCCCGACCGGCGAGCACGGGCGCATATCGAAGGCGTTCCGCGTCGCCTTCGCCGACGCGATCGGCGGCGTCGTACTCGTGCGACACGTGCTCCGGCGTCCGCGCCGTTACCCGTTTGCGATCGCCGGCTTCCCGATCTTCTGGGCGGGCGACATCCTCACGATGTGGGCGGCGATCCGCGCCTTCCATGCGCACGTCGGGCTTGCGCCGCTCGTGCTCGCGTACACGACCGCCTACGTCGTCACGTCGCTGCCCCTGCCGGCCGGCGGCGCGGGCGGGGTGGAGGCGGGGCTCGCGTTCTCGCTCCAGGCCGTCGGCGTCGCCCTCGCGCCGGCGCTCCTCGCGACGCTCGTCTACCGGTTCTTCACGCTCTGGCTGCCGATCGGCGTGGCGGCGATCGCCGTCACGCAGGTGAAGGCGCTTGCCGAGGAGCTGCCGCTGGTCGAGCACGAGCCCGCGCCCGGATAGGCTTCCGACCGTGGGCGACGAGCAGAAGGTCGGCTACCAGGAGCTCCTGGCGGCCTCGAAGGCGTCCTTCGAAAGCGGGCCGGACCTGACGCTCGCGGTCGAGGAGGAGTTCGCGATCATCGATCCGTCGTCTCTCGGGCTCGTCAACCGGTTCGAGGACGTGCAGCAGGCCGCGCGGGGCACCGAGCTCGAGCCGCACCTCGTCGGCGAGCTGATCGCCTCCGAGGTCGAGATTCGTACCGGCCGTTGCGACACGTTCGCGGAGTGCGCCGAGCGCATGGGCGAACGCCGCGCGCAGCTCCGCGCACTCGTCGACCCGCTCGGCCTCGGGCTCTCGTCCACAGGCACGCACCCATGGAGCCCGTGGCAGGAACAGCGCATCATCGACACGCCGCACTACCGGCGGAACGACGAGTACCTCCGCTACGTCGTGTGGCGCAACAACAGTTTCGGGCTGCACGTGCACGTCGGCATCAACGGCGCCGACCGGGCCGTGCGCGTCAACAGCGCGCTTCGCAACTTCCTGCCTGAGCTCCTCGCTGTGTCCGCGAGCTCGCCGTTCGTCGAAGGTGTGTTCACACACCTGCACTCCGTGCGCACGCAGATCTTCACGCGGATGTTCCCGCGTTGCGGCATCCCGGACTGGTTCGAGGGCTGGGACGACTGGGAGCGCTACGTGCGTTTCCTCTACGAGACCGGCTCAATCACGGAGCACACGCAGATGTGGTGGAGCGTCCGTCCACACCTGATGTTCCCGACCGTCGAGATCCGCATCTGCGACGCGCAGCCGGACCTTGCCGAGGCTCGCTCGCTCGCGGCGCTCATCTACTCGCTCACGGCGCGCATCGCGCGCGCGCTCGACGAGGGCGAGCCGCTGCCGTCGTGGCCGCACCGCCTGCTCGAGGAAAACCTCTGGCGCGCGATCCGCCACGGGCTCTCGGGCGAGCTGATCGACCTCGAGCGCGGCGAGTCGATTCCGGCGCGGGCGCGCATCGAGCAGCTCCTCGAATGGGTGCAGCCCGTCGCCGACGAGCTCGGCGCGGCGCCCTGGCTCGCGATCCCCGAGAGGAACGCGGCCGAGCGGCAGATCGCCCGCCACGAGGAGGGCGCGACGATGGTGGAGATCTTCGCGGAGCAGGTGGCGGCCGGTGAGCGAATCTCCTCCTGAGCCGCCGACCGCCGAGCAGCTCGTCGAGGAGCTGAAGAAGGTCAAGGTCGGCGACCTGCTCCTGCACACGAGCTCGATGCTCGCCTCCCTCGCCTACGGCAAGCTCGCCCCCGAGACGCGCGACCTCCCGGACGCCCAGCTCGCGATCGAGGCGCTCCGCGCCCTCGTGCCGCTCGTCCCGGAGGCGGACAGTGGCGGCATCCAGCAGGTCGTCGCGAACCTCCAGCTCGCCTACGCGGACGCGGCCAAGCCCGAATAGCGGTCTTCCCGCGGCCCCGGTCGCCGCTTGTGCTACATAATCGCCCGCGCCGGGGCTTCCTCGGCGCTGACTTTGTAACGGACCGCGAACAAGGGGAACCCCGAACTCATGAGCTGGTTTTCAGACCACGCAGTGCTGTTCGCGCTGCTCTGCGCGGGTGCGGCGGTTGTCTACGGCCTCTATCTCACGGCCTGGATTCTGCGCCAGCCTGCGGGGACGGAGCGCATGCAGGAGAACACCCGCGCCGTGCAGGAAGGCGCCGCGGCGTACCTGCGCCGTCAGTACATCACGATCGCCGGCGTGGCGATCGTCCCGTTCCTCCTGCTCGGCTTCTACAACAAGCTCGGCTGGGGAACGGCCATCGGCTTCCTGATCGGCGCCGTGCTCTCGTCCGCCGCCGGCTTCATCGGCATGAACGTCGCCGTGCGCTCGAACGTGCGCACCGCGGAGGCCGCGCGCTCGGGCCTCTCGCCGGCGCTCAATGTCGCGTTCCGCGCGGGCTCGGTCACCGGCCTCCTCGTGGTCGGCCTCGGCCTGTTCGGCGTCGCCGGGTACTACTGGGCGCTCACCGACTGGCTCGGCCACACGCCGAACTCGGCGATCAAGGACCTGCTCGGCCTCGCGTTCGGCGGATCGCTCATCTCCGTCTTCGCGCGACTCGGCGGCGGCATCTTCACGAAGGCCGCGGACGTCGGCGCCGACCTCGTCGGCAAGCTCGAGGCGGGCATCCCCGAGGACGATCCGCGCAACCCGGCCGTGATCGCCGACAACGTCGGCGACAACGTCGGCGACTGCGCGGGCATGGCGGCCGACCTGTTCGAGACGTATGCCGTCACCGCGGTCGCAGTGATGCTCCTCGGCATCACCGGCGGCGCCGCCAACACCGGCACGCACCTCTGGCTCTTCCCGCTCGCGATCGGCGGCCTCTCGATTCTCACGTCGATCATCGGCTCGCTCTTCGCGCGCGTCCGCGAGAACGGCAACGTGATGAACGCGCTCTACCGTGCCGTGCTCGTCGCGACCATCCTGAGCGCGATCGGCTTCATCCCGATCACGAAGGCGTTCGACACGACGGGCCGGTTCAGCTTCTGGCACCTGTACGTCTCGGCGCTCGTCGGGCTCGTCGTCACGTTCCTGCTCGTGGGCATCACCGAGTACTACACCGGCACGCGCTGGAACCCCGTGAAGGCGATCGCCAAGGCGTCGGAGACGGGCCATGCGACGAACATCATCGAAGGCCTCGCGATCGGCATGCAGGCGACCGCGCTCCCGGTGATCGTGATCGCGACGGGCATCCTCATCGCCAACCACGTCGCCGGTCTCTACGGCATCGGCGTCGCCGTCATGGCGCAGCTCTCGATGACCGGCCTGATCGTCGCGCTCGACGCGTACGGCCCCGTCACGGACAACGCGGGCGGCATCGCCGAGATGGCGGATCTGCCGCCCGAGGTGCGCGCGATCACAGACCCGCTCGACGCGGTCGGCAACACGACGAAGGCCGTGACGAAGGGCTACGCGATCGGCTCGGCCGCGCTCGCCGCGCTCGTCCTCTTCGGCTCCTACGCCGACGGGATCCACGAGCAGGGCGTCGGCCACGGCAGCCTCGCGACGCTCACGTTCGACCTGTCGAATGCCTGGGTGATCGCCGGCCTGCTGATCGGCGGCCTCATGCCGTTCCTCTTCGCGTCGCTCGCGATGCAGGCGGTCGGGCGCGTCGGCGGCGAGGTCGTGCAGGAAGTGCGCCGGCAGTTCCGCGAGAACCCCGGGATCATGGCGGGGACGTCGCGGCCCGAGTACGGGACCGCGATCGACATCGTCACGAAGTCGGCGCTCCGCAGCATGCTGCTGCCGGCGCTCGTGCCGATCGCCTTCCCGATCATCGTCGGGATCATCAACCCGCGCATGCTCGGCGGCCTCCTCATCGGCACGATCGTCACGGGCCTGTTCCTTGCGATCGCGATGACCGCGGGCGGCGGCGCCTGGGACAACGCGAAGAAGTCGATCGAGGACGGCGCGCACGGCGGCAAGGGCTCCGAGGCGCACCACGCCTCGATCACGGGCGACACCGTCGGCGATCCCTACAAGGACACCGCCGGCCCCGCGATCAACCCGATGATCAAGATCGCCAACATCGTCGCGATCCTGATCATCCCGCTCATCATCTCGATCCACGGCTGATTCCCCGAACGACCGGAACCTGGTTTAAACCAGGTTCCGGTCGTCGGAGT
>JANMQZ010000270.1:0-37288 GCA_031370755.1 Actinomycetes bacterium
GGGCGACCTCACCGTCACGCCGATGCAGATGGCGCGCTTCTACGCGCTCCTTGCGAACGGCGGCAAGCTCGTCACGCCGCACGTGCTGATGGACGTCGAGAGCTCGAACGGCACGCCGGTGCCGGTGCCTGCACGCCCGGCGCCGCATGGGGTCGGCGTCGACCCTGCGGCGCTCCAGATCGTCCAGAAGGGCCTCGTGGAGGCGACGCACCTCCCGTTCGGGACGTCGTATCCCGTCTTTGGCACGTTCCCCGTCTCGATCGCGGGCAAGACGGGCACCGCGGAGAAGGTCGTGTCCCTCCCCGGCTACGTCGGCAACCAGGACCAGTCCTGGTGGTGCGGGTACGGGCCGTCGGACTCGGCCCGGCTCGTCGTCTGCGCCGTGATCGAGAACGGCGGCCACGGCGGCGTCGCGGCGGCTCCCGCGGCGGCCGAGGTGTTCGCGTCCTTCTTCCACGTCAAGGTGAAACCACCCGTCCCCGGCAAGACGGATTGATCGGCACCATGCGCTGATGCTCGAGTACGCGGGATCACAGAGAGCAGGGCTGCAGCGGAACCGCGGCGAGGGCGTCGCGTTCGTCTCGATCCTGCGCTCGCTCGACTGGGTGCTCCTCGCCGGCATCGTCGGCCTCGTCGCGGTCGGCCTCTGGGCGGTCTCGGGCGTCACGCGCTTCGATCTGCCGAGCGACCCGAACCACTACCTCAACCGGCAGATCGTCTACGTCTGCGTCGGCGCGCTCGCGCTTCTCGTTGCGCTCTTTGTCGACCCGGACATCTACAGGCGCTTCTGGCGGCCGATCTACATCGGCACCGTCTCGCTGATCGTGATCGTCCTCGTCGTCGGCCGCGCCGCGCGCGGCTCGACGCGCTGGATCGATCTCGGCGTGATCACGTTCCAGCCGTCGGAGTTCGGCAAGCTGCTCTTCGTCCTTGCGATCGCGGGCTTTCTCGCCGAGCGCGCCCGCGCAGGCGGGGACGTCGGCACGACGATGCGCGTGCTCGGCCTCGGCGTCATCCCGGTCGTGCTCGTCATGGCGCAGCCGGACCTCGGCACGGCGCTCGTCTACATGGCCGCGCTCGGCGCGATGCTCTTCGTCGCCGGCACGCCGTGGCGCCAGCTCTCCGTGCTCGGCGCGCTCGCGGTGCTCGTGCTCGTCACCGTCCTGTGGGCGGGGCCTGCGGTCGGCGTCAACTTCCTCCAGCCGTACCAGAAGTCGCGCCTCACGTGCTTCGTGCATCCGCAGAAGTGCACCGTCGACGCGCGCTACAACCTCGAGCAGTCGATCGCCGCTGTCGGCTCCGGCCAGTTCCACGGCCGCGGCCCGAAGAACGCAACGCAGACGCGCCTCAACTTCCTGCCGGAGCACGGCACCGACTTCGTCTTCGCGTCGTACAGCGAGCAGCGTGGCTTCGTCGGTGCGTCGATCCTCCTCGCGCTGTATCTGCTCGTCCTGTGGCGGGCGCTCCGCATCGTCGCCGTCGCGCGCGATCTCTACAGCGCGGTCGTCGCCGGCGGCATCGTGCTCGCGCTGCTCTTCCAAATCTTCGTGAACATCGGCATGACGATGGGCATCGCGCCGATCACCGGTATCCCATTGCCGTTCGTGAGCGTCGGCGGCTCGTCGATGATCGCGAACCTCGCCGCGATGGGCGTGCTGCTCGCGATCCACGCGCGCGGCCGCGTGTCGCGCTCGTCGCGACGGCGCTGATGCTCGCGCTGCCCGTGCGGCTCGGCACCCTGCGCGCGCTCGTCAAGGAGGTGTCGGCCGGCGCCGGCAAGCCGCTCGTCGTCGGCGGCGCGCGGGAGCTCGCCGGCGTTCTTCGCCGCGAGCTCGGCCGCGACGCGAAGCCCGGCGCCGTGCGGGCCGGCGACGCGCCGGAGTGCGCGGCGGTTCTCGTCTACGTGCTCGGGCACGAGCCGACGCCCGACGACGTCGCCGCGCTCGGCCGGGCCCGGCGCGCGCGGGTGCCGATCGTCGCCGTCACGGGGAGCGACGACCTCGCGGTCCCGAACGTGCTCGCGACCGACATCGTGCGTGTCCGCCCTGGCGAAGGCTTTCCACTCGACGAGATCGCCCGCACGATTGCGTCGCGGCTCGGTGAGGAGGCGGCGCCGCTTGCGGGCCGCGTGCCGCTGCTACGCGGCGCGGTCTGCGAGCAGCTCGTCGCCGCTTGCGCGCGGCGGAACGGCGTCATCGGCGCGGCTGAGTTCGTCCCCGGCGCCGATCTGCCCGCCCTCGCGCTGAACCAGCTGCGGCTCGTGCTGCGGCTCGAGCAGGCCCACGGCCGTGAGATCGATCTGCGCGAGCGCCTGCCGGAGCTCGTCGCCACGCTCGGCGCTGGGGTCGGCCTGCGCGCCCTTGCCCGGCAGCTCGTCGACCGGCTTCCGGGACCGCGGTGGGCTGTACAAGGCGCCGTCGCGTATGCGGGCACGCGCGTGCTCGGTGCTGCCGCGATCCGTCGGCTCGAAGCCGCTCCAGGCGGCCACTAAGCGGCTGCCGGGCGAAGCTTGGCGCGGCGGGTCTTGATCGCCCGCATCCGCTGCATCAGGCGGGCCCAGGCCCACGGCTCGACCTCGCGGTAGCGGGTCGCCGATTGCCCCCGCGTCGCCTCGAGATACTCGAACCAGGCGTCTGCCTCCTCGATCAAAAGCAGCTCTTCGGCCTCGCGCTTCAAACTCACGGCTCACTGCCTCCCTTCCCGATGGGCGGGTCGTGATTGCGCGGATCGTAGGACCGGGGTCGGACGGCACCCGGAGTCGCTGGTACCCTGGGGGACGAAGGCATATGCCAAGGTTTTTCACCCACAACTGCGAGCGCGCTCCCCATGGCCCCACCACGGTGCCGGGTGTAGCGCGTGACGCTCACAAAGGAGTTTTCGCTTGCCCTGGTTCCGACGACGCAAGAACGACGTCGCGGCTGCTGACGCTGCCGCACCCCCGATCGAGGTTCGGTCCGAGCCTGTCGTAGTTCGACCCGCGGCCCCCGCCGGTGACGGCGCCGCCGCGACAACCGATCCCACCAAGCCGAAGCGACGCCGCGGTAGCCGTGGCGGCCGCGGTCGCAAGAAGACCTCCAGCACGTCGAGCGGATCCGCCGACGCTGCGGACAAGGACGACGCGCCGGCGCGGAAGCCCGCGACCCCGCGCAAGACCGAGCGCAAGCCGAGCGAGAAGAAGGTCGTCTCGCAGCGGCAGGAGCGACGGCGCAGCCAGCAGGGAAGCCGCCGCCGCGAAGCGCCGCGTCGTGCGCCGCTGCCGCACGCGAAGCGTGAGCTGATCGTCTCCGTCGACGTCGGCGAGCAGCGCGTCGCCGTGCTCGAGGACGACAAGGTCGCTGAGGTCTACCTCGAGCGGCCCGAGCGCCGCTCGATCGCCGGCAACATCTATCTCGGCCAGGTCGACAACGTGCTGCCGGGGATGGAGGCCGCGTTCGTCGAGATCGGCCTCGAGAAGAACGGCTTCCTCTACGTCGACGAGATCGTCGGTCCCGAGATCGAGCGCGGCCACGGCCGCAAGATCCAGGACCTGATCAGCAGGGGCCAGACGATCCTCGTGCAGGCCGTGAAGGATCCGATGAAGACGAAGGGTGCGCGGCTGACGACGCAGATCTCGCTGCCGGGCCGCTTCGTCGTCTTCGTGCCGCAGGGCGAAGGGCTCGGCGTCTCGCGCCGGCTCGACGACGAGGAGCGTTTGCGGCTGAAGGACATCCTCAAGAAGCTGAGCGTCAAGGAGGGCGGGCTGATCGTCCGCACCGCCGCCGAAGGCGCAAGCGAAGACGACATCGAGCGCGACATCGTCTTCCTGCAGCGGGTCTGGAAGTCGATCGAGGCGAAGGCCAAGGAAGCGAGCGCGCCCGAGCTCATCTACCAGGAGGCGGAGCTGCCGCTCCGCGTCACGCGCGACCTCTTCACCGGCGACTTCGAGAAGGCCTACGTCGACAACGACCAGGCGTACAAGCGCATCACCGGTTACCTGAAGAAGACGTCGCCGCACATGGTCGAGCGCGTCGTGCGCTACCGCGAGAAGACGCCGTTGATGGAGCACTTCGGCGTCGAGCAGGAGATCAAGTCGACGCTCAGCCGCCGGGTCGACTTGCCGTCGGGCGGCTACCTGATCTTCGACTACGCCGAGGCGTTCACCGTCATCGACGTGAACACGGGCCGCTTCGTCGGCTCGCGCGGCAAGAACTCCGGCGGCCGGCTCGAGGACACGATCACGAAGAACAACCTCGAGGCAGTCAAAGAGGTCGTGCGCCAGCTTCGCCTCCGCGACATCGGCGGGATCATCGTCATCGACTTCATCGACATGGCGAACCCGAAGAACCGCGCGACGGTCGAAGAGGCGCTGCGCACCGAGCTCGAGCGCGACCGGACGAAGACCTACGTCGTCGAGATCTCTCCGCTCGGCCTGGTCGAGATGACGCGTCAGAACGTCACCGACGGGCCGCGCGAGATCATGACGCGCAAGTGCCCGACCTGCGGCGGCGACGGCATCGTCTACTCGGAGGCGTCGGCTGCGATCGACGTCGAGCGCCGCCTGCGGTCGCTCGTCGCGGGTTCGCGCTCGCAGGCCTACCGGGTCGAGCTGGCTGCGCCGATCGCTGCGGCCCTGATCGGGCCCGGTGCGATCCGGCTCCAGGAGCTCGAGGTGATGACGAAGCGGCGCTTCTTCCTCGCCGCGAAGCCCGACATGCATCTCGACCACTTCGTCGTGCTCGCCGAGGGCAAGCTCGAAGACCTCGCTCCGGTGGCGCCGGTGGCGGAAGACGCCGAACTGCTCGTCGAGCTCGTCGAGGTCGACCGGCACGACGGCTCGGCTGCCGTCGGCAAGGTCGAGGGACTCGACGTCTGCGTCGGCGCCGCGGCCGGCCTCGTCGGCAAGAAGGTGAAGGTGCGCATCGAGCGCGTGCTCGAGGGCACCGCCTACGCGACGCTCGTGGCGAAGCCCGGCAAGAAGCCGGTCGAGCCGCTGACGGCCGAGGGCGAGGCGGAGAAGCCGACACGCAAGCCGCCTGCACGCAAGGACGCAGGTGCCGCTGCAGGCTCCGAGCCGGAGGACGGCGAGCTCGACGACACCGAAGAGCCGCTCGTCGCCGAGGCGGAGGAGCTCGAGGCCGATGCCGAGGACGACACCGAGGACGAGACCGCAGACGCGGCCCCGGCCGCCGGCGCGGCCGGCACCGCAGCAGCGAAGAAGAAGACTCGCCGCGGCTCCCGCGGCGGCAAGAACCGCAAGAAGACCTCGTCCACGTCGGCGGGCGGCGCGGCGGAGGCCGACAAGCCCGCGGGCGAGCCGCCGGCGCGGGCGAAGCCCGCCCGGGTGGTCACGATCCACGTACCGGGAGACGACCTCGGCCGCGCCGGCGCCGACGAGGAGCCCGCCCCGCAGGCGGCGCCCGGCGACCCCACGGTCGAGCCCGAGGCCGAGGCGCCGTCCGAGAACGGCGCCGCCCCGGCGAAGAAGAAGACCCGGCGCGGCTCCCGCGGCGGCAAGAACCGCCGCAAGCGCACGGCCGCCGCAGGCGCGACGAACGGCGCCGAGGCCGCGACGGACACGGAGCCCGAGGCTCTGGCCGAGCCGGAGGCCCTGGAGGAGCCGGACGCCCTCGAGGAGCCGCAGGCCGCGGCGCCGGAGCCTGAGCCCGAGGTGGAGCCCGAGCCGGAGCTGGAGCCGGTGCAGGCGGCCGTCACGGCCGACGAGCCCGCCCCGGACGACACCGACGAGGACTGGGGCTACGTGCCGATGTCCGAGTGGGGCGACGACCTCCGCTAGGAAATTCGCTACACTGCCGCGGTCGCGAGCCCTCGAGGCTCGCGTTTCTACGCCTATGAGCTACGCGATCATCACCGTCGGTGGGAAGCAATACCGTGTCCGGGAGGGCGAGCGGCTGCTCGTCGACCGCCTGAAGACCGACGAGGGCAAGACGTTCAATCCACGTGTCCTCCTGATCGGCGGCGACGGCAAGACCGATCTGACGCCGTCGACGACCGTGACGGCCCGCGTCGTCGGCCACACGCTCGGCGACAAGATCCGGATCGGCAAGTACAAGAAGCGCACCGGCTACCGCAAGCACAACGGTTTCCGCGCAAGCCTCACGCAGATCGAGATCGAGGCGATCGGCGCGGGTGGCCGCAAGGCGGCGGCGAAGCCCAAGGCCGAGGCGGCTCCCGCCGCGGCACCGAAGGCCGAGAAGCCGGCGGCGGCCCCGAGGGCCGAAGCACCGAAGGCCGAGATGCCAAAAACAGCGCCAGCCGCGCCGGCGCGCACCGCGCATCCGCCGAAGGGCTACGAGGAGATGACGGTCGCCGAGATCGCCGCGGAGGCAACGTCGTGGCGCCGCCCGAACCTCGAGGCCGCGCTCGAGTACGAGCAGAAGAACGCGAAGCGCAAGGGTGCGATCGCAGCGCTCGAAGCGGCGCTTGCAGAGAAGGAGACCCACTAGTGGCGCACAAAAAAGGCCTCGGGTCGTCGCGGAACGGCCGCGACTCGAACCCGCAGATGCTCGGCGTCAAGATGTTCGCCGGCCAGGACGTCAGCTCCGGGATGATCCTCGTCCGCCAGCGCGGCACGCGCTTCCGCCCAGGCCCCGGCACGGGCATCGGCAAGGACGACACGATCTTCGCGACCCGTAGCGGCGTCGTCGCGTTCCGGACGAGCGGCGAGCGCCGCTTCATCTCGGTCGTCGACGCAAGCGCGTAGCCCGAGAGAAGCGGTGTCAGGCACCAAAGGTGCCAGACACCTAGTCGCCGAAGACGTCGCGCCAGCCGACGACGCGCCAGCGCGTCTCGGCGGGAGCGCTTGCGACCACGAACTCGAGCGCGTCGTCGACGGACTCGCCGCCGCCGATCGCGACCCACCACTCGCCGGTCGGCGCTTCCAGGGTGACCCTGAGGATGTGGTTTGTGCTCATGGGACGCATGGTGCGCCCTCCGGCCCCCGGCCCGCATCGGGGCACTCCCCAGACAGATCCCTAATGTTGTCCCTGCGATGTTCCACGACCGCGCCAACCTGACCGTGATCGCCGGCCGCGGCGGCGACGGCTCGATCCACTTCCGGCGCGAGAAATTCGTGCCGAAAGGAGGGCCGGACGGCGGCGACGGCGGCAAGGGCGGCGACGTCGTGCTCTACGCCGACCCGCGGCGGCGCGACCTCTCCGGCATCCGCTCGAACCAGAGGGTGCGCGCGGGCAAGGGCGGCGGCGGCGGCGGCCGGATGTCGAACGGCGCGGACGGGGAGCACGCGGTGCTCGCGGTGCCGGTCGGGACGCAGATCCTCGACGACGAGGAGCGGCTCGTCGCCGACCTGGCGCATCCGGGCGCGCGGGTCGTCGTCGCGAAGGGCGGCAGCGGCGGTCGCGGCAACAAGCGCTTCGCCGGGCCGACGCGGCAGACCCCCCGCTTCGCCGAGATCGGCATGCCCGGCGAGGAGGGCGAGATCGAGCTGCGGCTCAAGCTGCTCGCCGACGCCGCGCTCGTCGGCCTGCCGAACGCGGGCAAGTCGTCGCTCCTCGCGCGCATCTCGAACGCGCGGCCGAAGGTCGCGGAGTATCCGTTCACGACGCTCGCGCCCGTGCTCGGGACGGTCGAGTCGCCGGACGGCCGGCAGCTCACCGTTGCCGACGTCCCCGGCTTGATCGAAGGGGCGAGCGAAGGCATCGGGCTCGGCCACGAGTTCCTCGCGCACCTCGAGCGCGCGCGGCTGCTGCTGCACGTGATCGATTCGTCGGAGGGCGACGCGGAGGAGCGGTGGCACACGATCGACGCGGAGCTCGCCGCATACGGGGCGGGTCTCGACGAGCGGCCGCAGGTGATCGTGCTGAACAAGATCGATCTGTGGCCGGAGCCGCCGACGTTCGATGTCGAGGACGAGCGCATCGTGCGCACGTTCCGCGTCTCCGCTGCGACGGGTGCCGGCATCGACGAGCTGAAGCGCGCGCTCTTCGAGCTCGTGCCGGCCGAGGTCGTCGTTCCCTCCGCGCCGGCCGACGAGCTCGAGCTCGTCGACTACCTCGTCTACCGCCCGCAGCCGTCGCGCCGCGCGTTTCGCGTCTTCCGCACCGAGAACGGCTTCCGCGTCACGGGCCGCCCGCCCGCACCCGACGAGCTCGAGAAGATCCTGAAGGGCGCCGGTGTGCGCGAAGGCGACCAGGTCGAGCTCGCCGACGAGGTGCTCGAGTGGAGCTAGCCCTCTGAGCGTCGCGCTCTTCGGAGGCGCGTTCGACCCGCCGCACGTCGGCCACGTCGCTGTCGCGCTTGCGGTGAAAGAGCAATTCGACGTCGAGCGGCTCATCGTCTACGTCGCGGAGCATCCGGCGCACAAGCAGGTGCACCTGCCGGTCGAGACGCGCGTGGAGCTCGCGCGCGCCGCGTTTCCGGACGACGACGTCCAGATCGATCCCTATCCGCGGACGATCGACCTGCTGCGTGCCGAGTCGTTCGACGACCCGCTCTTCGTGCTCGGCGCCGACCAGTTCTGCGAGTTCCTGTCCTGGAAGGAGCCCGACGCCGTCCTCGAGCTGGCGCAGCTCGCGGTCGCGACGCGGCCGGGCTTCCCACAGGAGCGGCTCGACGCGGTGCTCGACCGGCTCCGGCGGCCTGAGCGCGTCCACTTCTTCGCTCTCGAGCCGAATCCGGCGGCCTCACGCGACCTGCGCGAGCTGGCAGCCGCCGGGGCGCCGCTGACGGGGCTCGTCCCGGATGCCGTCTGGCACCTGATCCGCGAGAAGGGCCTCTACGGCGCCTCTTGACGTCCGCGAGACGTGGATACACTGAATCCGACCTCGACAAGGACACGGATCAGCCTGAGCTCCCTCGAACAAGCCCGCCGCATCGCCGCTCTCGCACAGGAGAAGCTGGCGGAGGACGTCGTCATCCTCGACATGCGGCCGGTGTGCACGTTCACCGATTACTTCGTCATCGCCACGGGCCGCAACCCGCGGCAGACGGCTGCGATCTGGGACGAAGTGCACGGACGCCTGAAGCACGACGAGCAGCTGATCCCCCGCGCGTGGGACGGGACGCAGGAAGGAACGTGGATCCTCGCCGACTACCTCGACGTTGTGCTGCACGTGTTCACGCCCGAGGCGCGCGAGTACTACAAGCTCGAAGAGCTCTGGAACGACGTTCCCGCCGTCGAGGTCGAGAGCGCCGCGGCGGGCTAGCTAGCTGGGTTTTCCGCCCATGGCCCAGATCGCGATCACGTAGATCACGACGAGCAGAGCGGCGATCGCGGTGCTTGCGCGGAGAAGGGTGTCGCGACCTCGCGCGTAGCCGATGCCGCCGGTGATCAGCGCGATCAGCAGCAGGAGGCCGCCGAAGTCGGCGGTGATGAAGCCGATGCCGAGCCAGGTCGGGTCCTTGGAGAGCGAGCCGAGATGCTCCTTCGAGTACGTCCACTCCGCGCCGACGCGCATCACGATCCAGCCGGGAAGCGCGACGAGGACGAGAGACATCGCTGCGAAGCGGCGCAGGCGCGGCCCCTCGTCGCGCCAGCCGAGGAGCCCGGCGCCGGCCGCCGTGACGAGGCCGCCGAAGAGCACCATCGCGCCGAGCACGTGCACGAAGAGCGCGAAGTCGATGTCGTGAGGACGGATCGCTGCGAGCACGTTCACGCTCCCGGCTTGAACAGCATGTCGAGGAGAAGAAGCACGAAGACGGCGACCGTCGCGAGGTGGAGCAGCATCCCGGTCGGCGCCTGGAGACGCGCGATCACCTGCTGCTCGGCTGCCGGCTCGCCGCCTTCGGCGAGCTTCTGCGTCGCCGTGTAGTACACGCCGGTGCGCGCGCCGATCGCGCCCATGATCGCCCAGAGGACGAGCGCGGCGATCACCCAGCCGTCCCAGACCTTGTAGTCGGGCGAGTCGATCGCGAGGACGATGCCGAGGATCAGCGCGAGCACCGTGCCGCCGCCGATGAGCGGCGTCGCCACTCGTGCGACACGGAACAGGAGGCGCGTGTCGTCGAGCGTCGTGCCCCGGCGGCCGATGACGACGAGCGCGCTGTAGAGCACGAGCGCCGCGGCGATCGCGAACGCCGCGAGCAGATGCAGGGCAAGCATCCAGTCGTAGAAGCTCACGGCCGCGACCTTAACCGAGCGCACCCGCCCGGTGCGGGCCTAACCGGCGAGCGGGCCGTAGCGCGTGAGCAGCAGGTTCGCCGGCGTTCCCGGTAGTCCGCGCACCGTGCGCCGGCCGAGGGTGACGACGACCGCGTGCGGGCGGCCGATGCGCATCCAGACGTCCGTGCCGAGCGGGTAGCTCAGCTCGTGCCCGCGGTTCAGGAAGCCGCGGAAGAGCTCCTTCCCGGTCGGGCCGCCGACGCGAACGGACAGCCATGAGCGAGCCTTCGTCGCGCGGATGAGCGCGGTCACCGGCTTCGCTCGAACAGGCGCGGGCAGCACGACGGGCGCGACCGGCATGCCGCGCTGCACTGCCGGCTTCGGCGTCGCCGCCGCCGCCGCGTCGACGTGCGAGCCGGGCGACGAGCTCGGGCGGAGCGCACCGGCCGCGAAGACGGCGAACGCGAGCACGACGACACCGACGATCGCGCGGACGAGCAGGCGGCTGCGCTTGCGCCGCGGTGCGAGCGACTCGGGAACGATCGCCTGCTCCTCCTCCGCGGCAATCCGCTCGTTGAACTCGTCGATGAAGAGCGTCCCGTCGAGGCCGAGGAATTCGGCGTATGTGCGGAGGAACCCCTTCGTGTACGCCTCGCCTGGCAGGAGATCCCAGTGCTCCTCTTCGAGCGCGGTCAGGTAGCGCTCGCGGAAGTGCAGGCTCTGCTGCACGTCGTCGAGCGAGTAGCCGCGGCGTTCCCGCGCTTCACGGAGGGTGGCACCGATGTCGAACATTGCGGCTCCTCGACCTGTGGAAAACGGCGCTCTCCGTGTGGAAACTCACAGGGAGAAGTGGTGGAGAAGTCGGCGGATCCGGGGGAAAGAAAAAGCCCCCCGATGGGGGCTTTCTCGATGGAGCCGAGGGGGCTCGAACCCCTGACCTACTGGCTGCCAGCCAGTCGCTCTCCCAGCTGAGCTACGGCCCCGCGAGCGCTGACCAGTGTAGAGCAACCAGGTTTCAACCGAACCCACGCAACCAGGTCTTCGACATGGTTGCGGTCGTCGGCGCCGATCGAACGTGGCGACGACCGCAACCTGCTTGAAAGCAGGTTGCGACGGGGACGCCATGCAACCGGCAAACCGTTGTCGCCGGTGGACCGGCCTGCAAGGATCAGGGCCGGTGGAGAGCGCAGCCGCAGCCGGCGGTGGGGGCCGCCGCGAGCACGCGGCGCGTGAGCGGCTGCTCGTTCCGGTTCGCTTCGCGCTCCTCCGCCTGCGCCGCCACGCGCCGCGCACGCTGATCGTCGCGCTCGGGATCGCCGTCGGCGCGGCGGTGCTCGCGATGACCGCCGTCGGCAGCGCCTCCGTGCAGGATCGCGCCGTCCAGCGGGCGCTCGCGCAGCTCGCGCCGAGCGACCGCGCGATCCAGGCGGTCTGGAGCGGCGTGCCCGCGCAGTCGAGCCTCTCGTATCCGCAGCTCGACCGCATCGCGCGCCGCGCGACGACGCCGATCCTCGGCCAGAAGCCGTTCGCGGTCGTCGTCTTCCGGCAGGCGACGTGGGGCGGCGCGTTCGTGAACCTCGGCGCCGTCGACGGGCTCGCGCGCTGGCTCGACCTCCGCAGCGGCCGGCTGCCCAAACACTGCGCACCGCAGGACTGCGAGCTCGTCCAGATCGGCGGCGCGCCCGCGGCACCGAAGCTGCCGTTCCTCCACGTCGTCGGGCGCGCGACGTTCAAGGCCGGCGCACCGCTCCAGTCGTACTTCGGCGGCGGCGGAGAGAAGCGGCCACCGATTCTCCTGGCCGACGGCGTGCTGCCGTTCGAACGCGCGCCGCTTCCCGACGCGCCGCTGATCGCGCGCACGTACGGCTGGATCGTCCCCGTCGCGCCGCGCTCGATCCACGACTGGCAGCTTGCGGGCCTCGACGCGCGCCTCGACCGCGCGCAGCAGACACTCGAGCAGCGCTCCGACATCTTCACGGTCGCTGCACCGACCGACACGATCCAGGCAATCCGCGGCACGAGCCGCGTCGCAGGCGAGCGCCTGCTCATCCTCGGCGGCGATGCCGCCGTGTTGATGCTCGGCTTCGCGATCCTCGCGTCGACACGCCTGCGCCGCGATCACCGCGACGTGCGGCAGCGGCTGACGTGGGCGGGCGCGCGCAGCTCGCAGATCGTGCTCGTCGCGGCGACCGAGGTCGTCGGCATCACGCTCGTTGCGAGCATCGCCGGCTGGGCGGTCGGCACCGGTGCGGGCGCGCTGCTCGCGCACCACCTCGGCTCGCCGGGCGGCCTCGTCGTCGCGCACTCGATCTTCACGCTCCGCGCGCTCTGGATCGGCGTCGCCCTCGCCGCTGCCACCGCAGCCGCAATGCTCGCCGCGCTCCGTGTCGACTCCGTCGCGTTCGGCGGCTTGCGGGTCACGGTCGCCGACGCCGCAGCGCTCGGCGCGCTCGCCGCGATTCTCCTCGCGCTCGCGCGCGGCAAGGCCGACACCTCCGCGCTCGAGGCGAACGGCGGCACCGGCGTGCTCCTGCTGCTCCTGCCCGGCCTCGTGCTCTTCGTGCTCGCCGTCACGGCTGCACGCCTCGTCGCGCCGTGCCTGCGCGTGCTCGAGTTGGCGGCGCGTCGCGCGACGCCGTCGGTCCGAGTCGCGCTCCTCTCGCTCGCACGCTCGCCCGGCGACGTGCTGCTCACGGTCGTCTTCTTCGTTCTCAGCGTCGGCATCGCCGTCTTCGCGATCGCGTATCGCGCAACACTCGTTCAGGGCGAGCGCGAGCAGGCGCGCTATGCCGTGCCAGCGCCGTACATCCTGCAGGAGGATCTCGGGCGTCTCGTGACGGTGCAGGAAGCAGGAGTACCGAAGCGCTTCGCCGCGACGCCGGTCGTGCGCGACTCGGGCTCCGTCAGCGGCACGCGCGGCCGGGACTTCACGCTCGTCGCGCTGCCCACGCAGGCGCTCGCGCACATCGACGGCTGGCGCTCCGACTTCTCGTCGCAGAGGCCCGCCGAGCTCGGCGCGCTGCTTCGCCCAGCCTCGACGCCGCGGCTGCTCGGGATCCCGCTCAGCGGGAAGCGCCTGACGCTGCCGTTCACGACGACCGGCGACCGCGTCGGCCTGACCGCGATCGTCGAGAACCGCCGCGGCGACTTCACGCGGCTCGACTTCGGCGAGCACGGGCCGGGCGCGCATGCGCCGACGGTCCCGGTCCCGCCCGAGGCACGGGGCGGCCGGATCGTGGCGCTGCGGCTCACGTTCCCGCTCGTCGCGTCCTACCTCGCCGGCCATCACGCCGGCGAGGCCGCGCACGCGGTCAATGAGGCCTCGACCGGCACGCTCCGCCTAGGCCCGCAGTTCAAGGGCTGGTTCGGCACGAGCGGCGTGCGCGTCGACGGCGCCGTGCTCCGCTTCGTCGTGAACAACGCGGCGGACGCGATCATCCGCCCGCACGAGCCGCTCGAGGGCCGGCTCGTGCCGGTCCTCGTCTCGCCCGCGATTGCCCGCGCGGCCGGGCCGAGCGGCATCGTGGCACTGCACGCGGAGAACAACGTCATCTCGGGGAAGATCGTCGCGACTACGCGGTATTTCCCGTCGGTCGACGGCGACGTCGTTGTTGCGGATCTCGCGACGTGGCTCGCTGCCGCCAACACGCTGGAGCCGGGCGTCGCGACGCCCTCCGAGCTCTGGCTCGAGTCGCGCCCACCGTCCAACCTGCCGCTGCAGGTCGAGTCGCAACGCGCGCGCGAGCGTGAGCTGACGAGCGATCCGCTTGCGCGCGGCGCGATCGCGCTGCTCCTCGTGACGGCGATCGTCGGCCTCGCCCTCGCCGCGGTCGGGCTGCTCTTGACGGTCGTCGGCGACCTGCGAGACGAGCGCGGCGCGCTCTTCGACCTCGAGGCGCAGGGCTCGACGCCTGCCGAGCTCCGGCGACATGTGCTGCTGCGCGCGGCCGTCGTCGGCGGTCTCGGCATCGCCGCGGGCATCGGCGCCGGAGCGATCGTCGGCGCGCTCGTCGTCTCCGTCGTGACCGTCACCGCCGCGGCGGAGAACGCACTGCCACCGCTTGCGCTCACCTTCGACTTGCCGCTCGCCGCCGCCGCAATCGGCGCGCTCGTCGCGGTGTCGGCCGCGGCAGCGGTGACGGCCGCGCGGAGGGCGCTTTGAACGCCGTCGAGGTCCGCGATCTCTTCCGCCTCTTCGCGACGCCGCAGGGGACAGCCGTCGCGCTGCAGGGCCTGAGCCTCGACGTCGCCGAGGGCGAGGTGCTCGTCGTCTTCGGGCCGAGCGGCTCCGGCAAGAGCACGCTCCTCCGCATCCTCGCGGGGCTCGATCGTCCCTCGGCGGGCTCCGTCAGCGTGCTCGGCCACGACCTGCGAACACTTCGCGGTCGCGCACTGCTCGAGTACCGCTCGCGTACGCTCGGCTACGCAGACCAGCACTACACACGCGCGCTGGCGCCGGAGCTCGCCGCCCGCGAGCTCGTCGCGCTTCGCCTCGCGCTGCTCGGCGTCGACCGTGCGATGCGCGAGCAGGTCGCCGACGGCCTGCTCGACCGCGTCGGCCTGCTCGACCGCCGCAACGCACTCCCCGCCGAGCTCTCGGGCGGGCAGCAGCAGCGCGTCGCGATCTGCGCGGCGCTCGCGCACCGGCCGAGGCTCTTCATCGCCGACGAGCCGACAGGCGAGCTCGATGCGCAGAACGCCGCCCAGATCTACGAGCTGATCGGCTCGCTCGCGCGCGAGCTGGGCGCGACGACCGTGCTCGTCAGTCACGATCCGCGCTCCGCCGCCGTCGCCGACCGCGTCGTGCAGATCCGCGACGGCCGCGTCAGCGCCGAGAACGGGCGCGCCGTCGTCAACCGTGGCGGCTGGGTGCGCATCCCGCAGCTCGAGGGCACGCCGAGCGTCGAGCTCGAACCAGCCGCGCACGGCCTCGTCATCCGGGTTGCGGAGCGCGACCGGCAGACGGTCGCGCAACCGGCGCCGCGCGCACGCGAGGTCGTCGTGCGCACGACCGGCCTGACGAAGGCGTACGGCGAGACGACCGTCCTGCACGACCTTGCGCTCGAGGTCGAGTCGGGCCGGCTGACCGCGATCACCGGCCGCTCGGGCTCCGGCAAGTCGACGCTCCTCCACCTGCTCGCCGGGCTCGACCTGCCGACGGCGGGCGAGGTACGCGTGCTCGACGCGCCGATCTCGCAGCTCGACGCCACCGGGCGTGCGCTCGTGCGACGCGCGCACATCGGCGTCGTCACGCAGGGAACCGACCTCGTGCCGTTCCTGACCGCGCAGGAGACCGTCGAGCTCGCGCTCGCGCTGCGCGGCGCGCCGACGGCGCCGGCTGCGGCGACGCTCGCCGCCGTCGGGCTTGAGGAGCTCGCGGGTCAGCGAGTCGCCCGGCTCTCGATGGGGGAGCGGCAGCGTGTGGCGGTCGCGCGCGCGCTCGCGGCCCGTCCGGCGATCCTCCTCGCCGACGAGCCGACGGCCCGTCTCGACGAGGCGAACGCCCGCGCGGTGGGCGCGCTCTTCGCGGCGCTCGCCGCCGAGCTCGGCACGGCGATCGTCTGCGCGACGCACGACCCTGTGTTGATCGAGCACGCGGCGGCAGAGGTGCCGCTCGGTACCCTCGCTGCAAGTGCGTAGGCTCGACGGAGCACGTCCCGCCAGCGTAGGCTCGACGGAGCCGGCGAAGAGCGCAGGCGCCGGCTTGGCCGGCGCCGAAGCGGAGGAAGGAGCGGAGGTGCCGGCTTTGCCGGCGCCGGAGCGGGAATGAGCCAGCAAGCAGTCGACATTCTCCTGCGCGGCTATCGCGCGTTCGTCGCGGGTGACCTCGACGCAATCGAGGGGATGCTCGACCCGGAGGTCGAGTGGATCGGAGTCGGCGAGGTCGCGGCGATCGCCGACCGCAGCGACGTGCTCGACATCCTGCGCGACCGTGTCGCCGAGGACTACCAGGTCACCGTCGACCGCTGCATCGGCGTGGGGGAGGACGTCGTCGTCAGCATGCGCTTCTCGCGCGTCGAGCTCGATCCGACCGACGAGCGCCCGTTGCAGTCGCGCCGCTCGTTTCTCGTCGGCCGCTACGCGGCGATCGTGACGATGCGCGACGGCCGCGTCGCGCGCGTCGTCGAGTACCCGCATCTCACCGGCGCGCTCGCCGCGGCCGGTCTCGAGGACGAGAACCCGTGACCCGGGTGCTCGTCACCGGCTTCGAGCCATTCGACGGCTCAGCGGTCAACCCGTCGCAGCAGCTCGTCGACGCGCTCGACGGCGGCCCGGCGAAGGCGATGCTGCCCGTCAGCTACGCACTCGCCGGAGACGAGCTGCGCCGGGCGATCCGCGACGCGGAGCCCGACGTCGTCATCTGCTTCGGCCAGGCCGACGGCCGTGCGGGCATCTCGATCGAGCGCTTCGCCCACAACCTCGACGACGCCACGGCCGCCGACAACGACGCTGCGCCCGGCTCCGGGAGCGCGATCGACCCGGACGGCCCGCTCGCATACGCATCGACGCTGCCCGTCGACGAGCTCGTGGCCGCGCTGCACGCGAGCGGCATTCCCGCCTCCGCCTCGCGCGACGCGGGCGGCTTCCTCTGCAACCACGTCTTCTACGTGCTGATGCGCATGCTCGAGCAGGAGCGCCCGCAGGTGCGCGGCGGCTTCGTCCACGTCCCGCTTCTGCCCGAGCAGGCGCTCGACAAGTCGGCGCCGAGCATGCCGCTCGAGACGCTCGTCGCCGCGGCGAGGACGATGCTCGCCGTCGTCAGCTGACGCGGAACGTGCCGTGGACAGCCGTGCCCGAGCCGCGGCTCACGTAGCGGAACGTGCCGCGCACGTCGAAGATGATTGCGAGCAGCCGCAGCCTACGCGGGGGCACTGCGATTGTCCTCCCGGCGAGGGTGAACATCCGGCGCGCTGCCGTCGTATTGCGTACGTTGAACTGGACGTAGTAGCCACGGTTGACGCGCTTCTGGGAAAGCGTGACAGCATGCGTCGTCAGCGAGACCTTGACCGGCACGATGAGGCTCGGCTGTGTCGTCGCCGACGCGCTCGACGCTAGGAGCGCGAGCAGGACGAGCGGGAGCGCGAGCACCGGCGCGCGCCGCATCACTTGCTCTTGTTCGTGATCTTCTGCGTCACGTAGGTCGCGACGTCGGCGATCTGCTTCGCGGTCAGCTGGCCCTTGAAGGCCGGCATGCCGCCGCCACCGTTATTGACCTGCTTGACCACGGTGTTGTAGTTCTTCGCGCTCGGGATCGCCGTCAGGTCGGGACCGCCGTTGCCGCCGAGCCCGGTCGCACCGTGACACGAGACGCAGTTGTTCGCGAAGACCGTCTGCCCGGCAGCGGCATTGCCCTTCGTGCCTGCGGCGTTGCCGCCCTCACCGGCGTGCGCGACTCCCGTGCCCTTCCCGGGCGCAGCCACCGGGCCGAGCGTGCCGTCGAGGCCGAAGAGCCAGAGGTTGTCGCCGTGCGGCGTCGCCTGGAGCGAGTTGCCGCCGGAGAGGAACAGCACGTACTCCTTGCCGTCCTGCTGGAAGACCGTCGCCGTGTTGTTCGCGCCGGCTCCGGTCTGGAAGCTCCAGAGCCGCTTCCCGCTCGTCGCGTCGTACGCCTGCAGCTCGCCCGCGTTGCGCCCGACGAAGACGATGTTGCCGGCCGTCGTCGACGTGCCCGCGTAGCACGGGTCGGGGAACTTCAGCTGCCAGACGGTCTTGCCGCTCGTCGCGTCGATCGCAGTAAACGTGCCGCTGCCCTCGGGCCACGCGACGCCCGCCGCGCCCGCGACGCCGGTGTAGCTCTTGCCGGCGCCCGGATACGGCGTCCGCGCCGCCTCGAACCCGACCCACGACACGGACGAGCAGACGTAGATCATGTGCGTCTTCTCGTTGTACGAGACCGGCTGCCAGTTGACGCCGCCCTGCGGCCCGTTGCCGTAGACGAGGAGCTTGCCGGGCGGCGGGGGCGTGTACGGAACCTTCGCCACGACGACCGGCACCTTTGCGAGCGGGCCGATGGCCTCCTTCTTGACGCGCGCGACGTCGGCGGCCGGTACAGGCCCGTGCGGCGTGAACTCGCCGTTCGCCGGGATCGGCTGCGTCGGCCACGTCTTCTGCGCCGCGTCCTGCGGCACCGCCTTCTCGTCGATGCCGTAGAGCGGCTTCCCGGTCTTGCGGTCGAGCATGTAGAGCCAACCCGTCTTCGACGCCTGCGCGATCCCGTCGTGCCCGCCCGCGTTGAAGAGGATGACGGGGCTCGCCGAGTCGTAGTCCCAGATGTCGTGGTGTACCTGCTGGAAGTACCACTTGAGCTTGCCGGTCTTCAGGTCGAGCGCGACCATCGACGCCGCGTAGAGGTTCTTGCCGGGCCGATCGCCGCCGAACCAGTCGGAGCCTGCGTTGCCCGTCGAGAAGTAGAGGAGGCCGAGCTTCGGGTCGACGGCGGGCGCCTGCCAGATCGTCGCGCCACCGCGCAGGTACTCCTTCGAGCCGGACGGCCACGTGTCGCCGCCGGGCTCGCCGGGCGCGGCGGTCGTGTACCAGCGCCAGGTTTGCGCGCCGGTGGCGGCGTCCATCGCCTCGAGGAACGACCGCGTGCCGTACTCCGCGCCGACGACGCCGATGTAGATCTTCCCGTCGATGTAGATCGGCGCGGCGGTGATCGTCTGGCCGAGCTGCCACTTCACGAGCTGCTTCGTCCAGAGCACCTTGCCGGTCGTCTGGTCGAGCGCGACGACCTTGCCGTCGAGCTGCCCGAAGTAGACGCGCCCGTCGCCGATCGCGACGCCGCGGTTGAGCCAGCCGCAGCAGACGGTCGTGATCGTCTGCGAGATCCCCGACGTGTACCTCCAGAGGATCTTCCCGGTCGCGACGCTGACGGCGAAGGCGTCGTCCTCGCCGGTCGTCACGTACGCGATGCCCTTGTAGACGACGGGTTGGCTCTCCGCCGCGTACTTCGCGCCGACGCCCGAACCGTCGAGGTGCGTCAGCCAGACGCCCTTCAATTGCGAGACGTTCGACGTGTCGATCTGGTCGAGCGGCGAGTAGCGCTCGTTCATCAGGTTGCCGCCGACCGTCGGCCAGTCGTCCTTCGGGAGCGAGCTGAGGTCGTCGGCCGAGAAGTTCGGCGCCTTCGCGATCGTCTCGGGCGCGGCGCCGCCCGCTGCCACGATCACGGTCTTCGTGTGGCCGGGCGTCGCGTAGTGGCCGACGATCCAGCCGACGAAGACGCCGGCGAAGACGAGGCCCGCCACGAGGATCATCACGAGCCCCTCGGCCGTGTAGTCCCCGAACCGCCGCCTCCCGCCTCGAGCCACGGTGTGACGCTACCTGCCCGGGGGGTGGCTAAAACCTTCGAGAACCTTGCAGTATCCGCGGGAATGGCGAGACCACCGTCGGGCGTTACAAGCAGGTACAATTCCGATACCTAGTACACCGATTGGAGAGTGAACCTGTTTTGAGCGACCTGCTACTCGTCCCCCTCGAGGACACCGTCGTCTTCCCGGGCATGACCGTGACGCTCACGGTCGACGTCGGCGACGAGGACTGCGTGCTGCTCGTGCCGAGGCACGAGTCCGAGTACGCGAAGGTCGGCACCGTTGCCGAGGTTGCCGACCGCGTCCGCCTGCCCGGCGGCGGCACTGCCGTCGCCATCAGCGGCCTGCATCGCGCCGCCATCGGCGCGGCCCACACCGATTCCCAGGGCCGCCTCCGCGTCGAAGCGGAGGAGCGCCCCGACGAGAACCCGCCGCCCGTGCAGACGCGCGAGCTCGAGCGCGAGTACCGCGCCGTCGTCGAGGAGATCCTCGAGCTGCGGAACGCGGACGAGCGCATCAGCGCCTTCCTGCGCTCGATCACCGAGGCAGGCGCGCTCGCCGACACGTGCGCGTACGCGCCGGACATCTCGTTCGCGCAGCGCGTCCAGCTGCTCGAGCACGTCGATGTCGTCGAGCGCCTCGACTACGCGCTCTCCCTCCAGCGCGAGCGGCTTGCCGAGATGCAGGTCCGCCGCCGCATCCGCGACGACGTCGACAACGACGTCCAGAAGCAGCAGCGCGAGTACGTGCTGCGCAAGCAGATGGAGTCGATCCGCAAGGAGCTCGGCGAGGACGAGGGCTCGCTGATCGACGAGTACCGCACGAAGATCGAAGAGGCCGGAATGCCGGACGACGTCCGCGCTCAGGCCGACCGCGAGCTGCGGCGGCTCGAGACGATGGGCGACGCCTCGGGCGAGGCGTCGATGATCCGCACGTATCTCGACTGGCTCACGTCGGTGCCGTGGTCGCTTCGCTCCGACGAGCGGCTCGACCCGCAGCACGCGCGTGAGGTGCTCGACGGCGACCACGCGGGTCTCGACGACGTGAAGGAACGCATCGTCGAGTATCTCGCCGTGCGGAAGCTGCGCGAGGAGCGCGGCATTCCGAACGACAAGCGCAGTGGCGCGATCCTCACGCTGATCGGCCCGCCCGGCACGGGCAAGACGTCGATCGGTGAGTCGGTCGCACGCGCGTTGAACCGCGAGTTCGTTCGCATGTCGCTCGGCGGCATCCGCGACGAGGCGGAGATCCGCGGGCACCGGCGCACCTACATCGGCTCGATGCCGGGCCGGCTCGTGCGCGCACTCCGTGACGCGAAGACCATGAACCCCGTGATCCTCCTCGACGAGGTCGACAAGGTCGGCGCCGACTGGCGCGGCGACCCGTCGGCCGCGCTCCTCGAGGTGCTCGACCCGGCGCAGAACCACTCGTTCCGCGATCATTACCTCGACGTCGAGCTCGATCTCTCCGACGTGTTCTTCATCGCGACCGCGAACGTCGCAGACACGATCCCGGGCCCGCTGCTCGACCGCATGGAGGTCATCCGCTTCGACGGCTACACGGTCGACGAGAAGACCGCGATTGCCCGCGACTACCTGTGGCCGCGCCAGCGCGAGCGGAACGGCCTGCGGGAGGACGAGGTGGAGATCGCCGACGACGTGATCTCGACCGTCGTTGCCGAGTACACACGCGAGGCCGGCGTTCGCCAGCTCGAGCGTGAGGTCGGCAAGATCCTGCGCAAGACCGCGACGAAGATCGCGTCCGGCAGCGTCGAGCCGCCGGTCGTCGTCGACATCGCCGTCGTCCGCGACGCGCTCGGACGCCAGAAGGTGTTCCAGGAAGTCGCCGAGCGGACGGCCGTCCCCGGCGTCGCGACGGGGCTCGCCGTGACCGGCACGGGCGGCGACGTGCTCTTCGTCGAGGCGACCTCGATGGACGGTGGCTCCGAGCTCATGCTCACGGGCCAACTCGGCGACGTGATGAAGGAGTCCGCGCGGATCGCGCTCTCCTACGTCCGCTCGCACGCCGACGACCTCGGCATCGAGTCGGACGCCTTCAAGGATCGCGCGTTCCACGTGCACGTCCCCGCGGGTGCGATCCCGAAGGACGGGCCGAGCGCCGGCATCACGATGGCGACCGCGCTCGCGTCGCTCCTGTCGGAGCGGCCCGTCAAGCACACGGTCGGCATGACCGGCGAGGTCACGCTCCAGGGTCGTGTGCTGCCGATCGGCGGCCTGAAGCAGAAGGTGCTCGCCGCACATGCGGCCGGGCTCACCGACGTGATCATCCCCGAGCGGAACCGTGCCGACCTCGACGACATCCCCGCGGATGTGCGCGAGGCGATGACGTTCCATCCGGTGATGACGATCGGCGAAGTGCTGAACCTCGCGCTCGAGCCGAAGTCGAAGCCGCAGCTGCATGCGGTGTAAGCAGTGCAAGCCGCTACCCGAGGAGGTCGCCCGTGCGGCCGACCTCCTCGGGCGGCGCTGGATGCTCGCGATCCTCTGGGCATCGGCCGAGGAGGGCGCGGTGCGCTTCAACGAGTTCAAGCAGGCGCTCGAGGGCATCCCGCCGCGGACGCTCGCGCTGCGGCTCGTCGAGCTCGAGAACGCAGGCGTCCTCGAGCGGCGCGTCCTGCCCGACACCCGTCCGCCGCGGGTCGAGTACCAGCTGACGCCGCTCGGTCGCAGGCTCGGCGCGCTCGTCGATGCGATGCGCGCCTACGCCGCGCACGCCTAGCAGGTGTCAGGCACCATCTGCCCTGTGAAGACCGATTCCTTTGTCGACCGGCTGCGCGCGGCATTCGACGATTTCCCGCGGAGTGAGCTGCCGCGCGACGTGCGCTTCGCTGAGATCCTCGAGGCGGTGCCGGGGCTCGCGCGCGCGAACAACCTTGCCCTGCTGAACGTCGCGGCGGGCTGCCTCGAGCCGGGCGAGAGCTACGTCGAGGTCGGTACGTATCACGGGTCGTCGCTTGTCGCGGCGCTGCTCGAGAACGACGCCGACTTCGTCGCGCTCGACAACTGGTCGCTCGGCGACGGCAGCAGGGAGCAGCTCGCCCGCAACCTCGCGCGCTTCGATCTCGCGGGACGGCCGAGGCTGATCGAAGGCGATGCGTTCGACACGCTTCGCTCCGGCGCGCTCGAAGGCAAGCGCGTCGGCGTCTACTACTACGACAACGGCCACGAGTACGAGCAGCAGCTCGACGGCATGCGCCTGATCGAGCCGCACCTCGTCGACGGCGCGCTGGTGATCGTCGACGACACCGACTGGGAGCGCGTCGAGCGAGCCGTCGACGACTACCTCGCGGAGCAGCCGCGGGCGACCGAGGTGCTTCGCATCGACGGCAAGGACCGCGGCCACCCGGAGTGGTGGGAGGGCATGCGCATCCTCCGCTGGCGGTCTAAGCCACAGGGCTGAGCGCGGCGATCTCGCGCTGCTGCGCGAGCCGTCCGAGCGCCTGCGTCTCGATCTGACGCACGCGCTCGCGCGTGATGCCCATCCGCCGCCCGATTTCCTCGAGCGACTTCGGCTCCTGCTCCGTGTCGAGGCCGTAGCGCATGCGGATCACATCCTGCTCGCGCGGCGGCAGCGTGAGGATCGCCCGGTGCAGCGCGTCGTCACCGAGCGCGACGACGACCTCTTCCTCGACGTTCGCGGCATCCTGCGCGACGAGGTCGCCGAACGCCGTGTCGCTTCCCTCGCCGACCGTCTTGTCGAGGCTCGCGACCGTGCGCGCCGCTGAGCGGACTTCCCTCACGTGCTTGACGTTCAGCCTCGACTTCTCGGCGAGCTCCTCGTCGGTCGGTGCGCGCTCGAGTGTCGCGATGAGGTCGCGCTCCGCGCGCGCGATCTTTTGCTCGCGCTCGACGATGTGGACGGGGATGCGGATGGTGCGGGACTTGTTCGCGACTCCGCGCTGCACCGCCTGACGGATCCACCAGGTCGCGTACGTCGAGAACTTGAAGCCGCGGCGCCAGTCGAACTTCTCGACTGCGCGGATCAACCCGATGATCCCTTCCTGGATCAGGTCGATCAGGGGCAGCCCGTGGCCCTGGTACTTCTTCGCGATCGAGACGACGAGGCGGAGGTTCGAGTTGACCATCCGGTCCTTCGCCGGCTTGTCGCCGCGCTCGATCAGCTTCGCCAACCCGACCTCTTCCGCCGCGGTCAGCAGCGGGTAGCGGCCGGCCTCGTTCAGGAAGAGCTGGAGCGAGTCCGTCGTCATCGCGGCGACCTCGCTGTTCACGTAGGTCGCCTCGTCGACCTCGGGGAGGCTGCAGTCGTCGGTGAGCTCGATGCCGCGCTCTTCGATCTGCTCGTAGAGGCCGGTGAGCTCGTCGTCGTCGAGCTCGAGATCCTGCACGAGGGTCGTGAACGCGGACATGTTGATGCAGCCCATCTCCTCGGCGTGCTCCATCAGTTTCCGCAGGGTGATCTCGCTGCTCATCAGTCCTCGTATTCCTCCATGAAGGGTCGCGTAACCGCGCCCTGGTAAGGAAACGGTGAAACCGGCCGATCGGTTCTCCTGGGACCGAGGCCGGTATGCTCCCGCAATGCATCACGGCGTCTGGGAGCTTGTCTTTCTGATGGTGATCCTGAAGATTCCGATCCTCTATCTCTGCGGCGTCATCTACTACGCGATCAAGGCGGAGCCCCGCCGCGGCGAGGGTGCAGGCGTGACCGCGCGCCTCGGCCCGGACGCGGATTCGGGCCCGGGCAGGCATCCTCTGCGCCCGCGGCGCTTCGTCCCGCGCCCGCACGGCGGCCCCACCCGCACCTATCCGCGCCCTCCACGCACGGCCCACGCCCGGGCACAGGGTGAGCGCCGGTGAGCGCGGTCGAGCGGACCGGGCGGCCCTCCGAGTCGGTCGCCGGCTTTCTCGCGGCGCTCGCGATCTTCGTCGCCCTGATCGGCGTCGCGTGGCACCCGCTGCGGCTGATCCTGCCCGCCGTCATCATCTCGCTCGTCGCTGCGGCGATGGGCGGACGGCACCAGCGGCTCGCGTTCGCCGCGGTGATCACGGTCGCTGCCTGCTTCTTCGTCGGGCTGATGATCGCCGTGATCACCTCGCATCCCCTCTGGTAAGCCGGAGGCCGCTGCTACAACACGGTGTGGGATGACCGGGCCTGAGGTCGACGGACTCAACAAGGGTTATGCGGCCCTGCTCCTCGAGCAGTACCTCGACAATCCGAGCGCGGTGCCGACCGAGTGGCGAACGCTCTTCGAGAGCCAGCCCGAGGCGCTCCTGGAGCTGCAGCCGGGCCTGGCGCGCCTGGTGGAGCTCTTCCAGAGCGACGACCGCAACGGTCACCCGCCTGTCGCGGCTGAGCCGTCCGCACCGGGCATCCCAGAGTCTCCGGCGGCGAAGCCGGCGGAGACGTCCGACGAGCAACTGATCGGCGGGATCGCGGCGGCAATGTCGCTCGTGAAGGCGTTCCGCACGCACGGGCATCTTGCGGCGCGCATCGACCCGCTCGGTTCCGAGCCGCCGGGCGATCCGGCGCTCGAGCCGGAACGGCTCATGCCCAAGCTGACGCCCGAGCTGATGGCGCGCATCCCGGCGCGGCTGCTGCGGTTGTCGGTCGACGCGGAGACGCTCGCCGACGCGTACCCGCTTCTCCGCGAGATCTATTGCGGCCCGATCGCCTACGAGATCGAGCACATCTCCGACCACGAGGAGCGCATGTGGTTGCGGCAGGCGATCGAGTCGGGCCGCTACCGCCGGCGGCTCAGCGCAGAGCAGAAGCTCGCGCTGCTCGCGCGCCTGAGCCAGGTCGAGGGGATGGAGCACTACCTGCGCCGCGCGGTCCTCGGCCAGAAGCAGTTCTCGATCGAAGGGCTCGACGTGATGGTGCCGATGCTCGACGAGGCGATCGAGATCGCGTCGGACGAAGGCGCGCACGAGGTCGTGATGGGGATGGCGCATCGCGGCCGCCTCAACGTGCTCGCGCACGTCATCGGGCGTCCGTACGAGGTGATCCTGCGCGAGTTCGAAGGCGAGCGGACGATCGAGGCGGTCGTCGTGAGCGAAGAGGGCGGCAGCGGCGACGTCAAGTACCACCTCGGTGCGGAAGGAACACGCGCGACGCGCGCCGGCGAGATCACGGTGACGCTCGCGTCGAACCCGAGCCACCTCGAGGCCGTCGACCCGGTTGTCGAGGGCCGCACGCGCGCCGAGCAGACCGATCGCTCGACGCGCGAGGGGTACCACGACCCGGTGGTCGCGCTCCCGGTGCTGATCCACGGCGACGCATCGTTCGCGGGGCAGGGCGAGGTGGCGGAGACGCTCAACCTCGGCGGCCTCGCCGGCTACTCGACCGGCGGCACGCTGCACCTGATCGCGAACAACCAGGTCGGGTTCACGACCGATCCCGGCGACGGACGCTCGACGCGCTACTCGAGCGACCTCGCGAAGGGCTTCGACATTCCGATCATCCACGTCAACGCCGACGATCCCGAGGCGGCGATCTCCGCGATCTGGCTTGCGATGGCGTACCGCCGCCGCTTCGGCCACGACGTCGTCGTCGACCTCGTCGGCTACCGCCGTCACGGGCACAACGAACAGGACGAGGCCGCGTACACGCAGCCGCTCCTCGCGGCCGCAATCGCCACACACCCGACGGTGCGCGAGCTGTACGCGAGCTCGCTCGTCGGGGCGGGTGCGCTGACGAAGGAGCAGGCCGACGAGCTCGAGACGAGCGTACTGACGCAGATCAAGGCGGCGCACGAGGCGCTCAAGGAGACGTTCGGGTCGGCGCCGGCGCCCACGCCCGACGGCCGCATTCCGGCCGGCGCCGCGGGCGACGTCGTGACGGCGGTCGCCGCGGACAAGCTGCGCGAGCTGAACGAGCAGCTGCTGCGCACGCCCGACTGGTTCACGCCGCACCCGAAGCTGATGAAGCAGCTCGAGCGGCGCCGCGAGACAGTCGAACACGGTGGCATCGACTGGGGCCAGGCCGAGGCGCTCGCCTTCGCGTCGCTGCTCGTCGACGGCATCCCCGTCCGCCTCACCGGTCAGGACACCGAGCGCGGCACGTTCTCACACCGGCACGCGGTGCTGCACGACCTGAACACCGGCGCGACCTTCACGCCGATGCAGCATCTCGACGAGGCGACTGCGTCGTTCGAGATCCACAACTCGCCGCTCTCCGAGTACGCGTGTCTCGGTTTCGAGTACGGCTACTCCGCTGCGGCGCCCGAGGCGCTCGTTCTCTGGGAGGCGCAGTTCGGCGACTTCATGAACGGCGCGCAGATCATCATCGACCAGTTCATCTCCGCGGGCCTTTCGAAGTGGGGGGAGAGCACGCGGCTGACGCTGCTGCTGCCGCACGGCTACGAAGGCAACGGGCCCGAGCACTCGAGCGCGCGGCTCGAGCGCTTCCTCCAGCTGGCGGCGCAGGAGAACATCCGCATCGTCAACTGCACGACCTCGGCGCAGTACTTCCATCTCGTGCGCCGACAGGCGCTCGACGTGAGCGCGCGCCCGCTCGTCGTCATGACGCCGAAGGGCCTGCTGCGGCTGAAGCAGGCAGGCTCGACGCTCGACGACCTCGCGTCGGGCGAGTTCAGGCCGCTGATCGACGACGCCGGCGCGAACCGCGACGCGGTGACGCGGCTCATCCTCTGCCAGGGCAAGGTCTACTACGACATCGTCGGCCACGAGGACCGCGAGCGCGCCGAGACGGTGGCAGTCGCGCGGCTCGAGCAGCTCTATCCGTTCCCGGTCGAGCAGGCGGCCGAGCTCGTCCGCGGTTACCCGAACCTGCGCGAGGTCGTGTGGGTACAGGAGGAGCCGCAGAACATGGGCGCGTGGCGGGCGATCCGGCACCGGCTCGAGGAGGCGAAGCCCGACGGCGTCGTGCTCCTCTACGTCGGCCGGCCGTGGCGGGCGAGCCCGAGCGAGGGCTATCCGACCGCGCACCTGCGCGAGCAGGACCGGATCGTTCGTGCCGCGCTCGCGCCGTCGGCGCTTTCCGCGCGCTAGGGCTTCTTGCCGCGGCGCGCGCGCTGCATCTTCAGTAGCTTCGACGCGGCCTTCGGTCCGTGCTTGCGCGCGAGCTCGAGCACCTGCTTGCGCTGCTTCGGCGGCAGGCGGCGCCAGACGTCGAAAAGCGTGATCGCAAGGCCGACCGGGCCGGGGCGGAGCTTTCCGAGGCGTGGCACGCGGCGCAGTCTAGAGGCTCGAGCTGAAATTCCGTCGCAGTCGGGGGCGCTCCAGGCCAAGCGGGGCAGTGCGGGCGGTCGCGGCGCGTAGCAGCGCTACGGGCCGTGGCCGAACGTGCTGAACCGCGCCGCACCTGGGGCGTCATCCGGCCCGGCGGAATTTCAGCTCGAGCCTCCTAGCCGCGGTGGCCCTTGCCATTGCCGCGCCCCCAGCCGTGCCCGTGCAGCACCTGGTCGGCGTCGGCGTCGGCGCTGTCTGCGGAGCTCTGGTCGACGGGCGTCAGCTCGACGACCGCTGCAGGCTGCGAAACGGGGGTGAGTGGCTCGGGCGTGGCCGGGATGGACGCCGGCGGCTGCGGTGCGGGGTCGTTCGCGGCGTTGCTCGTCTTCGCGTGCTTCAGGTGCCCGTAGGCGTGTCCCCTGCCGTTTCCAGGCTTGGCGGCGGTGCCATTGCTCGAGCTCGGCGTCAAGACCGTCGTCGTCGCTGCGCCAACCGGGGTGAGCGGGACGGCCGCAAGCACACGCACCGGCTCCTGTACCGGTGTCGCGGCAGGCGCCGCCACGGGGGTGGTCCCAGGCGGCTTCGCGGCGGGCGCTGCAGGCTGCCTCGTCGATGTCGCAACGCGTGGCACGGTCAGCGGCTTGGCGGCGGAAAGCGTGAGCGGCGTCGTGGGCGCCCGCCGGATCGGGCGAAGGGCGTTCGCCGCTACTCCGAACGGGCCGGCGGGACGGGCGGTCACGAGCAGGGGCGCATGGACGGCGCCGGGTGCCGTGAGGTGCTGGGGGGGCGGCGCAGCAAGGCGGACAGCGACCGGCTCAGGCACCCTTCCAAGGTGCCGTGCGAACACTGCGATCCCCCCTACAGCGCCGGCCAGCAGAATCGCTGCCAAAAGCCGGTGCATCCCCCTCATGTTCGCTCCCCCTCGTGCCGACAACATCACTCGAATGAGGTATCGGCAAACGGGATCCGGGACTTGAGCATGGTCTGGAATGAGGGGAATCGCGGTGGGTAGCTTCAAGGTCAAGCTTCTCGTCTATTTCCTGCTGCTCTCGCTGCTCCCGATGGCCGCCGCCTTCTGGGGATTCGCGAGCGTGGCGGGGCAGAGCGAGACGAGGAAGGTCGACGCGCGCCTCCAGTCAGGGCTGCGCGCCATCCTCGCCTCCTACCAGGAACGGGTTGACGGCGCCCAGCGCGAGGCGAACGGGCTCGCCCGCGTGCCGATCTTCCAGCGGGAGCTCGAGACCAGCGACCTGCCGGCCATCCACTACCGGCTCCAGACCTCGAGCAACGTCTCGGTGACCGCGACCAACGGCCTCCACGTCGGCACGCCGCCGAAGTTCGCGGTGACGCGCATGGTCGCGGTCGTCACCCGCCAGGGGCCGATCGGCACGGTCACGGTCGCAGTGCCGTTCGACGGGACGCTCGTCGAGATCCTGCGCTCGCGCTCGGGCCTCACGGCCACCGACGCGCTCGTGATCCTGCGCGGCGACAAGATCGTCGCCTCGTCGCCCGCGGTCGAAGGGAAGGTGCACGTCGGCCCCGGCCAGACGAAGACGACCACCGTCGGTGGTGACCGCTTCCGAACGCTTGTCGCGCCGGCCGTCTCGGATCTACCGAGCGTGCGCTTCGCCGTGATGACCCCGCAGTCGGTGATCGACGCGGCGAACTCGAGCTCGCGCAACCGACTGCTGCTGGGCCTGCTCCTCTCGCTCGGCGTCGTCTCGCTCATCGCGTATTTCGAAGGCCGTTCGATCGTGCGGACCCTGCGCACGCTCGCCGAGGCTGCGCATGGGATCGCGCGCGGTCGCCTCAGCGAGCGCGTGCCGGTGAAGGGCCGTGACGAGTTCGCGCTGCTCGGCTCGGCGTTCAACGACATGGCGAACCAGCTGCAGGCCCGGCTCGCGGAGCTCGAGGACGAGCGCGGACGGCTCCGGGGCGCGATCACCCGTTTCGGCGAGGCGCTCGCCGCCACCCACGACGTCGGGACGCTGCTCCGCGTCATCGTCGAGGCCGCGGTCGAAGCGACCGGTGCGGCCGGGGCGCGACTCGTCGCGGACGACGGGCGCATCGTCGAGACGGGCGATCCCGATGCGCAGGGCGAGCACCTCGAGCTGCCGCTGACCGCCGGGCGCACGACCTTCGGCAAGCTCACCCTCGTCGGCGAGATCTTCGACGCCGAGCAGCGGATGACGGCGAGCTCCCTCGCGTCGCACGCGGCGATCGCGCTCGAGAACGCCCGGCTGCACCGCATCGTCGAGCGGCAGGCGCTCGTCGACGGCCTCACCGGCATCGCCAACCGCCGCCAGTGCGAGGACGCGCTCACCGCGGAGATCTCCCGCGCCGACCGCCTCGGGGCACCGATGACGCTCGTCCTCGCAGACCTCGACGACTTCAAGGCCGTGAACGACGTCCACGGGCACACCGTCGGCGACGACGTCCTCCGGGAGTTCGCCTCCGTGCTGAAGGCGACCGTCCGCGACTCCGACCTCGCCGGCCGCTGGGGCGGGGAGGAGTTCATGCTCCTCCTGCCGGGCACCGACGCGGCGGGCGGCGTCAACCTCGCCGACCGGGTGCGGGCGGCCCTCGCGGAGCGCTCGTTCCTCGGCCGGGACGGGGAGGTCGTGACCGTCACGTGCAGCTTCGGGGTGGCCCAGCACAGCGCCGGAGACCACGAAAGGGAGCTTTTCGCCTCGGCCGACCGGGCCCTCTACCGGGCCAAGCGGGAGGGCAAGAACCGGGTCGAAACCGGAGCGCCCGTCCGTAGCTTTTAGTACTCTCGCCTGAGAAATGGCCTGAAAAGGTCGGGAAACCGGGCTACACTGCCCCCGAGGAGCACGTCCCCAACGCGGAGGAACGTATGCCGGTAGAGACACCGTCGTTGTTCGCGCAGGTGATCAAGGATCACCTCGACTTGAAGGAACGGAACTCGGACCTCGATCGCCAGATGCCGATCGACCGCTACCGCTCCGACGATCCGTTCGAGAACCACCCGCTGTTCAAGACCGAGGAGCAGGCCCGCCTCGAGGAGACGATGGCCGGCGTCGATCCCGACTTCGTCGCGCATGCCGCGACGGCGACGGTGAACCTGCCCTGGCCCGGCGAAGAGACTGCGGAGAACGCACCCGCACCCGCAGGCGAGATCGAGGATTCCGGTTTCTGGAAGGCCGATCGCGCCCGCGACTTCGACTGGGGCGACTAGCGCTTCGCTTCGGGCGGGAAGCTGCGCTTCCCGCCCGGGGCTTTTGCCACGCGTGACGGGGCCGTTCGGGGCTCCGGCGAGAGCGCGGTCTCGCCTCCGCTGACGGGCTGGCTTCCCTCCAAGGAGGCTTTTGACGGGTTGGCACCCCCGCGCGCGCCGTGGTGGCTGCGCCATCCCGGCACGCGACTTCGGCCGTCGCTAAGCCCTGCGGTCTTAGCTCCGTCCTGGGGACCGCGCTTGGGGCGACACGTTTACGGCGGCGGTCCGCTCTTCTTCTGTTCCCTCGGTCGGGGGAGGCCGTGCGTCCAGAACACTGTGAGTCTTGTGAACGGATGGTTGTGCGGCCGACCACGCATCTCCGGCTCATGCCGGAGGATGCAACGTTCCCTGCGGCGCCCGAGCTTGTCGATTCCTATCGACGGCTGGCCGACCTGTTCCACGAGGTGCTCGCTGAGCAGAGCCTCGACGCCCTCCTCGTTCGCATCGCCGATGCGCTGCACGACCTGATCCCGCACGACACGCTCACGATCTACGAGACCGACGAGGCGCATGCGGTGCTGACGCCGGTGCTCGCCCGCGACCAGTGGGCCGACGAGATCATGCGCACGACGCTCCGCTTCGACGAGGGCATCACCGGTTGGGCGGCGAGCCGGCGCGAGGCCGTCCTCGTGAATCAGGCGCACCTCGACCCACGTGTCCGCTTCGTTCCGGGAACGCCGAACGACCCGGAGGCGCTGATCTCGATCCCACTGATCGCCCGCGCCCAGATCAAGGGCGTGCTCAACATCTACCGCGTCGGCGACGAAGGCGTCTTCTCGGAGCCCGAGTTCGAGCTTGCGAAGCGGTTCGCCGATGCCGCAGCGCTTGCACTCGACAATGCGCAGATCCGCGCCCGCCTCGAGCACCAGGCGCAGACCGACTCGCTCACTGGGCTCTTCAACCACCGCAGCTTCCACGAGCGGTTGCTCAACGCCCTCCAGGGTGCGAGCCGCACGCACAAGCCCATCGCCGTGCTGATGCTCGACATCGACGACTTCAAGCGCGTCAACGACGTGCACGGCCACGGCGTCGGCGACGAGCTTCTCCGCCTGCTCGCGGAAGCGCTCCGATCGTGTGTCCGCCCGGACGACATTGTCTGCCGCCTCGGCGGCGAGGAGTTCGGCGTGATCATGCACGCCTGCGACGGCGTAGACGCCACGAGCGTCGCCGAGCGCGTCATCGACCGGCTCGCCGAGCTCGATCTCGCCGGCGTCGGCACGCTGACCGTGTCCGTGGGGCTCGCGCTCGGGCCGGAGCACGCGATGAACCCGCGCGAGCTCACAGCGTGCGCCGAGGCCGCGATGATGACGGCGAAGGCGCGCGGCAAGAATCGCGTCGTCCTCTACGACGAAGCGTCGACCGACCGGCCGGGAGCGCCGCAGCGTGAGCGCGACGTCCGCTCGATCGCGCACATGAAGATGCTCCAGAGCCTCAGCGGCAAGCTGAACCGCCTGAACGACGTGCGCGAGATCGGCGACGAGATCGCTGCCGAGCTCCGGTCGCTCATCGACTACCACAACTGCCGTGTGTTCGTCGTCGACGGCGAGGAGCTCGAGCCGGTCGCGTTCCGCGGCGAGTTCGTCGTCGAGACGGTCGCGCTGCCCCTCGAGCTGCTGCGGATCAAGATCGGCGAAGGCATCACCGGCCGCTGCGCAGAGCGCTCGGAGTCGCTGCTGATCGGCGATGCCGCGAACTGCGAGTTCGGCGCGCGCATCCCGGGCACGCCGTCGATCGAGGAGTCGCTCGTCGCGGTGCCGCTGCGCTACGGCTCGCGGGTCGTCGGTGTGATCGTGATCTCGAAGCTCGGCCTCGACCAGTTCGACGAGGACGACGTGCGCCTGCTGGAAGTGCTGGCCGGTCATGCGGCGGTCGCGGTCGAGAACGCGAGCCTCTACGAGTCGGCGCGCCGCGAGGCCGAGAGCGCGACGACGCTGCTCGAGTTCGGTCGCACGCTCGCGACGGCATCGAGCCTCGACGAGATCTACGAGCGCATCGTCGGCCTGACGGCGGACCTGATCGGCTCACCGCGCACGTCGATCTGGATCGCAGACGACGAGGGCTGGCTCACCGCGCGCAAGGTCTTCGGGCACACCGACGAGCAGACGAGACATGTGGAGGAGCGCCGCTTCCGCATCGCCGAGCTGCGAGGCGACGCCGACGAGGGCCTCGAGCCGTTCGTGATCGATCCGGAGGCGGCTGCGCGGGTCGAGCCGGCTCCCGTCGACCCGACGGTTTCCTACGCGGTCGCGCCGCTCGTCGTCGGCCGGCGCGGGGGCTGCATCGTCGCGGCGATCCCCGAGGGCGACTTCGGCGAGCGTGAGCTCCGGCTGCTCGGCGGCCTCGCCCACCAGGCGCGGCTCGCGATCGCGAACGCGTCGAACTACGAGGGGCTCGAGCGGAGCTTCGTCTCGACGGTCGAGGCGCTCGCGAACGCGCTCGAGGCGAACGACGAGTACACGTCGTCACACGCCCGCTGGATCACCGACCTCGCCCTGCGCGTCGGTCGCGAGCTCGGCCTCGGCGAGCGCGAGCTCAAGCGCCTCGAGCTCAGCGCGCTGCTGCACGACATCGGCAAGATCGGCATCCCGAGCGAGATCCTCTCGAAGGCCGGGCGCCTCACCGCCGAGGAGCGCGCGATCATGGAGACGCATCCGGAGCTCGGCGAGCGGATCATCGCACCGATCGACCGCCTCCAGGAAGTTGGTGCGATCGTGCGCCACTGCCACGAGCGGTGGGACGGCCGCGGCTATCCGGACGGGCTCGGCAACGAGAGCATCCCGCTCGAGTCGCGCATCATCTTCGTCTGCGACGCGTACCACGCGATGACGACCGACCGCCCGTACCGCAAGCGGCTGAGCCATCCGGAAGCGGTGCGCCGCCTCCGCGAGGGTGCCGGGACGCAGTTCGACGGCGCGGTCGTCGAGGTCGCGCTCGGCGTCATCGACAACGGTTCTTAAGAACGGCAGCCTGGTCGCTGCGCGACGAGGCTGCTAAAACCTGCAACCAGGTTGCAGTGCAACCTGGTTGCAATTACGCAGCGCCGGTCAGATCGTGCGCGAGCCGGCGGAACGGCCCGTCCTCCCCGAGCAGCTCGCTCTCCGTCCCGCGCTGCGTGATCCGTCCGCGCTCGATCACGACGATCTCGTCCGCGCGGCGGACGGTCGAGAGCCGGTGCGCGATGATGATCGACGTGCGCCCATGCAGCAGCCGGTCGAGTGCGCGCTCGATCAGCACCTCCGTTGGCCGGTCGATGTTCGAGGTCGCCTCGTCGAGGATCAGGATGCGCGGATCGGCAAGCAGCGCGCGCGCGATCGAGATCAGCTGCCGCTCGCCCGCCGACAGGCCCGAGCCGCCCTCGCGTACCGCGTGGTCGAGCCCGCCGGAGACGCGCGCGGCGACGCGGTCGACGCCGACGGCCGCCGCTGCGGCGCGCACCTCCTCGTCGGTCGCGTCCGGCTTGCCGAAGCGGATGTTCGACGCGATCGTGCCGCTGAAGAGGAACGGATCCTGGAGCACGACGCCGAGCTGGCGGCGGTACGAGCGCAGCTTCACGCCGCGGAGGTCGACGCCGTCGACGCGCACGGCGCCTTCGTCTGGGTCATAGAAGCGGCCGACGAGCCGTGCAAGCGTCGACTTGCCACCGCCTGACTCGCCGACGAGCGCGAGGCAGCCGCCCGCGGGCACATGGATCTCGACGCCCTTCAGCACCGGCTCCTTGCCGTAGGCGAAGACGACGCGGTCGATCGCGAGGTCGCCGTCGATGCGCGGGAGCTCGTGCGCGTCGGGCCGGTCCTTGATCTCCGGCTCCTCGTCGAGGATCGTCGCGATCTTCACCATCGCGGCGGCGCCGGACTGGAGCTGGCCGTAGACGTCGGAGAGCTCCTGCAACGGCTGGAAGACGAGCTGGAGCAGGTAGAGCGCGGTGATCAGCGTGCCGATCGTGATCGTGTGATGCGTCAGGAGCGCGTTACCGGTGTAGAGCACCGCACCGGTCGCGATCACGCCGAGAAACTCGATCGACGGGAAGAAGATCGAGAAGATCTTCTGCGTGTAGACGTTCTGCTCGCGGTTCGCGATGTTCAGCTCGTCGAACTGCGCCTGGAACGCGGCCTCGCGGTTGAACGCCTGCACGACGGCCATGCCGGAGACCGACTCGGCGATCTGCGCGGTGACGATGCCGATCCGGTTGCGCGTCTCGACAAGCGCGACGTGGGACGTCCGCTGGAACCAGCGGGTCAGCACGAGCGCGGGCGGGATGATCGCGAAGACGACGAGCCCGAGGCGCCAGTCGGCGATGAGGAGCGCGATCACCGCGGCCGGCAGCAGGATCACGTTCGCGACGAGCGTCGGCATGCCCTGGGAGAGAACGTCCGAGACGGCGTCGACGTCCGACGTCAGCCGCGCGATGATCCAGCCCGCCTTCTGCTGCGAGAAGTAGCGGAGCGACAGGCTCGTCAGGTGGTCGAAGAGATCCTTGCGGAGGCCGAGTACCATGCGCTGCCCGAGCCCGGCGAGCCCGCGGATGAGCCAGCCCTGAAAGCCCCACCCGACCGCTGCGACGCCGAGGTAGATGGCGACGACGATCGTCAGGTGGTGCTCGTCGCCCGCGCGGATGCCGTTGTCGATCGCGTCGCGGACGAGCAGCCAGCCGCCCGTCTGGCAGACCGCATTGCCCACGCCGACGAGCAGGAGGACGGTCGCCCAGGCTTTGCGGCCCTCGAGGTAGCGCCAGAGGCGCTTCACCGGGCGGCTCCAGGGAAAGCGGTGCCAGGCACGCTGCGCGAGCCTGGCACCCGGAGCTGTTGGTGCCTGGCTCGCGCGCAGCGCGTGCCAGGCACCGCTTTCGCGTCGTCCGTCGTCATGCCGCGACCACCTCGTCGCCGAACAGCTCCGTGAAGCGCCCGCCCGCGCGCAGCAGGTCACCCGGCGTCCCGGACTCGACGATCCGCCCGTCGACGAGCACGACCGCACGGTCCGCGAGCTCGACGGTCGAGAGCCGCTGCGTCGCGACGAGCACGGTGCGGCCTTCGAGCGCCGGCCGCAGCCGCTTCACGAGGCGCCGCTCGGTGAGCGTGTCGACGGCCGAGAGCGGATCGTCGAGCACGACGACGCGCGCACCGGTGACGAGCGCGCGCGCGAGCGCGACGCGCTGGCGCTGGCCGCCCGAGAGATTGACGCCGCGCTCGCCGATCAGCGTGTCGTAGCCGTCCGGTAGCTCGCCGGCGAACGCGTCGACGCCGGCCGCCTCGCACGCGGCGAGCACCTCGTCCCAGTCGGCGTCGTCGCGGCCGGCCGTGAGGTTCTCGCGCAGCGGTACCGAGAAGAGCACCGGCCGCTGCGTCACGAGCGCGACGTCGGCGCGAAGCTCGGCGATCGGCAGGTCGCGCGTGTCGACGCCGCCGACGAGCACGCCGCCGCCCGTCGGGTCGTAGAAGCGCGGCAGCAGGTTCAGGAGCGACGTCTTGCCGGCGCCGGTCGGGCCGCAGATCGCGACGATCTCGCCCGGCTCGATCACGAGGTCGAGGTCGCGCAGGACCTCCTCCTCGCCGCCGTACGCAAAGTGGACGGCCTCGAACCGCACACCGACCGGCCCGGCGGGCAGGTGCCGCGGTACGGCCGGCTCGGGCAGCGGCTGGATCCCCTCGAGCCACGCGAAGCTGCGACCCGCCGACGCGAGCGCGCGCTGGGCGAGGTTCGTGATCCAGCCGAGCGCCTCGAGCGGCCAGACGAGCTGGAGCAGGAGCGTCTCGAAGAGGACGAACTCGCCGATCGTCAGGTGCCCGCCGATCACCTGCCGCCCCCCGAAGAAGACGACGGCCGCGATCGAGAGGGACGGCAGGTAGTAGAGGCCCGGCAGGTGCTTCGCCTCGACGCCGGCCTGCCGCAGCACCGTGTCGCGCACCGCCTCCGCCTTCTCGCCGAAGCGGCCGCGGACGTCGTCCTCGCGCCCGAACGCCTGCACCATCTCGATGCCGACGACCGACTCGTCCGCCGCCTCCGTCACGTTGCCCTTCCGCTCCTGCACCTCGCGGGAGAGCGGCGACACGAGGCGTGCGAACCGCAGCGCGAGGACGGTGATCGGCGGCATCGCAACCGCGGTGTAGAGCGCGAGCCGCGGGTTCACGAGCACGAGCACCGTGCCCGCGGCGCAGATCATCATCACGATTTGCATGCCCTGCACGAGGCCCCAGCCGATGAAGTAGCGGATGGGGTAGAGGTCGTTGGTCGCGCGAGAGAGCACCTGGCCGGTCGCGTGCCGGTCGTAGAACGCGCGCGGGTAGCGGAGGTACGCGGTGTAGAGCAGCTCGCGCATGCGCGCCTCGATGCGGATGCCGATGCGCGCCGTCGCGTAGCGGCGCGAGAAGTTGACGAGAAAGCGCAGCGCGGCGAGCAGGACGATGCCGACGATGTACGGCCAGAGCGCGCGCGAGTGCGAGACGATGGCGTGGTCGACGGCGCGCTGCGTGAGCACCGGGATCGCGATCGAGATCAGCGTGTAACAGAACGCGAGCGA
>JANMQZ010000301.1:0-10503 GCA_031370755.1 Actinomycetes bacterium
AAGGGGCGCGTGCTCACCGGTCTCTCCGGCTTCTGGTTCACGCTCCTCGGCCCGCTCGTCCCGAACCACATGCTCGCGATCCGCGACGACGGCCGCTCGATGGAGTGCCGCCGCCTGTCGATGCTGCCGATCGAGTGCGTCGTGCGCGGCTACCTCGCGGGCTCGGGCTGGAAGGACTACCAGGCGACCGGCACGACGTCGGGCCACCGGCTGCCTGAAGGGCTTCAGGAGTCGGAGAAGCTGACCGTGCCGATCTTCACCCCGGCGACGAAGGCGCAGACGGGCCACGACGAGAACATCTCGAGAGACGAGGCTGCCGAGCTCGTCGGCGTCGAGCGGCTTGCGGAGGTCGAACGGGTGTGCATCGCGCTCTACAAGACGGCGGCCGAGCACGCGGCGACGCGCGGCATCGTCATCGCCGACACGAAGTTCGAGCTCGGCCTCGACGCCGACGGGGAACTCGTGCTCGGCGATGAGGCGCTCACACCCGACTCGTCCCGCTTCTGGCCCGCAGACACCTACGCACCAGGACGCGCGCAGGACAGCTTCGACAAGCAGTTCGTCCGCGACTACTGCGAGCAGACGGGGTGGGACAAGACGGACCCCGGCCCGGAGCTGCCCGGCGACGTCGTCGCGCACACCCGCTCGAAGTACATCGAGGCGTTCGAGCGCTTGACGACGATCCCATTCGGGTCGTACCTCGAGAGCCCGAACGTGGTGCTCGGGTGAGAGCCACCGTGCTCGTGCGGCCGAAGCAGGGCATCCTCGACCCGCAGGGGGCAGCGGTCGAGACCGCCCTCGAGCACCTCGGCTTCTCGGTCTCCGGCGCGCGCGTCGGCAAGGTGGTCGACCTCGCGGTCGACGCGTCCACGGCGGACGATGCCCGCGCGCAGGTCGAGAAGATGTGCGAGCAGCTGCTCGCGAACCCGCTCATGGAGTCGTACGAGGTCGAGATCCATGGCTAGCCCGCAGCCCCGCATCGGCGTGATCACGGACCCGGGCTCGCAGGACGACCGCGACGCGCTCTGGGCGCTCGCAGCCCTCGACGCCGAGGCGATCCCGGTCTGGCACGAGGAAACGCAGCTGCCCGATCTCGATGCGGTCGTGCTGCCCGGCGGCTTCTCGTACGGCGACTACCTGCGCTGCGGCGCGATCGCGCGGTTCTCGCCCGCGAGCGCAGCCGTCGTCGACTTCGCCGGCGCCGGCGGGCTCGTGCTCGGGATCTGCAACGGCTTTCAAGTCCTCTGCGAGGCCGGCCTTCTCCCGGGCGTCCTCCTGCGGAACGAGTCGCTGCGCTTCGTGTGCCGCGACGTGCCGCTCGTCGTCGAGCGCGACGACCTGCCGTTCACGTCGCGGTGCGCGCAGGGGCAGACGATCGTCATCCCCGTGAAGCACGGCGACGGCCGCTGGTTCGGGCCGCCCGAGCTCGTCCGCGAGCTCGAAGCGAACCGCCAGGTGGTGCTGCGCTACGGCGAGCCGTGCAACGGCTCCGTCGACGACATCGCCGGCATCTGCAACGAGCGCGGCAACGTCTTCGGCCTCATGCCGCATCCGGAGCACGCGGTCGACCCGTTGCTCGGCTCGGCCGACGGCGCCTTGATCCTCGCGTCGCTCGTCGACGCTGCCCGCCAGCGGGCGCTCTCGCTTGTCTAGCTAATCAGCTCGTTATAGACCAAGGGCTTCCGCCAGGCTCGGGTGCTTGTCGAGCGCGGCCCGCAGCCGCGCGATGTCCCGCTCGCGGAACGTGACGGGCCCGCGCCGGGCGGTGCCGTCGGTCGAGTACGCGAACCGGACGAGCCGCTCACCGCTCGGTGTCTCGAGCAGCTGCACGATCGAGGCGAACCGCCGCTCGCCCGCCTGCTGCCGGACGGTCAGCTCGTCGACGAGCTCCGCCGGCCCCCACGGTGTTGCCGCTTTCGTTGCAGCCATGGAGAGGACGCTACGCGGGAAAGCGTCACGAGAGTGTGCCGTCTCTGTGACGGTTTCCCGGACATAACAAGGGTCGTCGAGCGCTGACGCAGGTGCCGCTAGGCTCCCGGCGATGGAAGGCTTCTCCGCAGACCGCTACCTCGTCGACCAGCTCGTCCGGCCGATCGTCAACCTCTATCGCGTGACGCCGCTTGCCGCCGGCGAGACCCCTGCCGGCCCTCCGGTCGCGTATGTCCGCCAGAAGAAGATGGCGATCAAGGAAGACATCCGCTTCTACGCCGACGAGGGCGAGACGCAGGAGAGCTTCCGCATCAAGGCGCGCAGCATCTTCGATATCGGCGGCGCGCGCTACGACGTCTTTGCGGGTGAGGAGAAGCTCGGCGTGCTCGAGCACCAGTTCCGCGCATCGCTCCTGCGGTCGACGTGGATCGTGCGCGGCGCCGACGACGCGGAGCTGATGATCGCCCGCGAACGCAGCCTTCCCCTCGCGATCGCACGCCGGGTGATCGACTTCGTGCCGTACGGCGAATGGATTCCGATCCCGTACCAGTTCGACTTCCTGATCGACAGTCGCGTCGCGGGCACGATGAACCGCAAGTTCCAGCTGCGCGACCGCTACATCCTCGATCTCGGCGGCGACCACGATCGCCGCATCGACCGGCGGCTCGCGATCGCGCTGGCGATCGGGCTCGACACGCTTCAGAACCGTTAGCGCGCGCGTCGTCACCCTCGAGCAGGCGCGGCGCATCGCCGTGCACGCGCAGCTGCTCGACGGTTCCGCAGGCACGATCCTCGACACGGTCCACCGGATCGGCTTCCTTCAGATCGATCCGATCTCGACCGTCGCGCCGCCGCAGCAGCTCGTGCTCTGGAGCAGGCTCGGCGGGTACGACGTGGGCGAGCTCGAGCGGCTGCTCTGGGTCGACCGCAAGCTCTTCGAGTGGAATGCGTACATCTGGCCGATCGAGTCGCTGCCGCTCGTGCGCGCCCGAATGCGCCGCCGGCGGGACAAGTACGCGTGGGAGCGCCGCGGCAACGAGTTTCTGAAGACGAATGCGGCGTTCCGCCGGTACGTGCTCCGCGAGCTCGAGCGCCGCGGCCCGCTCCTCGCGCGCGAGCTCGAGGACCGTTCGGCGTTGAAGCGCGAGACGCACCGCTGGTACGGCAGCCGAAGCGTCGCGATCATGCTCGAGATCCTTCACGGCCGCGGCGGCGTCGCAATCGTCGGCCGGCGCGGCGGCCAGCGCCTCTGGGATCTGGCCGAGCGCTGGTACCCGGCGACGGACACCGTGCCGCTCGCAGAGGCCGAGCGGATGCTCGACGAACAGCGGTTCCGTGCGCTCGGCGTGCGCCTCGTGAACGGCGGGTGGCATGCGCATCCGGATGCCGACGACGCGCCCGTCGGCGATCGCGTCACGCTGCTCTCGCCGTTCGACCGGCTGATCCACGACCGCGACCGAGCCGAGGCGCTCTTCGACTTCCACTACCGGCTCGAGATGTACGTGCCGAAGGCGAAGCGCGAGTACGGCTATTACGTGCTGCCGATCCTTCGCGGCGATCGCATGGTCGGTCGCGTCGAGCCGGTCTTCGACCGGAAGAGCGGCGAGCTGCGCGTGCTCGGTGCGTGGGGCGACACGGCAGGGCTCGACGGGGCGCTCGAGAGCCTCGGGGCGTGGCTGCGCGGACGCAGTTGGGACTCGGCCCAGAAGGACTAGAGAGAGACAATCTCGCGCCGAAGGTGCGGCCATGCGCCGCCTTCTCACGATCGCTGCTGGATCCACCACCCGTAGGCGGCGTCGCCCGCGTGGCTAGGTTCCGCTGCGCCCGATGAGCTCGATGCGGTACCCGTCCGGATCCTGGACGAAGCACAGCAGCGATCCGCCCTCGCGCAACCGATAGGGCTCCCGCTCGGGCTCGATGTCCTGGGTCTTCAGCGCCGCGAGTGTCTCGGCCATGTCGTCGACCGCGAGCGCAATGTGCCCGTAGCCTGTGCCGAGCTCGTAGGTGCGGCCGTCGTGGTTGAACGTGAGCTCGAGCACCGCTTCCTGATCGCCGATCCCGAAGAAATAGTTCGTCGCTTCGAGCTGGCCCTCGCGGACGATGTCCATGTCGCGCTCGAAGCTGAACCCCAGCGCTTCGTAGAACGCGCGGCTCTTCTCGGGATCCGTGATCCGGACCATCGTGTGCATGAACTTCGCCATGCGGTGGAGGCTACCGACCGCCGCCCGAGGACGACGCGGTCACCGGGCGCCGCAGAAACCGCTTGCCACCGACGCCGGTTCCGAGCGCGACGCCGCCGAGGATGAGCGCGAGCCCGCCGAAGGCGGCGGCACCGAAGCGCTCGCCGAGGAAGAACGCACCGTACGCAAGCGCGATCGGCGGAATCAGATACGTCACGAGCGACGCATACGCAGCACCCGCGCCCGCGATCATCCCGAAGAAGAGGAGATACGCGAGCGCCGTACCGGGAATGCCGAGCGCGAGCACGGAGCCGATCACCTTCCAGCCCGGGTTGTGATGCGGCGCCTGCACCGCGCCGAGCGGGAGCGCGAGCAGGGTCGAGAAGCTTGTCGACGCGAGCGCAACGACGAGCGGGCTCACGGAGCGCAGGTGCCTGCCCGCGAGCAGGCCGCCGATGCCGTAGCCGAAGGCCATCCCGACGACCGCAAGCGCGCCGAGCACCTTGCCCTGCGGCTGCGCGCCGACGAGGAGCGCGACACCGACGAAGCCGACCGCCACGCCGACCAGGCGGATGCCGGTGACGCGGACATCGTGGAAGAACCCGAACGCGATCAGCGCGTTGAAGATCGGCACTGCCGCCTGGATGATCGAGGCGAGCCCCGAGTCGATGCGCGTCTCGCCCCACGACAGGAGCCAGAACGGGATCGCGGTGTTCACGAGCGCGACGACGGCGAGCCAGCGCCAGTTCTCGCGCAGCTCGGCAAGCGTCCTGCGGCCGCCGAGCGTGAGCGGCACGATGATCGCGAGCGTCAGCGCCGCGAGCCCGAGGCGGCCCATGATCAGCGTCGCCGGCGTCAGCTCTCGCACCGCCACCTTGATGAACATGAAGGACGCACCCCAGATGAGGGCGAGGCCGATCAGCATGGCCAGATGGCGGCGGTTCATCCCTGTTCGAAACGCCACATGAGCGTCAATTGTTTCCTCGACCTGCTCAGCCGCGACCGTCAGGACCCCCGGCTAGACTGAGGCACCTGACGCAGGTCGCGGAACAGCCGCTCCATCGCGCACTCGGTCTCACCGACTGGGAAGCAGGCCGTATCCAGGAGCTTCTGGGCCGCGAGCCGAACCACTTCGAGCTCGCCGTGTTCTCGCTGCTCTGGTCCGAGCACTGCGGCTACAAGCACTCTGCCCCGCTCCTGAAGCGGCTGCCCTCGGCCGGCGAGCGTGTCCTCCAGGGCCCCGGAGAGAACGCCGGTGTCCTCGACCTCGGCGACGGCCTCGCTGTCACATTCAAGTGCGAGTCGCACAATCACCCGTCCGCGGTCGAGCCGTTCCAGGGCGCCGCGACCGGGATCGGCGGGATCATCCGCGACATCATCGCGATGGGCGCCCGCCCGATCGCGCTCCTCGACGGGCTCTGGTTCGCCGCGCCCGACCATCACTTCGAGCGCGCCGTCGCAGGCATCGGCGGCTACGGGAACTCCGTCGGCGTCGCGAACATCGGCGGCGCAACCGTCTTCGACGAAGCGTACGCCGGCAACTGCCTCGTCAATGCGATGTGCGTCGGGATCCTCGACTCGACGCGGTTGCAGTCGGCGAAAGCAAACGGGCCGGGCAACGTCGTCGTGCTCTACGGCGCGACGACCGGCCGCGACGGCATCGGCGGCGCGTCGGTGCTCGCGAGCCAGGAGCTCGGCGAGGACGACGCCGACAAACGGCCGTCCGTGCAGGTCGGCGACCCGTTCACGGGCAAGAAGCTGATCGAGGTCTCCGTCGAGCTCGTCGAGGGCGGCCTCGTCGAATCGCTTCAGGACTGCGGCGCCGCCGGTCTCGCGTCGGCGCTCTCGGAGATGGCCGGCGAGGCGGGCATCGACGTGCACCTCGACCGCGTGCCGCTGCGCGAGGAGGGCATGGAGCCGTGGGAGATCATGATCTCGGAGTCACAGGAGCGGATGGTCGCGGTCGTCCGGCCGCAGATGCTCGACGCGGTGCGCGCGGTGTGCGCACGCTGGGAGCTGCCCTGCACGCCGGTCGGCGTCGTCACCGAGCACGGCGAGCTGCGTGCATTGTGGAGCGACGAGGTCGTCGGCTCGATCCCGGCGCGCCTGCTGACCGACGAGTGCCCGCGCTACGAGGTCGAGCAGTCGAAGCCCGACGCGTGGCCGCCGGCGCCGAAGCGGCTGAGCGACACGAATCGCGCCGACAAGACGTGGATCACCGAGCAGTACGACCAGCTCGTCGGCTCGCGCACGGTGCGCCGGCCGGGCTTCGACGCGGGCGTCCTGCGCCTGCGGCCGTCGCTGCGCGGGCTCGCCGTCTCGCTGCAGGGGCCACGCCCCGGGCAGGCGGATCCGTTCCGCGCGGGCGTCGAGGCGGTGCTCGGCGCGGCGCGCAACGTCGCGTGTGCCGGCGGCGAGCCGATCGGCCTCACCGACTGCCTCAACTTCGGCAACCCCGAGAAGCCGGAGATCGCGCACGAGCTCGCCCAGGCGATCGAAGGCATCGCGCAGGCCGCGGAGGCGCTGAAGATCCCCGTCGTCTCCGGGAACGTCTCGCTCTACAACGACAGCGACGGGCGCTCGATCCCGCCGACGCCGGTGGTCGGATGCATCGGCCTCGTCGCCGACGTTCGACTCGTGCCCGGCGGCTGGCAGCCGGGCGACGTCGTGCTGCTCGCGGAGGCGCCTGAGGACAGCCTCGCAGCCGAGGCCGCGCTGATCCGGTTTCTCTGGAAGGCTGCGCCCTTGCTCTCGCTCTGCCACGACATCGGCTACGGCGGCCTCGAGGTCGCACTCGCCGAGGCGGAGCGCTGGAGCGGCTGCGCGGCGGACGTCGAGCTGCCCGCCGAGCCCGCGCGCGGCGCGGCGCTGCTCGCAACGACGCGCGACGAGCTCTCACGACTCGGCTCGAAAGGCTTCGTCGAGATCGGGCGGGTGCGCTGATGTGCGGCGTGTTCGGCGTCTACGCCCCCGACCGTGACGTCGCGCGGCTGACGTACTTCGGGCTCTTCTCGCTGCAGCACCGTGGCCAGGAGTCGGCCGGGATCGCCGTGTCGGAGTCCGGCCGTCTCACCGCGCTGCGCGATCTCGGGCTCGTCACGCAGGTGTTCGACGAGCAGAAGCTGCACGGCCTGCGCGGCTCGGTCGCCATCGGCCACACGCGCTACTCGACGACCGGCTCGTCGCAGTGGTCGAATGCGCAACCGCTCGTGCAGCACGGCGTCGCACGCACGGTCGCGCTCGGGCACAACGGCAACCTGGTGAACGCGTCGACGCTTCGCGACGTGCTGCGCGCGGCCGGCGTCACGCTCCGCGCGACCTCCGACAGCGAAGTGATTGCGGCAATGATCGCGAACGACGAGGGGACGCTCGACGAGGCCGTCGCGAACGCGATGCGCAGGCTCGACGGCGCGTACTCGATCGTCGCGCTCTCCGAAGGGACGCTGATCGCGTTCCGCGACCCGCACGGCTTCCGCCCGCTCGTGCTCGGCCGGATCCATGACGATTGGGTCGTCGCCTCCGAGACGTGCGCGCTCGACCTCGTCGGCGCGGAGTTCGTGCGCGAGGTCGATCGCGGCGAAGCGGTGCTGATCGACAACAAGGGTCTGCGCAGCGTGCAGGCGGTCGAGCCCGCCGGGGCCGGCGCGCTCTGCATCTTCGAGTTCTTCTATCTCGCGAGGCCCGACACGCGCCTTGCCGGGATCGAGGTGCATGGCGCGCGGGTGCGCATGGGCGAGCGCCTCGCGGTCGAGGCTCCTGCCGATGTCGATCTCGTGCTGCCGATCCCCGACTCGGGTACGCCGGCTGCGATCGGGTTCTCGCGCGCGCTCGGCGTGCCGTTCAGCGAAGGGCTGATCAAGAACCGCTACATCGCGCGGACGTTCATCCAGCCGGATCAGGCGCTGCGGGCACAGGGCGTCAAGTTGAAGTTCAACCCGCTCGCGGAGGTAGCGGGCAAACGCGTCGCGGTCGTCGACGACTCGATCGTCCGCGGCAACACGACGCAGCAGATCGTCCAGATGCTCTTCGACGCGGGCGCTTCGGAAGTGCACGTGCGCATCTCATCGCCGCCGGTGATCGGACAGTGCTTCTACGGCATCGACCTTGCCGACCCCGACGAGATGATCGCCAGCAGCAACTCGGTCGAGGAGATCCGCGCCATGATCGGTGCGACGTCGCTCGCCTATCTCTCGCACGACGGGCTCGTCGCGGCGACGAAGCGCCCGGAGTCGGAGCTCTGCCGTGCGTGCCTCACGCGCGACTATCCGACGAACGTTCCCGTGCAGCAGCCGAAGCTCCGCTTCGAACCTGCAAGTGCTTGACGAACTGCACGACGAAGCGCAACGCGACGACAACGTCCTCGGCCTCGTCGTCTTCGGCTCGCGCGGCAAGGGCGCGTACGTCGATGAGCGGAGCGACTGGGATGTCTTCGTCGTCGTGCGCGAGCACCGCGGCGAGCGACCGTTCGTCCATGGCGCCCGGCTCGAGACGGTCGAGGTGACGCTCGAGCAGCTGCGCGACCAGCCGCGGTGGAACCGGTACTCGCTGGCCTGGGTCGAGCCGCAGCTCGACAAGACGGGCGAGGTCGCGACAGCGCTGCGCGACGCCACGACCGTCGACCCTGCGGCCGCAGGCGAGCCGTTCGACGGCTACGTGAACATGCTCTACCGCTCGCTCAAGAACGCCCGCGCCGGCCTCGAGCTCGCGTCGCTGCTCGACGCACAGGAGTCGATCCCGTGGTTTCTCGAGTTCCTCTTCACGGTGCACGGCCGGCTGCGCCCGTACAACAAGTGGCTCGAGTGGGAGCTCGAACAGCACCCTCTGCCCGCGCCAAGTAACAGTCTGTTACTTGGCCGGATCGAGCGGATCGCGCGCACGGGCGACCTCGCCGAGCAGCGGCTGCTTTTTCGGGAGGCCGAGGGGCTCGCGCGCGCCCACGGGCACGGCGCGGTGATCGACGGCTGGGAGCCCGACGTCGCCTGGCTTCGCGGCGATCAGTGACCCGGCGCAGGCTCCCAGAGCTCGATGCGGTTGCCGTCGAGGTCGACCGCCCAGCCGAAGCGCCCGAACTCCATCTCTTCGACCCGGTCGTCCACCTCGACGCCGGCGGCGCGGAGCTGCGCGAGCATCGCGTCGAGATCGGCGACGCGGTAGTTCACCATCACCTGCTGCTCGCGCGCGCCAAAGTACTCGGTGTCGCCGGGGAAGATCGCCCACGTGAGCGACTCGCCGCCGGCTGCGCGCAGGACGGCGCCGCCCCACTCCGCGTCCACGTCGAAGCCGAGGTGCTGCGCGTACCACGCACGCAACTCGTCGGGCCGCGCGGAGCGGATGAAGACACCACCGATGCCGGTCACCCGCTCCACGCGTGAGGGTCGTCCTACTGCTCGAGGACGCGGCTCGCCTTGGCGATGCCGCGCGAGATGATGTACGCGGCGGTGAGCCACGTCGTGGCGACGCTCCAGTCGTGCGCGCCGAAGCTGTCACTGACCCCCGCGACGATCGCGAGGACGATTTCCACGAGCAGCCACACGGCGAGCTCGGCGTTGCCGGGCACCGGCAGGATCGCGCCCTGCACGGGATTACGCCCCAGGCCCGAGTAACCGCCGCCGGGCGGCGCAGAGGGGGCCTGCGGCGGTTCGGGAGGCGTGGTCGACATGCGGTGTCTCCTTTGTTCGTTCAGGCCGCGAGGGCCGGGACATGGAGGATCTCGAGCTTCAGCCCGTCCGGGTCGTAGAAGAACACTGCGTAGTACCCCGGCATGTACGTGTATTCCTGCGGCTCGCTCTCGAGTAACGCGCCGTTCGCGCGCAGCCACTCGGCGCGCTCGTCGACGATGGCGCGGGACGCTGCCTCGATCGCCAGGTGGTGCAGCCCGATCTTGTAGCGGTCGACGTCCTCCGGCTCGCTCTGCGACTCGCGCAGGCCGATCGACGTGTCGCGCCCGTTCAGGTACCAGATCGTCTCGCCGCGCTCGCCTTCGACCTCGCCGATGCCGTGCCAGCCGAGCGGGCCGAGCAGCTCACGGTAGAACGGCAGGCTGCGCTCGATGGAGGAGACGACGAGGTCGACGTGGTGGATTCCCATCGGATCCAACGCGGCTTCGACGCAGACGCTCCGAGTCCTCTCCTACGATGCCGCGGCGTGCACCTCTTCCACTACCACCTCGTGACGAGCCGCGTGCGGGAAGTCGAGGCGCGCTACATCGGCAAGCTCGGCTTCGATCTCGTCGCGCGGCATGGGCGGATCGGCGAAGACCTGACCTCGTACGAGGCGGGCGTATCGTGGACGGAGCTCGATGCGGTCGGCTTCAAGCTGCGCCTCTCCGAGCTCGAGCTCGGCGCGGTCAACGTCGTCGTGCAGCCGGGGCAGTGGCCGCTACCGCGTGTCGACC
>JANMQZ010000312.1:0-14057 GCA_031370755.1 Actinomycetes bacterium
TCCGGGTTCTGCAGGGCCATGTCGACCCGCGAGAAAATACCTAAGTCATAGAGACGGCGTTGCGTCGCCAGCATATTTCCTTGCGACACCGGATCGCCCTCCGTGAGCCGTCCGCGCGTCCTCCTCGTCCACGGGAGCGTCGTGAACGGGGACGCCACCTGGGCGGCGCAGCGGCCGCTCGCCGACCGCTGCGAGCTGGTCGTGCCGAACAGGCGCGGGTTCCCGCCCGGGCTGGAGGTCGAGCGGGTCGACTTCGAGGACGAGGCGGCCTGGCTCGAGCAGTTCGTCGAGCCGGGGACGCACCTCGTCGGCCATTCGTACGGCGGCGTGATCGCACTTTTCGCGGGGGCGCTCTACGCCGATCGCATCCGCTCGCTGACCGTGATCGAGCCGCCGTGCCTTCGCGTTGCGCGCGGCCACCCCGTCATCGACGCATACGAGAATCAGAGCTCCCTCCTCTGGCAGCAGACCGGTGACGCGGCGGCGTTCCTGCGCGCGTTCCTCGAAGGAGTCGGCGCGCCGGTTCCGCCCGGAGAGTTCTCGCCCGCGCTCCTCCAGGGGGCCAGAACGCTGATGATCGAGCGCCACCCCTGGGAGGCCGAGGTTCCCCTCGACGAGCTCGCGGCCGCGCCGTTCCCGAAGCTCGTCGTCTCCGGCGCGCACAGCGAGCCCTTCGACATCGTCTGCGACGTCCTGACCGAGCGGCTGGGCGCCGAGCGCGCGGTGCTGCCGGGTGCGGGGCACTCGGTGCAGCGCCTCGGCGGGCCGTTCAACGACCTCCTCGCGGCGTTCGTCCAACGGGCCGAAGGCTGATCGAACAATCCGGGCGGCGCTGCCTCTCGCTCGGCCGGCTCAGCGTCGCAATCGTGGCGCTTCATCGGCTGCGCCGTCGCGTTCGTCGGCGTCGTCGTGATCGCGATCGCGAGCTCGAGCCGCGCTGCGACGACGGCGGGAGTCCGCCTCTGTCTCGGGGCAGCGTTCGCCTACGCGGCCGCGGTCGTCGCACAGAAAGTCGTCCTCCGCACGTTGAGCGGCACGCAGACGATCTTCCTCTGCTGCATGATCGGGGCCGTCGCCTGCCTGCCGTTCGTCGTGCAACTCATCCACGAGGTCGGCGACGCGCGGCACGGCGCGATCGGCTGGCTCGTCTACCTCGGCATTGCGCCGACAGCGCTCGGCTTCAGCTCGTGGGCATATGCGCTGCGCCGCACCGATGCGGGGCGGCTCGCGGCGACGACGTACCTCGTGCCGCCGATCTCGATCCTGCTCGGCTGGCTCTGGCTCGGGGAGAGCCCGGCCGCGCTCGCCTATCTCGGCGGCGCGCTTTGCCTGCTCGGCGTGGGCTTCTCGCGGCGGCGTTAGGCGGTTTTCTTCAGCGGGTCGTCGACGCTCCGCCGCCGGGAGATGCGGTTCCCGACCTTGACGATCTCGAGCGCGTAGACGACGTAGACGGAGAAGCCGACGGCAACGAGCCCGATCGCGACGGCGCCGAGCGTCGGCCACAGGTGCCACACGCCGTGCGCGCGAAATGGGATGAACCGCGTCGCGAGCGCGCCGGCCGCGAGCGAGAGGCACCACAGCCAGATCGTCACGGCAGCGCGCGGCTCCGAGAACCCGCGGCGGAGGAAGCGGTGATGGAGGTGCGCCTGGTCCGCTTCGAAGACCTTCTGGTGATGCTTGAGCCGGCGCGCGACCACGAAGGTCGTGTCGACGATCGGCACCGCGAGCACGAGGAGCGGGAAGAACAGGGCTACGGTCGCCGCCGTCTTCAGCAGGCCCTGCACCGACACGGTCGCGAGCACGAACCCGAGCAGGAGCGCCCCCGAGTCACCCATGAAGATCCGTGCCGGGTAGAAGTTGTGGCGCAGGAACCCGAGGCACGCGCCGAACACGATCGCGGAGAGGATGGCGGCCTCGGGCTTGGCGAGCGAGAGCGCGATGACGGCGAACGTCACGCCCGCGATCGCCGCGACGCCTGCCGCGAGACCGTCCAGGCCGTCGAGCAGGTTCACCATGTTCATGATCGCGACGATCCAGACGATCGTCAGCGGCATGCCGACCCACCCGGGCAGCGCGTGGATGCCGAGGAGCGGGAACGTGAAGCGATCGACCCAGACCCCGAACCACACCGGCACCGACGCTGCGACCAGCTGGCCGCCGAGCTTCTCCCACCAGCGGAGCCCGCGAAAGTCATCGATGGCGCCGACCGTGACAGCAACGGCCGCGCCGAGTAGGAGCCCGCGCGTGTCGCGGTTGAGCGGCAGGAAAGCGAGTGCCGGGACGAAGATCCCGAGAAAGAGCGCGACCCCGCCCAGCCGCGGGATCGGGTTCCGGTTCAGGCGCCGCCCGCCGGGCCGGTCGACGACGCCGAGCATCCGCGCCATGCCCCCGACTGCGGGCGTGAGCAGCACGACGACGACGAACGCAACGAGTGCACCCCAGATGACCTGAAGGTGATCGCTCAGGACATCAACGACGCTGTGCTGCTGCGCTACGCCGAGCACCAGGCAACCTTAGCGCTGCTTCCTGTGGATCCTCTTTTGCGGTGTCAGATACCGGGACGTGTCCCGTTCGGCGAAACGCCTGCACATCGGGCGACTTCCGCAGGACGGCCCTCTCTGAAGAGGACATGCCCTGGTATCAAATACCGCGGCTACGCAGCGCAGGCTGCGACTCGTCAGATAACGATTCGCAGGTGGCTACTTCGTGCCGTACAGACGGTCGCCGGCGTCACCGAGGCCGGGGACGATGAAGCCGCGCTCGTCGAGGGCACGGTCGACTGCTGCGCAGACGATGTGCACGTCGGGATGGTTCTCGTGGATGAAGTCGATGCCGGGCGGCGCGGCGACGATGCAGACGAGCGTCACGGCCTGCGCGCCCGCCTCCTTCACGGCGGCGATCGCCGCGGCGCTCGAATGGCCGGTCGCGAGCATCGGGTCGAGGACGATCGCGTCGCGGTCGCTCAGGTCGGTCGGGAGCTTCGAGTAGTACTGCACCGGCTCGAGGGTCTCCTCGTCGCGGTACATGCCGATGAAGCCGACGCGCGCGCTCGAGACGAGTGAGAGGACGCCGTCGAGCATGCCGACGCCGGCGCGCAGCACCGGGCAGACCGCGACTTTCTTTCCCGAGATCCGTTGCGCGGTCATGCGCTCGAGCGGCGTCTCGATCTCGTAGTCCTCCGTCGGGAGGTCTTTCGTCGCCTCATACGTGAGGAGCAGCGTGATCTCGTTCGCGAGCTTGCGAAAGTGGACGGTCGGCGTGTTCTTGTCGCGCAGATAGCTGAGCTTGTGCTGCACGAGCGGGTGCTCGACGACCGTCAGTCGCTTCGTTGCCTGCATTACGTGGCGTACGTCGTGTAGGCGCGGAAGCCCGGGTACAGCGGCCGCTTCGCGCACAACGCGGCGACCCGCCCACGCAGCGCCTCGAGCTCGGGCTTGTCGCCGAGCGCGTCGCAGATGATGCGGCCGGTCTCGCGGAAGTCCTCGTCGTCGAAGCCGCGCATCGTCATCGCCGGCGTGCCGATGCGGACGCCGGAGGCGACGGTCGGCGGCCGCTCGTCGAACGGCACCGTGTTGCGATTGACCGTGACCTGCACCTCGTGCAGGCGCTCCTCGGCGGCCTTGCCCGTCCACTCGGAGTTGCGCAGGTCGATCTGCATCAGGTGCGTGTCGGTGCCGCCGGTCAGGATCTCGAGGCCGCCCTCCTGCAGCGTCTCCGACAGCACGTCGGCGTTCGTGCGGATCTGCCGCTGGTACTCGCGGAACGCGTCAGACATTGCGATCTTGAAGCACGTCGCCTTCGCGGCGATCGTGTGCTCGAGCGGGCCACCCTGCATGCCGGGGAAGACCGCGCGGTCGACCGCCTGCGCAAGCTCCTCGCGGCAGAGGATGAAGCCGGCGCGCGGGCCTGCAAGCGTCTTGTGCGTCGTCGACGTGACGAAGTCGCAGTGCTCGACAGGATTCGGATGCAAGCCGGCGGCGACGAGCCCCGCGAAGTGCGCCATGTCGCAGAGCAGGAGCGCGCCGACCTCGTCGGCGATCTCGCGAAACTTGTCGGTCTCGACAGTGCGCGGATACGCGGAGCCGCCGCAGACGATCAGCTTCGGACGCACCTCTTTCGCCTGGCGCAGCACCTCGTCGTAGTCGACCATCATCGTCTCGCGCGAGACGCCGTAGCCGGCGATCGTGTAGAGGCGCCCGCTGAAGTTGACCTTGTGGCCGTGCGTCAGGTGGCCGCCGTGATCGAGCCGCAGTGACAGGATCGTGTCGCCGGGCTGGAGCACCGCCGCGTACACCGCCATGTTCGTCTGCGAGCCCGCGTGCGGCTGGACGTTCGCGTGCTCCGCGCCGAAGAGCTCCTTTGCACGGTCGATCGCCAGCTGCTCGATCTCGTCTACGACCTCGCAGCCGCCGTAGTAGCGCTTCCCGGGGTAACCCTCGGCGTACTTGTTCGTCGGCACCGACCCGACCGCCTCGAGCACGGACGGCCAGGTGAAGTTCTCGGAGGCGATCAGCTCGAGCTGGCCGCGCTGGCGCTCGAGCTCCTTGCCGAGGAGCGCCGCGACATCGGGGTCGATCTCGGCGAGCCCGGCGGTCGTGAGCTGCTGAAACGTCTCTTGTGCGACGGACACCGGTCTCTCCTCTCTCTCCCTAGAGAGGGTGATGGTACTGGCGGGCCCGGCTTGTAGCTTGAGAGCAACTGCGGCTGGTCGGAAGCTGAAAAGAAGGGGCGCGGGACACCATGAAGCTCGTCGTCGCCGCCGCAGCGGCGCTCGCACTTGCACCGGCCGCCTTCGCGGGGCCTGGCCTGCGCGTGGGCGTCGTCGAGGACTCGGCGATCTGGAACGACGCCGCCGGGCACGTCGACCTCGCGAAGGCGGCGGGATTCGACAGCCTGCGCATGACCGCGCAGTGGCAGGCCGGCACGACGGAGCTGCCGGCGGGCCAACTCGCGCGCCTGCAGCGCGCAACGCTCTTCGCGTCGATGCGCGGCATCAACCCGATCGTCTCGATCTACAACGCCGGCGGGAACGCGACGCCGAACCAGCCGGACTCACGCGCGCAGTACGTCGAGTTCACGAAGAGCGTCGTCCGCAGCCTGCCGGGGGTCTCGACCTTCATCGTCGGCAACGAGCCGAACTCGAGCTTCTACTGGCAGCCGCAATTCGACAGCGCCGGCGGCGACGCCGCGGCGCAGTCGTACTTCCAGCTGCTCGCCGCGAGCTACGACGCGATCAAGGCGACGCGTCCGAGCGCGACGGTGATCGGCGGCGCGCTCGACTCACACGGCTCCGACGATCCGCACGCCGCTCGCCTCTCGCACTCCCCCACCACGTTCATCCGCGACCTCGGTCGCGCGTACCGCGCGAGCGGCCGCGCGACGCCGATCATGGACGTCTTCGACGAGCACGTGTACGCCGACACGTCGGCTCTGCCGCCGAGCATGCCGCACGCCGGTTCCACGATCGCGGAAGGCGACTACGCGAAGCTCGTCAAGCTGCTCGGGCAGGCCTTCGACGGCACGGCGCAACGCGGCTCGACGCTCCCCATCTTCTACGGCGAGTACGGCGTCGAGTCGGCGATCCCCGCCGGCAAAGCGGGCGCGTACTCGGGCATCGAGTCGGCGAAGACGGTCGACGAGGCGACGCAGGCGCGCTACTACGCCGAGGCATTCCGGCTCGCTCTCTGCCAGCCGAACGTGATCGGGATCATGGTCTTCCACGTGATCGACGAGAGCGCGCTCGGCGCGTGGCAGTCCGGCCCCTACTACGCCGATCGCACGCCGAAGTCTTCGCTTCCGGCGATTCGCGACGCGGCGCTCGCCGCGCACGCGGGCTCCGCCGCGTCGTGCCCGGACCGCACGGCCCCGACCGTGGCGATCTCGACCGCCGACGGAGCGGTGTCCGCCGCAGGCGCTGACGCGATCGGGATCGGCAAGGTCACGCTCCTCGTCAACGGCTCGGTCGCCGACGTGATGTACACCGCTCCGTACCGGTTCGCATGGCAGCCGGGGCGTGCGGGCCGCTACCGGCTCGAGGTCAGGGCGCGCGACGCGGCCGGCAACGTCGGGCGGACCTCGGTGGTGGTCTCGGCGACGCGCGGCCAGCGTCGCGACGCGGCGAGCCCGGCGCACTGGGTGCTCAAGCGAGTGCGAGCGCGACCCGCGCGAGTGCAGCGGCCGCCGGCGCGGCGCCCTCGCGGATGACCCGCGGCTCGCTGCCTGTGAAGTCGAGCACCGTCGACGGCGTGCCGGGCAGCTCGCCCGCGTCGACCGCCGCACCGACCTGAGCGAGGAGCTCCGGCGCCACCTCGTCGAGGCGCCGCGGATCGGGGCCGCCGGCGAGGTTCGCGCTGGTCGCGACGACGCAGCCGGTCTCGGTGACGACGCTCGCCGCCGCCGTCGGCAACGTCGGGACGCGGACACCGATCGCCTCCTCGCTCGAGCCCGTGAGCCACGGGAACCGCCGCGCCGGGTTCGGCAGGACGAGCGTGTACGGGCCCGGTAGGAGCGCGGCTGCGATCACGGCAGCGCGGCCGAGCAGCTCGGGCACGGCCTCGAAGAGCATGTCGAGATCCGCGGCGAGGAGCGCCGACGGCTGCGACGCGTCGCGGCCCTTCAGAACGTAAAGGCGCTCCGTCGGTCCCGAGCTGTGCGCGAGCGCGCAGAGGCCGTACACCGTGTCGGTCGGCAGGATCACCGGCTTCCCGGCGCGCAGCGCCTCGACGGCGTCGCTCACCGCCGTCCCTCGACGACGCGGTCGGTGCCTGCGAGATCTTTCGTGACCGTCACGCCGGTATAGCCGCACGCAGTGAGCGCCGCGGCGACATCGTGCGCCTGGCCGTCGCCGACCTCGAAGACGAGAAACCGCGTCTTCGCCGTGCGGGCGATCTGCTCGTGCATGCCCTCGCCGATCAGCGCGCGCTCGGGCTCGTGCCGGAGCTCCGGCTGCAGCCCCGCGAGCGAGTCGACGTACGGCGGGTTCGAGACAACGAGATCCCAGCCCTCGCCGGCGGCCGACACGTCGCCCTCGCGCAGGTCGACATCGAGGCCGAGTGCGACGGCGTTCTCGCGCGCGAGCGAGAGCGCGTCGCGCGAGACATCGACGCCCGTGATCAGCGCATCCGGCCGCTCGTCCTTCAGCGCAAGCGCGATCGCGCCTGAGCCGACGCCGATGTCGAGCACGCGCGGCTGCGCAGTTCCTTCCAGCAGTGCCAGGCACCGCTCGACGACGATCTCCGTCTCGGGCCGCGGGACGAGCGCGCGCGCATCGGTCTTCAGCGTTAGTCGCCGGAAGCCCCACTCGCCGAGCACGTACGCCAGCGGCTCGCGCGCTTCGCGTCGCTCGATAAGCGGCTCGACGGTGCCGTCGATCTCGCGGTCGAGATCCGCATAGAGTCCGCTGCGCGTCGTGCCGGCGACATGCGCGAGCAGGAGCTCTGCGTCGACCCGCGGTGTGTCGACGCCGGCGGCTGCGAGGCGCTCCTCGGCCGCGCGCAGTGCGTCGCGGAGCTTCAATCGCCCAGGGCTTGACGACGGTCTACGGTCGTGAGTGCCGCGGTGAAGTCGTCGAGCTCGCCCTGAAGAATGCGGTCGAGCTGGTGAACAGTCAGCTTGATGCGGTGATCGGTGAGCCGGTTCTCAGGAAAGTTGTACGTGCGGATCTTCTCCGCCCGCTCGCCGGTGCCGATCTGCGACCGCCGCGTCGCGTCGAGCTCTGCGCGCTGCAGCTCGAGCTCGCGATCGTAGAGCCGCGCGCGCAGAACGCGCATCGCCTTGTCCTTGTTCTGGAGCTGCGACTTCTCGTCCTGCATCGCAACGGTGACGCCGGTCGGCACGTGCGTGATGCGAACCGCGGAGTCCGTCGTGTTGACAGACTGCCCGCCGGGCCCGGTCGAGCGGTAGACGTCGATCTTCAAGTCGTTCGGGTCGATCTCGATCTCGACCTCCTCCGCCTCCGGCATGACGGCGACGGTTGCGGTCGACGTGTGGATCCGCCCCTGCGACTCCGTCTCGGGGACGCGTTGCACGCGGTGCGTGCCGCCCTCCCACTTGAAGATGGAGTACGCGCCGCCGCCCTTGATCGCGAACGTCACTTCCTTGTAGCCGCCGCTTTCGCTCGGGCTCGCGCTGAGCTCCTCGACTTTGAAGCCGCGCCGCTCGGCGTAGCGCGCGAGCATCCGGTAGAGGTCGCCCGCCCAGAGCGCCGCCTCGTCGCCGCCGACCCCCTGGCGCACTTCCAAGATCACGTCCTTCGCGTCGGCCGGATCGCTCTGCACCATCGCGAGCCGCAGCTCCTCTTCAAGGCGCGCCGTCCGCTCCTCGAGCTCCGGAACGAGCTCCTTGAGATCCGCGTCGTTGCGCGCAGCCGCGAGGTCGTCGCGCGCCGCGTGCCACTCGACCGCGAGCTTGTGCGGGCCCTCGAGCGACTTCAGTTTGCGCCCGACCTCAGCCGCCTCGCGGTGGTCGTTGTAGACCGACGGGTCGGACATGCGCTCCTGCACTTCGCTGTAGGAGCGTTCGAGCTCGTCGATCAGATTGTCGAAGTCGGTCGCCATCGCGGCGATCAGCGTAGCCGTGCCTCCAGCGTGATCTCGGGCACCGCGGCGAGCGCCTTCGACACCGGGCAGTTCGCCTTCGCAGTCTGCGCAGCCTCCTCGAACGCGGCGGCATCGATGCCGGGCACGCTTCCCTCGACCGTCAGGGCGATCTTCGTGATGCCCTCGCCGGGCTGGAAGGTGACGGTCGCCGAAGTCTTGAGCTCCTCCGGCGGTGTGCCTGCTTTCGCGAGGCCGCCCGAGAGCGCCATCGAGAAGCACGCGGCGTGCGCCGCGGCGATCAGCTCTTCGGGGCTCGTCTTGCCGCCGGTCGCGTCTTCGGAACGCGCGGCCCATGACACCGGCTGCTCGCCGATCGCGCCGCTCGTCGTCTTCACGATCGTGCCGCTGCCCTCGGCGAGGCTGCCGGTCCAGACGACGTCTGCACGGCGATCGGTAGCCATCAGGCCATCACCTCCACGCGGTTGTCCGTTGACTTGTTCTCTTCGAGCTTCAGCACCTCGCGCAGCGCGCGGATCGAGACCTCGAGCTGGTCGAGCGTCGGCTGACGCGTCGTCAGGCGCTGCAGCCACATGCCGGGCGCGAGCACCGTCATCAGGACCCGGTTGCCCTGGTGCTTGCCTGCGAAGCGGATCAGCTCGTACGCGAGGCCTGCGATCAGCGGCAGCAAGAGGATGCGCTCCGCAATCAGCCAGTACCAGTGCGGCCGCCCGAAGAACGCGAAGACGAAGACGGCGATGACCATCACCCAGAGCATGAACGCGGTTCCGCAGCGCGGATGGATGAGCGAGAAGCGCTGCACCGTCTCCGGCTCGAGCTCTTCGCCCGCCTCGTACGCGTTGATCGCCTTGTGCTCGGCGGCGTGGTACTGGAAGACGCGCCGCAGATCCGGGAGCAGCGAGATCAGGCTGAGGTAGGCGATGAAAATGCTGACGCGGATGAGCCCTTCGACGATCACGAACCAGCCGGTGCCCTTGATCGGCAGCAACTCGGTCAGGAGACCGGGCGTCACCTTGAACAGGAGCACGGCGAAGCCGATCGCAACGGCGAACGCGAAGATGAGCGCGCCGCGCGACAGCTCGGTCGAAACCTCCTTGCCGTCCTCGGTCTGCCCGTTCTCGTCCTGCGCGGCGTAGTTCGCGGAGATCGCGAGCGCGCGGAAGCCGATCGCGAGCGACTCGCCGAGCGCCATGACGCCGCGGATGATCGGCAGCCGGAAGACCCAGTGGCGCGCCATCTGCGACTCGATCGAACGGCTGACCTGCGCGATCTCGCCGCTCGGGGTGCGCACGGCGACGGCCCAGTTTCCCGGGCCGCGCATCATCACGCCCTCGAGGACGGCCTGGCCTCCGACTGTGCTCATTTTTAAGCCCCTAGCGGCTTGCGCCGCGCTTGGCGCGCTCTGCGCGCTCGAGGCGCTTCTGGAAGCGCTCCACCCGGCCGCCCGTGTCCATGAGCTTCTGCTTGCCCGTGTAGAACGGGTGGCAGTTCGAGCAGATCTCGACGTGGAGCTCGGGCTGGGTCGATCGCGTCTGGAACGTGTTCCCGCAAGAGCACGTCACGGTCGCGAGGACGTACTCGGGATGGATGTCTGCCTTCATGAATCCAGAATAGCAGCGGCCTGTTTTGCAGCGATGTTGCCGCCCGAGACCACCGCGACGACGGTCTGGCCGGGCTCGATCTGCACCGTGCCCGAGAGCAGCGCAGCGGTCGACGCGGCGGCGCCGAGCTCGGCCGCGAACTTCGTGCGCGCGTAGAGCCAGCGGAACGCCTCGAAGAGCTCCTCCTCCGAAACGAGCACCGACTCGACGCCGAGCGTCCGGCAGATCTCGAGGCTGTTCTCGCCGGCGAACGGCGCGTTCAGCGCGTCGGCGGCGCTCCGCGGGGCCACCGGCACCGAGTGGCCGGCCGCGAGCCCGCTGTGCAGCGCCGTCGACGTCTCCGGCTCGACGCCGATCACCCGCGCCTGCGGGTACCGCGCCTTCACTGCGGTCGCGATCCCGCTGATCAGGCCGCCGCCGCCGACGGGGACGACGACGACGTCCGGCGCCTCACGCTCCTCGAGGATCTCGAGACCGACGGTGCCCTGGCCCGCGATCACCGCCGGATCGTTGAAAGGGTGCACGAGCGTCCGGCCGGTCTCGGCCATCAGCACGTCGAGCCGGTCGAAGGCCTGCGTCGGGTCGGGCGCCTCCTGGTCGACGGCGGCGCCGTAACCGCGCGTTGCCGCGACCTTCGACGCGTCGGCTCCCTGCCACATGACGACGAGCGCGTCGAGCCCTGCTTCGCGCGCTGCCCACGCGAGCGCCTGCGCGTGGTTGCCCGCGGAGATCGAGATGACGCCGCGCGCACGCTCCTCGTCGCTCAGCTCGGCGATGCGGTTGAGCGCGCCGCGCACCTTGAACGAGCCGGTGCGCTGGAAGAGCTCCTCCTTGAGGAACACCTCGGCACCGAGGCGCTCCGAGAGCGTCGCCGATCGGCTGAAGCCCGTGCGGTGAACGCGCCCGGCGATCGTTCGCGCGGCGCGCTCGACGTCGTCGATCGAGATCACGCGCGAGAGACTACGCGCGCCGGCTTCGCCAGCCGCACGGTGAACGCCGTCAGCTCGCCCGGCACGCTCTCGACGGAGACCGTGCCGCCCATCGCGACCGTCAGCTCCTTCACGATCGCGAGCCCGAGCCCCGTGCCGACGGGGCGCTCCCGGCCGTACCGCTCGTGGAGGTAGAAGCGCTCGAACGCGCGCGGGCGGTCGTCGTCCTCGAGACCCGGCCCGGTGTCCTCGACGCGCAGCTCGCCGGGCGATGTGACGACGCGCACCTCGCCGCCCGCAGGCGTCAGCCGCAACGCGTTCTCGACGAGGTTCGACACGATCTGGAGCACACGATCTGCATCCGCGATCGCGGGCGCAGAGCCGTCCGACACGGCGCGCAGCGCAACGCCGAACGTGTCGGCCTGCTGCTGGTAGCGGCGCACTGCGTCGTCCGCGACCTCGGCGAGGTCGATCTCGCTCGGGTGGACGCTGAAATCGGTGCGGTTCATCCGCGCGAGGTCGAGCAGGTCGCGCACGAGCCGCTCGAGGCGCGCGGCCTCGACCGAGACCGTGGCGGCGGCGTCCTGCGGGTCGATCGCGCCGTCCTGCAGCGCTTCCGCGTAGCCGCGGATCGCGGTCAGCGGCGTCTTCAGCTCGTGGCTCACCGAGAGCAGGAAGTTGCGCTCCGCCTCGCGGGCGCGCGCGAGCTGCGAAGCGAGGTCGTTGAAGGCGGTCGCGAGCGTTGCGAGCTCGGCGGCGCCCTCGACCGGCACCGGGTCCGGCTCGGTGCCGCGGGCGAGGCTGCGAGCGGCGTCGGCGACCCTTCGGACCGGCTTTGCAATGCGACGCGCCAGCAGGAAGGCCGCAACCGCGGCTAGGACGAACCCGGCGACCGCCGCCGCGAGCAGGCTGTAGACGTACGGCGTCCAGCGCGAGCGCGTGACGCTCTTCGGGCGCAGCAACACGAACGGCTTGCCGCTGACGATGCGCGCGGCGAAGAACTCGTCGGATCCGTTCAGCATCACGGAACCGTCCGCCGACTCGCCTCTCGCGAGCTTGTCCTTGGCCCACTGCGGGAGCTCCTCGATGCGGGTGAGGTAGGACATGTGCTGCTTGTCGAAGTAGGGCTGCAGCGACGGGAGATTTGTGAGCGGCGACACGGTCGAGTTCACGTCCTGGCTGCGCGCGATCAGGTCGGCCTGGTGCGAGACGTCGCGCAGCGTCGCCCGGTCGACGGCGCGGCGTGTGAGCACGAGACCGACTGCGACGGTGAGGCCGACGCAGAGGGCGACGGTCAGCGCGATCGCCCGGAACAGCCGCGTGCGGAGACTCGTCACTTTGCTGCGAGCTTGTACCCGGCGCCCCGCACCGTGCGGATCGTGTCCGGGTCGCCGAGCTTGCGCCGCAGCTGGGCGACGTGCACGTCGACGGTGCGCGTGCCGCCGGGGTAGGTCATGCCCCAGACGATGTCGAGCAGCTTCTCGCGCGACAGGACGATGCCGGGGTGCTCGAGGAAGCACGCGAGCAGGTCGAACTCCTTGCTCGTCAGCTCGATTTGCGCGCCGCCGACGGTGACGTCGCGCGAGTCGCGGCGGAGGACGATGTCGCGGGCGGTCAGCATCGCGTCCTCGCCGCGCTGCTCGACGCGGCGGAGGATCGCCTTGATGCGCGCTGCGAGCTCGCGCGGCGAGAAGGGCTTGGAGACGTAGTCGTCGGCGCCGAGCTCGAGCCCCGCGACGCGGTCGGGCTCCTCGTCGCGCGCGGTCAGCATGATGATCGGCACCTTCGACTGTGCGCGCATCTGGCGGCACACCTCGAAGCCGTCGATCCCGGGCAGGCCGATGTCGAGGACGACGAGCCGCACCGGATGGCGGCGAAGCTCGGCGACGGCCTCTTCACCGGAGCGGAGCCAGACCACGCGCCAGCCGTCCTGCTGCTCGAGATACGCCTTGACGAGACGCCCGATCGAGTCGTCGTCCTCGACGAGAAGTAGGACGCCCCCGGTCGCCTTCGTGTTCATACCCGCAGGTTCTAGCTGCCGACGCCCTCTACCTGCACGAGATCGGCCGGAAGATTGGCCTGGTGGTAGACGACGACCCGGAGCCGCCTCTTCAACTGGGCGACGTTCGCGATGCGTCCGGCGCCCTGGATGCGGGCCCCCGGGGCGATGTCGAGCGTCACGGTCGTGCCGTCGGCCTCGCGCAGCGTGAGGGACGTGCCGGTCGCGCTGGTGACGACGCCGCGGTCGATCCGCCAGTCCTCACCGTTCTGCAGGAGCACCTCGGCGCGGACCATCCGGGGCCCGAAGAACTGGTTGATCACCGCGCGCGGCAAGGCGAACCCGCCCTGCGCGACCCAGAAGAACGTGTTGACCGCGACGAGGGCCACGGCGAGGAACATGAAGCGGCGACGGTTCATGGTCATATCTTCTCCCCGTTTCGCAGGTCGTGGGTAATGCCTGGGTAAAACGAGTCGAAGGTGCCTGGCTCCCGCGAAGCGGGTGCCAGGCACCGCTTTCAACTCGTTACGACTTGGCGGCCGGCTCGCGGTCGCCGATGTGATTCGCCGGGGTCGACTCGACCTGGCCGAGCGAGGCGCCCTTCTCGGCGCGGATCCGGACAACGATCTTGTCGCCGACGACGAGCTTCGACGCGTCGATGACCGTCGGAACCTTGCCCTGCCAGAGCAGGAAGATCGTGCTCTCGCCGAAGGCGAAGGACTGGTCACTCGACGAGCCGACGAGCAGCCTCAACGCATGGTTGTTGCCGCCCGTGACGTGGATGGTCACGGTGCCCGAGCCGACGGAGCTCAGTGTGCCGCGGAAGAGATAGAGCGGCTGGGTCGGCTTGAAGAGCTGGCTGCCGTGGTCGCCGACGATGCCGGCGGCCTGCGGCTCGAGCGCGGCGAGCGTGGCGGCGCGCGGCGCGCGCCCGGGCACCCACACGAACGCGCCGGCGGCGAGGTGGGCGGGG
>JANMQZ010000292.1:0-10114 GCA_031370755.1 Actinomycetes bacterium
CGCAGAAGTTCAAGACGCGCAACTACACGCGGTGCAATCGCTGCGGCCGCCCGCGCGCGGTGTTCAAGAAGTTCGGCCTTTGCCGGATCTGCCTGCGCGAGCTCGCGCACCAAGGCGTGATTCCCGGCATGACGAAGTCCAGCTGGTAGGAGAGAAGAAGTGCTAACCGACCCGATCGCAGACATGCTCACCCGCATCCGCAACGCCAACAAGGCGCTGCACGAGTCCGCGCCCATGCCGTCCTCGAGGATGAAGGTCGAGATCGCCCGCCTCCTGAAGGAGGAGGGCTACATTCGCGACTACCGCATCGTGACGGGCGCCGCCTGGACCGCCACGCATCCGGAAGATCCGCGCAGCTTCGATACCCTGGTCGTCGATCTGAAGTTCGGCCGCAACCGCGAACGGGTCATCTCCGGCCTGAAGCGCGTGTCGAAGCCGGGCCGCAGGGTCTACGCGCGGAAGGATCGTCTCCCGCGCGTGCTGGGTGGGATGGGCGTCGCAATCCTGTCCACGTCAACGGGTCTCGTCACCGGCCGCACCGCGCAGGAGCGCGGAATCGGCGGCGAGGTCGTGTGCTTCATCTGGTGATCGATTTTCTCTTTGAGAAAGTCTAGGAGAGAAAAAGAAAGTGACTGTCGTGAACACGAGCCATACACAACAGCGAGAGACTTCTAGTCTTTCGCGGAGCGAAAGACAATGAGCAGAATCGGCAAAAGACCAATCGAAGTCCCGACCGGCGTGACCGTGCAGGTCGAGCCTGGACGCGTGGCCGTGACCGGCCCGCTCGGCTCGCTCCAGCAGCAGGTCCCGCCGCGCATGGAAATTGCACAGGACGCCGGCGTCGTCACCGTCACGCGCCCCACCGAGCGCGGCGAGGATCGCGCGCTGCACGGCCTCACGCGCACGCTGATCGCGAACATGGTCGAGGGCGTCACGAAGGGCTTCGAGAAGCGGCTCGAGATCCAGGGCGTCGGCTACCGCGCCGCGCTCAAGGGCTCGGACCTCGAGCTCCAGGTCGGCTACTCGCACGCGGTCACGATCAAGCCGCGCACGGGCATCTCCTTCGAGGTGCCGCTGCCGACGCAGGTCGTCGTCAAGGGAACCGACAAGCAGGCGGTCGGCCAGACCGCCGCAGAGATTCGCAAGGTTCGCCCGCCCGAGCCCTACAAGGGGAAGGGCATCCGCTACGAAGGCGAGTACGTGCGCAGAAAGGTTGGTAAGCGTGCCTAGCATGACCGTCCGCGAAGGCCGCCTTCGCCGCCATCGCCGCGTCCGCGGCCGCGTTCAGGGCACTGCCCTGCGCCCGCGTCTCGTCGTCCACCGCTCGAACCGCGGCATCACGGCGCAGCTCGTCGACGACCTCGACGGCAAGACCGTCGCGTCGGCGTCGTGGCTCGCGCTCAAGTCGTCGTTCAAGGGGAACAAGTCCGAGCAGGCGGCCGAGGTCGGCAAGCTGCTCGCGAAGAATGCGAAGCAGGCCGGTGTCGACGCATGCGTCTTCGACCGTGCCGGCTACCTGTATCACGGTCGCGTGAAGTCGCTTGCCGACGGCGCGCGCGAGGGAGGTCTCACGTTCTGATGGCTGTCGATTTTGCAGAGACACGCGAGCTCAAGGAGCGCGTGGTCGAGATCAACCGCGTCGCCAAGGTCGTCAAGGGCGGCCGGCGATTCTCGTTCACGGCGCTCGTCGTCGTCGGCGACGAGGTCGACCGCGTCGGCGTCGGCTACGGCAAGGCGCGCGAGGTCCCGCTCGCGATCACGAAGGCCGTCGAGGACGCGAAGAAGAACATGTTCACGGTGCCGAAGCACGGCTCGACGATCACCCACGAGGTGCTCGGCCGATTCGATGCGGCGCGCGTCATGCTGCGCCCGGCCTCCGACGGTACGGGCGTCATCGCGGGCGGCGGCGTCCGTGCGGTGCTCGAGCTCGGCGGCGTGCGCAACGTGCTCGCCAAGAGCCTCGGCACGACGAACCCGATCAACATGGCGAAGGCCACCGTCGTCGCGCTCCAGCAGCTGCGGCGTCCCGAGGACGTCGCGCGCATCCGCGGCAAGCAGATCAGCGAAGTGCTGCCGCTGCCGAGGATCAGGACGGCGGCACAGGAAGCCGCGCTTGCCGACGCGGCCGCCGTCGAGCCGAAGGTCGAGGAGGCGCCGAAGCCGAAGAAGCGCGCCGCCGCGAAGCCGAAGGTCGAGAAGGCGCCGGTCGAGGCAGCGGCGGAAGCCGTCGTCGAGGAAGCGCCCGTCGAGGAGCCCAAGGCGGAGGAGACGCCTGCCAAGGTGGCCATCCCGCCCACGCCGCCGGCCGAAGAGGCGCTCGCGTCCAAGCCGAAGCGCCGCGGTCTGCGCAAGAAGAAGGACGACTAGTGGCGAAGGTCAAGATCACCCAGGTCAGGAGCCAGATCGGCCAGAGCGAGCGCCATCGCGGCACGCTGCGCGCGCTCGGTCTCGGCAAGATCGGCCGCGTCGCCGAGCAGGAGCAAGGGCCAGTGCTCGACGGCATGCTCCGTAAGGTTCGCCATCTCGTGAAGGTCGAGGACGCGTAGTCATGCCCGAGAAGCAGCTCAATCTCTCGAACCTCCAGCCCGCCCAGGAGCGGAAGGACCGCAAGCGCGTCGGCCGCGGCCCCGGCTCCGGCAAGGGGCGCTACGCCGGCCGCGGGATCAAGGGCCAGAAGTCGCGCTCGGGCTCGCACAAGATGCGCGCCGGCTTCGAGGGCGGCCAGATGCCGATCTACATGCGTATCGGCAAGCTGCGCGGCGCGACGTCGAAGGACGCGATGCCGGTCGGCCCGTTCCGCACGTACACGCATCCGATCAACCTGCGCGACCTCGACCGCTTCGACGCGGGCGACGTCGTCACGCCGGAGTCGCTCGTCGAGAAGGGCCTGCTCAAGAACACCAAGGTCGACGTGAAGCTCCTCGCGAGCGGCGAGGTGTCGAAGAAGCTGACGATCCGCGTGCACGCGATCTCCGCGAGCGCGCGCGAGAAGATCGAGGCAGCGGGCGGCACCGTCGAGCTCCTCCGCGAGCCGAAGGTGAAGAAGAAGAAGCACCACGCCGCCGCGAAGCCCGAAGCCGCCGCCGAGGAGGCAGCGGACGACGCGCCCGAGGCCGCAGCAGAGGCCAAGCCCGAGGAGACGGCAACCGACGAGGCAGCACCGGCCTCGGACGAGTAGTGGGCCTCCAGGTGGCGCCCTCCAGGCTTCCGGCCCGCGATCACACGGCGCGTTGCCGCGTCCTCAGTCGCCCCGCTAGTACCACTAGCGGGGCTCCCTGCGTCCTTGCACCGCTTGGTGCTCGCGCACCAGAAGCGTGGCAACGCCACCTGGAGACCCACTGATGTTCGGCTGGCTCGCCAACGCGTGGCGTGTTCCGGAACTCCGCCGCCGCGTGCTCTTCACGGCGGCGATCCTCGCCGTCTACCGCCTCGGCTCGTGGATTCCCGCGCCGGGCGTCGACCAGCAGGCACTGCAGTCGCTCTTCAGCGGCGGCGGCATCCTCTCGCTGCTGAATCTCTTCTCGGGATCCGCGCTCTCGCGCTTCTCGCTCTTCGCGCTCGGGATCATGCCGTACGTCACGGCGTCGATCATCCTGCAGCTCATGACGGTCGTCGTCCCGACGCTCGAGCGACTGCAGAAGGAAGGCGAAGCCGGCTACGCGAAGATCAACCAGTACACGCGCTACCTCACCGTCGTGCTCGCCGCCGCACAGGCAATTGGCTACGCGTTCCTCTTCAAGCGGCAGAACGCGCTCCCGAACGTGAACGCCGGGCGGCTCGTGATCATCATTCTCACGCTCACCGCCGGCTGTGTCCTGCTCATGTGGATGGGCGAGCAGATCACGAAGCGCGGCATCGGCAACGGCATCTCGCTTCTGATCTTCGCGTCGATCCTCGCCTACGCACCGAGCGGCGTCAGCGCCTGGATCAACGGCGGCACCATGGAGCGCCTGTTCTTCCCGATTATCGCGATCGCCGTCGTCGTCGCAGTCGTCTTCGTGCAGGAAGGGCAGCGTCGCATTCCGGTGCAGTACGCCCGGCGGCAGCTCGGTAACCGGCAGACGACAGGCGGAGCGACCTACATGCCGTTGCGCGTGAACATGGCCGGCGTCATCCCGGTGATCTTCGCGGCCGCGCTCATGGCGCTGCCGCCGACCGTCGGCCAGTTCGTGCCGGTGTGGACGCCGTTCGTGAACCGTCACTTCCAGCCGACGAGCGCGACCTACCTCGGCGTCGAGGCGCTGCTCATCATCGTCTTCACGTACTTCTACACCTCCGTGCAGTTCAACCCGGTCGACCAGGCCGACAACCTGCGCAAGTACGGCGGGTACATCCCGGGCATCCGGCCGGGGCCGCCGACTGCGGCGTATCTCGACCGCGTGCTGCAGCGGCTGACGCTGCCGGGCTCGCTCTTCCTCGCAACGGTCGCGGTGGCGCCGAGCCTCTTCATCAAGTACTTCGGCTTCTCGCAGGCCACCGGGCGCGCGCTCGGCGGCACCTCGGTGCTGATCGTCGTCGGCGTCGCGCTCGACACGATGCGCCAGATGGAGTCGCAGATGATGATGCGCCACTACGAAGGATTCCTCCGCTGAACGTCATCGTGCTGGGTCCGCAAGGGTCGGGTAAGGGCACGCAGGCGAAGAAGATCGCTTCGACGTACGGCGTGCCCCATATCGCGACGGGCGACATGATCCGCGAGATGAAGGATCGCCCGACCGATCTCGGCCACGAGCTCCGTGAGATCTACGACCGCGGCGACCTCGTGGACGACGCGATGATGATTCGCTTGATTCGCGACCGGCTTGATCGCGGCGACACGCTGCCGGGCTTCGTGCTCGACGGCTTTCCGCGCACGCTCGTCCAGGCCGAGGCGCTCGACGACCTGATGAGCGAGCTCGGCCGGCCGGTCGACGTCGTCTTCGACCTTCAGGTTCCCGACCGGCAGCAGCTGCTCGACCGGCTGCTGAAGCGCGCTGCCGAGGAGAACCGCTCCGACGACACGCCCGAAGGCATCCACCGGCGGCTCGAGCTCTACGAGCGCGAGACCGCGCCGCTCGTCGAGTACTACCGGTCGACGCGCGGCAACGTCGTCGGCATCCACGCCGATCGCAAGATCGAGGACGTCTTTCACGAGATCGCCGAGTCGCTCGACCAGGTGCAGGCGAGAGCATGATTATCCGCAAGTCGGCGCAGGAGATCGAAGGTATGGCGCGCGCCGGCGAGCTCGTCCACGAGACGCTGCAGCTCGTCGCGGAGCACCTCGAGCCCGGCGTGACGATGCTCGAGCTCGACCGGCTCGCCGACGAGCACATCGCTGCGCACAGCGGCGTGCCGACGTCGAAGGGCTACAAGGGCTTCCCGGCGGCGCTCTGCATCTCGCCGAACTCGATGGTCGTCCACGGCATCCCGAGCGGCTACCGCGCGCAGGAGGGCGACCTGATCTCGGTCGACCTCGGCGTCACGCTCGACGGCCTCGTCGCCGACAGCGCCGTGACGCTGCCGGTGGGGGAGATCTCGGCGGAGGCGCAGCGGCTCCTCGACGTCTGCCAGGACGCCCTCGCGGCCGGGATCGAGCAGGCCCAGCCGGGCAACCGGCTCTCCGACATCTCGCACGCCGTCCAGGTCGTGGTCGAGGAGGCGGGCTTCTCGATCGTCCGGAGCCTCGTCGGCCACGGGGTCGGGCGTTCCTACCACGAGGATCCCCAGATCCCGAACTACGGCCCCCCCGGCAAGGGCCCGCTCCTCGGCGAGGGGATGACCCTGGCGATCGAGCCGATGATCACCGCCGGGCGCCCGGAGGTGTACGTCCACGACGACGACTGGTCGATCTCCTCGGTCGACGAGAGCCTCGCCGCCCACTTCGAGCACACGGTCGCGATCACTGCCGGAGGGCCGAAAATCCTGACGAAAGCCGGAGCCGCTCTGCTACATTGATTGCCCGTCGCGTGCGGTCCTGCCGTGCGCGAAATTTCGCTGGAGAAAGTGCTGAACCCATGAAAGTACGCCCATCCGTCAAGCCCATGTGCGAGCGCTGCCGCGTCATCAAGCGGCACGGCACGACCATGGTCATCTGCACCAACCCCCGCCACAAGCAGAGGCAGGGCTAAGTGGGCCTCCCCGCGATCGTCGGCGGCGCCCGGCGCGCCCAGACGCGGCGCGCTGCCGCGTCCTCGGTCGCGCCCGTGGCAACCGCCACGAGCGCTCCCTGCGTCCTTGCATCGCTTGGTCTGGACACACCGGGCATCCACCACGACCACGAGGAGACCCACTAGCTTGGCGCGCATCGCCGGAGTCAACCTCCCGAACCAGAAGCGGCTCGAGATCGGGCTTACGTACATCTACGGAATCGGCCAGCCGACGGCGCGCAAGGTCGCGACGGCGCTCGGCCTCTCGCCCGACACGAAGATCCGCGACCTGACCGATGACGAGGTCACGAAGCTCCGCAACTACATCGACACCGAGCTCGAGGTCGAGGGTGACCTCCGCCGCGAGCGCACGCAGTCGATCAAGCGCCTCTCCGAGATCGGCGCCTACCGGGGCCTCCGGCACCGGCGCGGCCTGCCGACGCACGGCCAGCGCACGAAGACGAACGCCCGGACCCGCAAGGGCCCGAAGAAGACCGTCGGCCGCGGGAAGAAGGCGAAGTAAATGGCGCCTCCCCGTCGTCAGGCGACCCGTGGTCGCGCTCGTCGCCGCGTCCGCAAGAACATTGCGATCGGCCAGGCGCACATCAAGACGAGCTTCAACAACACGATCGTCGCGCTCACCGACAAAGAGGGCAACGTGATCGCCTGGGAGTCGGCCGGCTCGGCCGGCTTCAAGGGCTCGCGCAAGTCGACGCCGTTCGCGGCGCAGGTCACCGCCGACGCGTGCGCGCGGAAGGGCATGGAGCACGGCCTCCAGAAGGTCGAGGTCTTCGTGAAGGGCCCGGGCTCCGGCCGCGAGACCGCGATCCGCTCGCTCCAGGCCGCCGGCCTCGAGATTCTCAGCGTGAAAGACGTGACACCGCAGGCGCACAACGGAGTGCGGCCTCGGAAGAGGAGAAGGGTCTAGTTGGCAAGGGATCTGGGACCGAAGTGCCGCATCTGCCGGCGCGAGGGGCTGAAGCTCTTCCTGAAGGGCGAGCGCTGCCTCACCGAGAAGTGCGCGATCGAGCGTCGCTCGTATCCGCCGGGTGAGCACGGCCGCGGCCGCATCAAGCAGAGCGAGTACCTCCTCCAGCTGCGCGAGAAGCAGAAGGCGCGCCGCTACTACGGCTTGCTCGAGAAGCAGTTCCGCAACTATTACGAGAAGGCGTCCCGGCGCTCCGGCGTCACGGGCGAGGAGCTCTTGCGGCTCCTCGAGACGCGCCTCGACAACGTCGTCTACCGCCTCGGCTTCGCTGCGTCGCGGGCACAGGCACGCCAGCTCGTCCGCCACGGCCACTTCCAGGTGAACGGCCGCCGTGTGAACATCCCGAGCTACCAGGTGCGCCCGGACGACATCGTCACCGTGCCGCCGAGCTCATCGGCGCAGCAGGTGATTCGCGATGCGACCGACCTCGTGTCGACCGTCGCGTCGTGGCTCCAGGCCGACCACGACGGCCTCACGGGCAAGGTTCTGAAGCAACCGGAGCGCGGAGACATCGATGCGCCCGTCAACGAGCAGCTCATCGTCGAGCTCTATTCGAAGTAAGGGAAAGGGATTTCTTTGGCGACACGCGTTATGGACTTTCAGATGCCGAAGATCGTTCACGAGGAAGTGGACGAGCATCGCGGCGTCTTTGTCATCGAGCCGCTCGATCGCGGCTTCGGCCACACGTTCGGCAACTCACTGCGCCGCGTGCTGCTCTCGTCGCTCGAGGGCGCCGCAGTCACCTCGGTCAAGGTCGAGGGGACTGCGCACGAGTTCACGACCCTGCCGGGCGTGCGTGAGGACGTGACCGACATCGTCCTCAACCTCAAGAACCTCGTGTCGAGACTCGAAGGCGAGTCGCCCGAGGTCGAGGTGCACATTGCGAAGAAGGGCTCGGGCGTGGTCACGGCGGCCGACATCGAGGCGCCGGCGGAGCTCGAGATCCTGAACCCGGAGCTCGAGATCGCGAACCTCGCGGGCAACGGCCGGCTCGAGCTGACGCTGACGATCGGCCGCGGTCGCGGCTACGTCCCGGCGGAGCTCAACCGCGGGCCGCAGCACACGATCGGCGTCATTCCGATCGACTCGATCTTCTCGCCGGTGCGCCGCGTTGCGTACCAGGTCGAGTCGGCTCGCGTCGGTCAGCGCACCGACTACGACAAGCTCACGCTCGACATCACGACGGACGGCTCGGTCGACCCGAAGGAAGCGCTCGGCGAGGCCGCGCAGATCCAGATCCGCCAGCTCGCGATCTTCACGGACATCGAGAAGATGGAGGGCTTCGGCGAGTCGGCGACGGTTCCTGGTGAAGGCACGGGCCCCGACACGGCGCTCACGCACGGGATGGAGAACTTCCCGATCGAGGAGCTCGAGCTCGGCGTCCGCTCGTACAACTGCCTCAAGCGGGTCGGAATCGAGACGATCGGCGACCTCGTGATGAAGTCGGAGAACGAGCTCGCCGCGATCCCGAACTTCGGCAAGAAGTCGATCGAGGAGGTCAAGGAGACCCTGCAGCAGCACGGGCTCAACCTCCGCGGCGACAACGGCGGCAGCAGCTCCGGAGGCCTGGAGTAATCGTGGCACCTCGGACGGCCGCGACCGCACTTCCGCCGGCTGCAAACCGCGCTGCCGCGTCCTCGGTCGCGCCCGTAGCTGAAGCTACGAACGCGACCTGCGTCCTTGCATCGCTTGGTTTTCGCGCGGCGGAAGCACAGTCCGACCATCCGAGGTACCACTAATGCGTCACGGCATGTCCGGCAAGAAGCTCGGCCGCGACTCGGCACATCGCCGGGCGCTGTACGCGAACCTCGCGTGCTCGCTGATCGAGCACGGCCGGATTCGCACGACCGAGGCGAAGGCCAAGGCCGTGAAGCCGTACGTCGAGAAGATCATCACCCTCGGCCGGCGCGGTGACCTGCACGCGCGCCGGCAGGCGCTCTCGGAGCTCCACTCGCAGGAGATCGTGCACCAGCTGTTCTCGGACGTCGGCCCGCGTATGGCCGACCGTCCGGGCGGCTACACGCGCATCCTGAAGCTCGGGACACGCCTCGGCGATGCGGCCGAGATGGTGTATCTCGAGCTCGTCGACTACGACCCGGCAGCGACGCGCTCGTAACGGCCCGAGGCGATGGCTCTCGTCGTCGCCGTTCTGCTCGCCCTCTTCGTCCTCGACGAGCCGTGGACCGTCGTCGCCGTCGCAGGCGGCGGAGCGATCGAGCTCGGTGAGGCGTGGTTCTGGTGGCGCTGGTCGCACCGGGGCCGTCCGGTGGTCGGCGCCGAGGCGCTCGTCGGCCTCGTCGGTGAGATGACCGACGACGGTTGGGTCCGCGTGAACGGCGAGCTCTGGCGGGCGCGCGGCGGGGCGGCGGGCGAGCACGTGCGGGTGCGCGCCGTCGACGGCCTGACGCTCGACGTCGAGCGCGTCTGACCCGGCTGCTCAACCGGCGCCCGGGTTGCCGAGCAGCGAGCCGAGGCCCGCGCTCAGGGCCGCGATCACGATGCCCGCGAAGGTGACGATGCCGAGCGCGCGAACGAAGGTGTCGCCGAAGAAGCGCCAGCGCAGATACGCGAGCACCATCAGCTCGAAGCCGACGACGCCGATCGCCGAGAAGAGGGCGGCGTGGTAGTGCGGGATGAGGAAGGGGAGCGTGTGCAGGATCCCGCCGAGGAACGTGCCGCCGCCGGTGATCGAGCCGCGCACCACCGGGCTGCCGCGGCCCGTGAGCTCGCCGGTGTCGGACAGGGCCTCCGAGAAGCCCATGCTCACAGCGGCGCCGAGCGAGGTGGCGAGCCCGGCGATGAACGCGTAGCGGGGATTGTGCGAGGCGAGCGCGATCGCGAAGATCGGCGCCAGGGTCGAGAGCGAGCCGTCGATCAGCCCGACCATCGCGGGCTGGACGCGCTGGAGGAGGAATTGGTGCTCGTCGGACATGGTTAGAGTATATCAGTCAGTGTGCAAACGAATAGAGCATAAGGCAGTCCTGACAAATAGAGTCAGGGG
>JANMQZ010000328.1:0-1988 GCA_031370755.1 Actinomycetes bacterium
CCTTGACGTCAACCAGAGGAATCGCGCGCACCGCTTGAAAGTCTAGAAGACCGTCTTCGGCGAACGGTCAAATACACCACCAGCGCCACGATTCCCGCCGCCACCGCGTAGTCGGCGAAACGGAAATCGCGGTGAAAGCGCTCGTAGCTCGAGCCAAGCCCATAGCCGGCCCCGGCAAGCGCAAAGGCCCAGACCGCGGAGCCGATCAGCGTCAACACGCTGTAGCGCCACAACGGCATCCGGAAGATTCCGGCCGGAATCGAGATGAACGACCGGACCACGGGTGTGAGCCGGCCGATCAGGACCGCGAGATCGTCCCAGCGATCGAACCAGCGCTGAGCCCGCTGCAGCTTGTCCTCATCGAGATGGAGCCAGCGCCCGCGGCGCTCCAGCAACGGCCGTCCTCCGTACAGGCCGATCGCCCAGCCGGCGACCGAGCCCACGAGGTACCCGAGGGTGCCGGCGAGCGCCATGGCCACATACGCCCAGGCGTGCGAGGAGATGCGTGATCCGAAGAGGTCGACGTGCTGGCCGGCGAAAGCTCCGGCTGCCAAGGCTCCCGCGTAGACCATCACCAGCTCGCTGGCCGCGGGCAGCACGGCGTCGATCGCCATCAGGAGGAACACGGCGTAAATGCCATGGTTTCCGATCAGCGAGGTGAGGGAGCTGGTAAGGCCGGCTACCGGCACGCGGGGAAGGCTAGTGCCTCTGCCAGTGATGCTGCCGAGTTTCTGGGTCGCGAGCACCAAGCCAGAGGCCGCACTCGACCGCAGCAAGGCTGGTCTGCCTTGCTAAGGGCGAGGGTGGACTCTGGCGCCGCGTGATCGCGGGCCAGAAGCCGACATGCATCGCTGGTAGAGGCACTAACGGCGGAGCCGGAACGGAGCGGTTAGCTCGACCGCTCCGACCTCGTTCGTGGCGGTGGCGCTGAAGAGGTAGCTACCGGGCCGACCACGCCAGGAGATCGTCCCGTCGCCTGCGGGAAAGCTTCGACTGGCAAGGGTCTTGACGATGCCCCCGCCGGGGGTCTCGATGCGCAGCGCGACGCGCGCAGGCCGTGCGAGCTTGAAGGTCGCCGTGACGCGTCGGTGGCTCGCACTCGCAGTCACGAAGCCGAGCGTGTTGTTGAGCCCGAACTGACGGTCGGCGGTCGAGTGCCGCCCGAGATCGTCGTCTGCAACAGTCCTGAACGTCCAGGCGCCCTCCGGCTGCCCTTCCCCCGTCCAGTTGAACTTGTAGCTGCCGGCCGCGCGCGCGCCCGAGTCCAGCGGGACAACGACTCCGCCCGGGCCGGTCAGCGTCGCGGTCACCGTCGAAGGGCGCACGAGCTTGTAGGCAAAGATCTGCGCGTCGTCCACGCCGTCAGCGTTCGGCGATAGGACGCGGGCCGGCAAGGCCGGCGCATAGACGCCGTAGTAGAAGACCGTGAGCGCCTCAGCGACGGCCCGCTCGCCGCCGGGATCGGAGGGCCTGTTCAGCAGCTTGCCGTCGAAGGCCATCGTCGTCGAGCCGCCGGCGTCGAGCGCGGACGCCGTGACGCAACCCAGGCGCATCATCGTCAACGCCAGCTCGAAGTTGGTCAGGCCGGTGCTGTATCCGGGCTGCCGGCCGTCGACCGCAACGAGCAGGATCCGGCCGTCGGCCGTCTGGCCGACCCCGGTGCGCGGATGGCGGTACGCAAGCTGCGAGGTCGTGAAGCCTTCCAGCGAGCGATACACCGGCTTCCCTTCGCGGACGATGATCGGGCCGCCCCCGACCGCCTCGGGGACGTTCGCCCAGGGTGGAGTGAGCGTCAGCAGGACAGTGATGTTCGCGCCGATCGGAACCTCGGCAGAGAGAAAGCCCGCCTGCGCGTCGCGCGCGACGAGCACCGCTCCGTCGGGTGGAATCGGCTGGTTGCCGCCGCTGACGTACTGCGTCACGACACCCGTCAGCGGTGTGTTCGGTGTCGTCGCGGGGAAGGGCTGGATGATCGCCTGCGCGCCGCC
>JANMQZ010000008.1:0-1876 GCA_031370755.1 Actinomycetes bacterium
CATCATGTACGGCAGCGACAGATCGTGGCCGAAACGCGGGTCGACCTCGATGTAGTCGTCACGGCGAACCGCGTAGATCGAGCCGTTGCCGCCGGTGACGGAGTCGATACGCGACTCATCGGCGCGCAACGCGAGCTCGTATCGCCAGTAGAAGCCCTCCTTGTTGCGGCCGTCGTCGGCCTGGATGTTGAGACGCCCGCAGACATACGCGACCTCGGGGTCGGCGAAGTTGCGCACGAGCCGGCGCAGCGCGTCCGGTGCCCAGGTTGCGTTGGCATCGGAGAACGCCACGATCTCACCCGACGTCTGGCGGACGGCGCTGTCCTGCGCCGCAACCTTGCCGCCGCGCGGATTGCGGATCACCCGCGCGCCGCCCGCAGCGGCGAGCTCCTCCGTGCGATCGGACGAAGCGTCCGACGTCACGACGAGCTCGAGCCGGTCCGCGGGATAGTCGAGCGCCTTCAGGTTCTCGATCCGGCGCGCAATGACGGCTTCCTCGTTGTAGGCGGTGACGATCACCGTGACGTGAGGAAGCAGCGAGTCGTTGCAACGGACCGGCTGCCCGCGAGCCCAAGCAAGAGCCCGCGCTGCGAGGGGATACCCGACGTGCGTCCATGCGAGCGCGGCGAGCGTCGCCCAGAAGATGGCCTCAACGACCGGCACGGATCTCCTCGAGCACGCGCCGGTAGCGGTCGACCGCGATCGACCGGTCGGTCTCGGTCTCGGCATACGCCCGTGCGCGCCGCCCCATCTCGTCCAGCTCGTAGGCGCCGTCGTGAAACGCGCGGATCGCGACTGCAAGCGCAAACGCGTCTCCAGGTGCAACGACGACTCCGCACTCCGTCTCGCGAACGACCGCGGCCGTCTCGGACTCGTCCTCTGCCGCGGCGATGACAGGCCTGCCGGCCGCGAGCACTCCCCACATGCGGCTCGGGACGATGTAGCCGGCAAGCCCGCGCGCGAGCCCGACGACGTGGACGTGGGCAGCCGAGATCGGCAGCGCGCGATCCTCATACGCCTGCCACGGGAGAAACCGCACCTTGTCCGCTTCGACCGTCTCTGCGAGCGCTGTGAGCTCCTGCAGCCGCGCACCGACGCCGATGATCGTCACCACGAGGTCGTCCAGGTCCCGGAGCAGCGTGGTGGCGCGAATGAGCGTGTCGAGATCCTGCGCATGCCCGACGTTGCCGAAGTGCATGACGACGAACTTGTCGACGAGGTCGTGCTCGCGCGTCCACGCGTTGTCGCGCGGCTGCGGCGTCACGCGCTCCGCGTCCCCCCAGTTCGAGATGACGCGAATGCGCTCGGGATCGACTCCCTTCTCGACGATCCGCCGCTTCATCGTGTCGCCGATGACGACGACGCGGTCCGCAAAACGGAGATACGACCTGATCACGATGCGCAGCACACCGATCACCACGGGGTTGCGCAACCGGCCGAGCTTCACCGCGATCTCGGGAAAGACGTCCTGGCTGATCACGAGCAACGGCGCCCGGAAGCGGCGTGCAACGAGCTGCGCCGCAGCGCCGATGAACGGCGGGTCGGTCATGCTCACGACGACGTTTGGCCGCTTCGTCGCCATCGCTTCGCGGATAGCGCCGAAGAGATACGTGAAGTAGTTCGCAGCGCGGCGCGACAGCTGCGCGCGGTCATATGTCGTGGAGTGCACTCGGATGATGGTGACGCCGTTCCGCAGGTCACGATGCGGAAGGTCGTCACGCGCAGCGCCCGTCACGACGGTAACGTCGTACTCCTCCGCCAGGGCCTCGCAGAGCTCGGTGAGGAGGTTCGCCGTCGCCTCGACGCCGGGCCAGTAGTACTGGTTCAGGACGAGAAGCCTGGGCCTGCCGGAATCGCCGTTCGCGCCCATCGAGAC
>JANMQZ010000298.1:0-3864 GCA_031370755.1 Actinomycetes bacterium
GTCGAATGGGTCGCGCGGCCACGACTGAGGGTTGTCGAAGAGCTTCGGGTACGAGATCGGCCAGTACGTCGCAACGAGCGGCACGAGCGCGAGCGCCCCGGCGAGATACGGCAGCGTGTCGTGCCTGCGTCCCCGGAGGAAAACGATCAGGAGCGCAGCGGCCGCGAGCAGGGCGTTCGAGATCTTCACGAGCGTCGCCGCGCTCAGCGCGCAGCCGGCGAGTGCGAGGCGAAGCTGCGTCAACTGTGGCGAGAGCAGCAGCGCCGCTGCCGCGGTGACGAGCAGTGTCGAGAGCGGCTCGCTGTAGTTGTGCAGTCCGGCGTCGACCTCCCACTGACCGTTCGTCCAGGCGTGGTGTCCTGCGATCAGGCCGACGAGGAGAGGCCACGCGGTCCAGAACGCGGCGGCGAGCAGCCCGAGCCGGCGGCGTCCCGTCGCGTTCCGTCCGAGATACGCGACCGCGACGACCGTCGCCGCAACAGCGAGCAGCGAGAGCGCGAAGCCGAAGTCCCACGCGACGTGCTTGCTGAGGCCGAAGCCGAGCACGCGGTAGGCCGCCATCGGCAGCGCCCAGAGGAGCGGCCAGCCGAAGACGGCCGCGCCGCTCGGGTTCATCCAGTGCACGTCGACGGCGACGACGACCCCGAACGCGCAGAGCGCGGCCGCGGCGAGCCACGGGCGCAGGTCCGACCGCCGGCGCCAGAGCACGACGATTGCAACCGTTGCGGCGAGCGCAAAGAGGACGTCGAGTGCGAGCACGAGCCGCGGCATCCGCCCCCAGGCGGCCATGAACTCGCGGGTCGCGGCGTAGAAGCCGGTCGCGTCGCCGGTCAGGCCGCCGTCGCGTTTCGACCGCACGAACGCGGGCATACCCGGCAGGCTGGAGCCCTCGTCTGCAAAGGCGGCGAGCGGAATTGCGACGCGAATCGCGGCGAGTAGCCCGAGTGGTCCCCACCAACGCACGGCACGACGCTAACAACCATGGGAGCCGTAAAGCCTTTGTGAAGCCTTCCGCGGGCCTCGTGAGGCCTCGGTAGCATCGACCCAGATGCCGACCGCCGTCATCACGGGAGGCGCAGGCTTTCTCGGTTCGCATCTCTGCGACGCCCTCATCGCCGAGGGCCACCGGGTCATCTGCGTCGACAATCTCGAGACAGGCTCGCTCCAGAACGTGGAGCACCTTCGCAGCGAGTCGTTCACCTTCATGCACCACGACATCACCGCGCACCTCGAGGTCGAGGGGCCCGTGGACCTCGTCTACCACCTGGCGAGCCCGGCCAGCCCGATCGACTACCTGCGCCTGCCGCTACAGACGCTGAAGGTCGGCTCGCAAGGCACGCACAACGCGCTCGGCCTCGCGAAGTGGAAGCGCGCGCGCTTCCTGCTCGCGTCGACGAGCGAGGTGTACGGCGACCCGCTGATCCATCCGCAGCCTGAGACCTACTGGGGCAACGTCAACCCGATCGGCCCGCGCGGCGTCTACGACGAGGCGAAGCGCTACGCCGAGGCACTGACGATGGCGTACCACCGCCAGCAAGGCGTCGACACGTGCATCGTGCGCATCTTCAACACGTACGGCCCGCGCATGCGCCCGCACGACGGCCGCGCAATCCCGACCTTCGCGCGCCAGGCGCTCGCGAACGAGCCGCTCACCGTCTTCGGCGACGGCTCACAGACCCGAAGCTTTTGTTATGTGGACGATTTGATCCGCGGGCTCATGAAGCTCGCCGGCAGCGGGGAACATCTGCCGGTGAACATCGGCAACCCCGCGGAGTACACCTTGCTCGAGCTCGCCCAAAAGGTGATCGAAGCCACGGGCACCAAGAGCGAGATCGTGTTCGAAGCCCTTCCGGTCGACGACCCGAAGGTGCGTCAACCTGACATCACACGCGCCCGGCAACTGCTGGGGTGGGAGCCGCAGGTCAGCCTCGAGGACGGGCTGCGGCGCATGTTGCAAGCGAACTCACGGGAGTCACTTAGTGTCTAAACGCATCGCTTTGCTCGCGACGGCCGTCACGGTCGCCGCCGGCCTCGCCGTGTCCGCGGCGACGGCCACACCGAAGAAGCAGCACGTCAAAACGAATAGCCATCTCCTCGTCGGCATCAACGACGAGGCGTTCAGCCTGTACGGAGACCCGAACTTCGCCTTCGCAACGCTGAAGGCGCTGAACACGCAGGTCCTCCGCGTCAACCTCTACTGGGGCGGCACGAAGTGGGCGGTCGCGAAGTCGCGGCCGGCCGACCCGAACGACCCGGGCGACCCTGCCCTCGACTGGGCGATCTACGACCGTCTCGTGCGCTACGCGACCCAGAACAACATCAAGGTCGTGTTCTCGATTCTCTTCACGCCGGGTTGGGCGAACGGCAACAAGGCGAGAACGGTCGCTCCGACCAACTTCAAGGATCTCGAGAACTTCGCCTACACGGCCGCCGAGCGGTACAGCGGTCTCTGGACGCCGCCGCCGTGGCAGCAGGATCCGTCGAACCCGACGACGAAGCTCCCGCTCCCGAAGGTGAACATGTGGACGGCCTGGAACGAGCCCAACAACCCGATCTGGCTCACGCCGCAGTACAAGCGGGTCGGGAAGACGTGGCGCGTCGAGAGCGCGTTCAACTACGCGAAAATCTGCAACGCGATCTACAACGGCGTGCACTCGCCGTTCCTCGGGCCGCTGCCGGACGAGCACGTCGCGTGCGGTGTCACCGGGCCGAAGGGCAACGACGCCCCGGCAACGAAGCGCGCGTCGGTCGATCCGCTGACGTTCCTCACGCAGGCGCATCGCTTCGGCATGAAGACGTTCGACGTCTACGCGCATCATCCGTACGCGGACATCGGCAAGCTGGAGTCGCCGACGTACGTGCCGAAGGGGAAGCAGGCGCGGCGCGTTCAGCTCGGGAACATCAATCTGCTGCTGAAGCTCGTGTCGCAGTACTACGGGCCCAAGCACCTATGGATCACCGAGTACGGCTATCAGACGAACCCGCCTGACAAGACGTTCGGCGTGCCGTACGCGACGCAGGCGAAGTATCTGACGGAGTCGTATGCGATCGCGCGGAAGAACCCGCGCATCGACATGATGCTGTGGTTCCTCGTCCGCGACGAGCCTGCAGTCGGCAACTGGCAGTCAGGCCTGTCCACCGCGACCGGCAAGAAAAAGCCGGCGTGGAATGCGTTCCTCGCCGTTCCCCGCGGTTAGCCGAGGAGAGACTCGATCGTGCGCCGGAGGCCCTCCTCTAGGGGGGTCTCCGGCACATAGCCGAGCACGCGCTCGGACTTCGAGAGATCGGCCCAGGAGTCTCGGAGGTCGCCGGGCCGCCGCGGCAGCTCGCGGCGTCGCACCGGCTTGCCGACGATCGCACCGATCGTCTCGGCGACCCGGTTGACGCTTGCCGGCGAGCCCGCCGCGACGTTGAAGATCTCGCCGTTTGCGCCCTCGGCGTCACCGGCACGGATCGTCGCGTCGACGACGTTGCCGACGTACGTGAAATCGCGCGACTGCTCGCCATCGCCGTAGACGTCGATCTCCTCGCCGGCCGCGATCTTCGTGATGAAGAGCGGCACAGCAGCGGCGTACTGCGAGAACGGGCTCTGCCGCGGGCCGAAGACGTTGAAGTAGCGCAGGACGACGGACTCGAACGACTCGTACACGCGCGAGAAGCTGACGCAGTAGCGCTCGGCAGCGAGCTTCGCCACGCCGTACGGCGAGACCGGGTCGGGCGGCGACTCCTCGGTCGTCGGCATCTGCCGGCTCGAGCCGTACACGGACGCCGAGGAGGAAAAGACGACCCGCCGGATGCCCTCGTCGCGCGCTGCGAGCAGGACGTTCAGCGTGCCTTCGACGTTGACAGCCGACGAGGTGAGGG
>JANMQZ010000050.1:0-2108 GCA_031370755.1 Actinomycetes bacterium
AGGCGACACGCTGACGATCGACGGCGGTACCGGACGCGTGATCATCGGCGAGGTTCCGCTCGTCCCGCCGAAGATCAACGAGGACTTCGAGACCGTTCTCGGCTGGGCCGACGATGTGCGCCGCCTGAAGGTGCGCGCGAACGCCGACAACGAGCGTGACGCCGCGAAAGCGCGTGAGTTCGGCGCGCAGGGCATCGGGCTGTGCCGCACCGAGCATATGTTCTTCGGCGACGAGCGCTTGCCCGTCGTTCAGGAGATGATCCTCGCCTCGGACGAAGAGGGGCGACGCGCCGCGCTCGACCGGCTGCTTCCCTTCCAGCAGGCCGACTTCGAGGCGATCTTTGAGGCGATGGCCGGCCTGCCGGTGACCATCCGACTGCTCGATCCGCCGCTGCACGAGTTCCTGCCTCCGCTCGACGAGGCGACCGACGAACGGATGCGCCGGCGGATCAAGGCGCTCACGGAGGCGAACCCGATGCTCGGCACGCGCGGCTGCCGGCTCGGCATCCAGTGGCCCGAGATCTACGAGATGCAGGTGCGCGCGATCGCACGCGCGGCGAAGGCAGTGCAGGCACGGACCGGCGACGCGCCGGTCGTCGAGATCATGCATCCGCTCGTCGCGTACGGCGAAGAGCTGCGCAGGCTGCGCGAGCTGACCGATCACGTGATGGCCAAGGAGGCGCCGGAGATCGAGTACCTCTGCGGGACGATGATCGAGCTGCCGCGTGCGGCGCTGCGTGCGGACGAGATCGCCGAGCACGCCGACTTCTTCTCGTTCGGGACGAACGACCTCACGCAAACGACGCTCGGCATGTCGCGCGACGACGCCGAGGGAAAGTTCCTCACCTTCTACCTCGAGGACGGCGTGGTCGAGCACAATCCGTTCGAGACGATCGACCAGGAGAGCGTCGGGGAACTCATGCGCATCGCCGTCGAGCGCGGCCGCGGCGTGAAGGAGCAGATCAAGCTCGGGATTTGTGGCGAGCACGGCGGCGAGCCGCGATCGGTCGAGTTCTGCCACCGGCTCGGACTCGACTACGTGAGCTGCTCGCCGTTCCGCGTCCCGCTCGCGAGGCTTGCCGCCGCGCAGGCCGTGCTGAAGGAAGCACACCGCGCCGAGTACGTCGCAGCCGGTGGCTAGCAAGTACGAGCTCCTGGTCGACGGCGACCGTCGCTGGCGCGCGAAGACGAAGGACGAGGCGCGCGCGTGGATCCGCGACTACCGCGAGGAGCACGCCGAGGACGATCCCGACGCCGTGCACGTGCAGGTACGCCGGCTCTCGCCGTGGTCGTGGCTCACCGGCGGTTCGCTCGTGCCGCGCGAAGACTTTCTCTAGCATCCGCGACATGAGCGACTACACGATCAAGAACCTGAAGGAGATCGAGGATGCGGCGCCCGGCTTCGGCCTCTCGCCCAACCTCGAGGCGCGGTTCGGGCGCAAGCCGCTCGGCTGCGAGCAGGGCGGAGTCGGCTACGAGCGGATCGCCGCGAATTTCCGTGTCCCGTTCGGGCACAAGCACGCACACCAGGAAGAGGTGTACGTGCTCGTCAACGGCAGCGGCCGGATGAAGCTCGAGGACGACATCGTCGATGTACAGCAGTGGGACGCGATTCGCGTGGCCGCCGGCACAACGCGGAACTTCGAAGCCGGGCCCGACGGTGCGGAGCTCGTCGTCTTCGGAGCCGGTGACTCGGGCGACGGCGAGACGTTCCCCGGCTGGTGGTCCGACTGAGCTAGACCTGCCCGCGGACCTTCAGGTACGCGATCACGACACTCCCGGCGGCGACGGCGACGAGGCCGGCGATGCCGGCCAACCCGAGCTTCCCGTACGCGGCGTGACCGCGCCCCCAGCGCGCGAATGCGAGCGTCGAGAGGATGCCGCCGATGAGGCCGCCGACGTGTCCGCCCCACGAGATCCCGGAGAAACTGAAACTGAAGACGAGGTTGATGACGATGAGCGTCATCGCGTTGCCGCCGAGCCGGCCGGTCGCCTGCCACTCGAGGATGAGCATCGCGCCGAGGATCCCGAAGATCGCACCCGATGCGCCGACGACCGGAATCGTGGGCGACGCGACGAGCGCGCCCGCGGAGCCGGCAAGGCCCGCG
>JANMQZ010000070.1:0-14041 GCA_031370755.1 Actinomycetes bacterium
ACCGACCTCTCCGCCTTCACACAGCCACAACTCGACACGATCGCCAACAGCCTCAACACCCGACCCCGAGAAACCCTCGACTTCAAAACACCAGCCGCTACCCTCAACCAAGCATTGCGCTGACGCGTTGACGGCACCGAAACCTGGTTGCGGCTTAGGCCGCCTGGATCGGCGGGTGCTCGGGCTGGGGCTCGGGCTCGACGGCGAGCAGGTCGCCGAGCGTGCCGGCGCCGTTCTGCACGGCGGCGTGGTTCCGCGCGACGTCGATCGAGCGGCTCTCGCGGATCACCGTCACCTTGACCTGGCCCGGGTACTCGAGCTGGTCCTCGATCTCGCGCGCGATCTCGTGCGACAGGAGCGCGGCCTCGTCGTCGTCGACATCCGTTGGGCTGACGATGACGCGGATCTCGCGGCCGGCCTGCAGGGCATACACCTTGTCGACGCCGGGCTTCGCCGCCGCGAGCGTCTCGAGCGATTCGAGCCGCTTGATGTAGTGCTCGAGGCTCTCGCCGCGCGCGCCCGGGCGCGACGCGGAAATCGCGTCCGCCGCGATCACGAGCACCGCTTCGACTGTCTGCGGCTGCACCTCGTAGTGGTGCGCTTCGATCGCGTGCACGACGTGCTGCGTCTCGCCGTAGCGGCGCGCGAGCTGCGCGGAGATGGCGGCGTGCGAGCCCTCGATCTCGTGCGTGAGCGCCTTGCCGAGATCGTGCAGCACCGCGGCGCGCTTCGCCGTCTTCACGCTCGCGCCGAGCTCGGTCGCCATGATCCCGGCGAGGTGCACGACCTCGAGCGTGTGCTTCAACACGTTCTGGCCGTAGCTCGTGCGGAAACGCAGCCGCCCGAGGATCTTCACGATCTCCTCGTGGAACGGGCCGCAGTTCGCCTCGAAGACGGCGTGCTCCCCGGCCTGGCGGACGATCTCCTCGAGCTCCGCCTTCGACTGGTAGTACGTCTCCTCGATCCGCGCCGGGTGGATGCGCCCGTCCTCGATCAGCTTCGTCAGCGTGAGGCGCGCGATCTCGCGGCGGAGCCCGTCGAACGACGAGAGCACAACGGCGTGCGGCGTGTCGTCGATGATGAAGTCGACACCTGTGAGGTGCTCGAGCGCGCGGATGTTGCGACCCTCGCGACCGATGATGCGACCCTTCATGTCGTCGGTCGGCAGCTCGACGACGCTGACCGTCGTCTCGGCCGCATGACTCGCGGCGACGCGCTGCAACGCGTCGGCGACGAGGTTGCGTGCGCGCCGCTTCGACTCCGCACGAGCCTCCTCCTCGAGCATGCGCACCCGGCGCGCGAGGTCGTGCCGCACGAGCTCCTCGCCCCGCTCGAGCAGATACGCCTTTGCCTCCTGGAGCGTCATGCCGGCGACGCGCTCGAGCGCCTGCTGCTGCGCCGACTTCGCAAGCTTCATCTCCTCCTGGAGCTGGCGCAGGTGCGTCTCGCGGTCGGCGAGCCCCTGATCCTTCCGGCCGAGATCGAGCAGCTTGCGCTCGATCTCCTCTTCCTTCGAGAGCACGCGCTCCTCGATCTTCAGGACGGCCTCGCGCCGGTCGCCGAGCTCCTTGTCGATCTCGGCCCGCAGCACCACGGCCTGCTCCCGCGCCTCGATCTGCGCCTCACGGCGGACGGCTTCCGCCTCGCGCTCCGCATCCTCGACGAGCTGGCGGTGCAGACGCCGCGCCTTGCCGACCCCGGTCGCGCCGAGTACCTGCACGGCCATGAGCGCGAGAACGAGCCCGACCGCGATCCCGACGGCGACTCCGATTCCGATCAGCACGTGCCAGGCACCTCGCTCGGTTGGGGTGTCTCTCCCCACCCGGCATCGGGCCCGCAGCCGCGGTTCCCTCGAACATCGCTTTCGAATCCGGCGCCCGCGAGCACGCGAACGCCACCGCGGACGGCGGCCCTATCTGGCCGTGAACCTCCGGCGCCTACGGGTGGAACGGGTTGTCTTGGTTTCGGTCACGGAGTAGCGATTTCGTTCGGAAAAGCGCAGTTTGCAGGCAAAACGTCAGGTGAAGCGATACCAGATCGTAGCGCTGTCAGCCCCCGTCCGCAAATCCGCCCACCTCGTCGAGCGTGGAGCCGTCGAAGCCGTGGGCCGCGAGCCAGCGAAGCGTCTTCACGCCTTCGCCCCGTTGCTCGAGGAAGCCGCGCGCCCGCTCGCCCTCCGGCTCGAGCGCCGCGAGGCCGGCGTGCACCGCCTCGGCCTCCAGCCCCTCTCCTTCGAGCGCCAGCCGGATCGCGGCGTCGCCGTAGCCCCGCCCCGCAAGGGTCTGCGCGCGCGCTACCGCCACCCGCGCATCGTCGACGAGGCCGACCCGTTCGAGCGTCTCGAGCGCCTCGGCCCGCGCCCCGCCCGCAGCGCCTCGGTCGGCGAGGCGAGCCTCGAGCCGCTGTCGCGACATGTCCCGATAGCGAAGCGCCCGCGCAGCGACGCCGAGCGCGTGCGCCCGGCGCAGCTCGCGCCCAAGTGTGCGCGCAGTCTCGCGGTCGAGCGTGCGCCCGACCCGCAGGTTCGAGCGCACGACCGCGTCGGCGGGAACGGTGCGCCAGAGCGCGCCGTCGAGGCGAATCTCGACGCGCCCGCGCGCCCGCTCCCGCAGCGCGGTGACGACCGGAATCAATCCTCCGACGAGGCGCCCGCGCCGACCTCGGCGAGCGCGGCGGCGGCCGCAGCCGCCTTCGCCTCCTTGCCTGCAGGGGCGCCGTTCTCGATCGCCTTCTCGGCGAGCGCCGCCTCCTCGACCTCGACCGGCAGCAGCCGTGCTGAGACGACCTGCTCCGGACCGACCTCGAGCTGGATCTGCTGGAGAATTTGCTGCGTCACGTCGGGATGCTCCTTCAGGAACGCGGTCGCGTTGTGCCGCCCCTGCCCGAGCCGCTCGTCGCCGAAGCTGAAGTACGAGCCCGACTTCGTGACCACCTTGCGCTCGGCGGCGACGTCGATGACGGTGCCTTCCCACGAGAAGCCGGTGCCGTACATGATGTCGAACTCGGCCTGCTTGAACGGCGGCGCGACCTTGTTCTTCACGACCTTGACGCGGATGCGGTTGCCGACCGCCTCGACGCCTTCCTTCAGCGTCTCGATGCGGCGGACGTCGAGGCGCACCGACGAGTAGAACTTCAACGCGCGGCCGCCCGGCGTGACCTCGGGGCTGCCGAACATGACGCCGATCTTCTCGCGCAGCTGGTTCGTGAAGAGACAGATCGTGTCGGTGCGGTTGAGCGTGCCGGCGAGCTTGCGCAGCGCCTGCGACATGAGGCGGGCCTGGAGGCCGACGTGCGAGTCGCCCATCTCGCCCTCGATCTCGGCCTTCGGCGTGAGCGCGGCGACCGAGTCGATCGCGACGACGTCGAGCGCGCCCGAGCGGATGAGCAGCTCGGTGATCTCGAGCGCCTGCTCGCCCGTGTCGGGCTGCGAGACGAGGAGGTTGTCGATGTCGACGCCGATGCGCTTCGCGTACGCCGGATCCATCGAGTGCTCGGCGTCGATGAACGCGCAGATGCCGCCGCGGCGCTGCGCCTCGGCGATCACGTGGTAGACGAGCGTCGTCTTACCGGACGACTCCGGGCCGAACACCTCGACGATGCGGCCTCGCGGCAAGCCGCCGATCCCGAGGGCAAGGTCGAGCGCCAATGACCCCGTCGACACCGCGCCGACGGAGACCGCCGCGCGGTCGTTCATCTTCATGATCGGGCCCTTGCCGAACTGGCGCTCGATCTGCCCGAGGGCGACGTCCAGTGCTTCATGCTTGTCCATAACTTCAGCCTCCTAGGCGGATCGACTCCAGTACGGCGTACTGCGCCCCTCCGGGATGCAGTCGTGAAAGGAAAGCAGCCGCGTCGGACGGAACAAACGTTCCCATCGGCCCGCCGAGGGGCGGCGGCTCGAGCCGGAGGCCCGGACGGGCCCTGAAGCGTGCCACCGTGAGGTGCGGCAGCCAGGGCCTGCCTTCCCGGCGGTAGGCGCGGAGAGCCTCCAGACGAGCCTGGACGTCCTCTGCGAGCGCCGTGGCGCCGCCGCCCAGGTCGTCGAGCACGAGCATCGCGACGCTCCGCGTCTCCCGGTAGCGGGCCACGGCGAGCCGCAGGTCCGGCCCGGCCGAGGCGACCGCCTCCCGCAGTTCGTGAACGATCGCGTCGACCTCGCCGGCGGGGCGGTGCCCGAGGAACGCGAGCGTGACGTGTAGGTGCTCGCGCGGCACGACGTGGACGCCGGCGAGGCGGAGGTGCGCGTGCTGCCACGCCTCGCAGGCGTCGAGGACCTGCTCGGGCAGGCGGAGCCCGAGGAAGAGGCGCAACCGCTCATCGCCGGTCACGCTAGCCGGGGAGGTCACGCGGCTTCGTCAGGGCTTCGTGTCAGAAGCGTGCGGGCGAGGTGGAGCGCGATCACGACCGAGCGGGCGCGGATCGAGGCGCGGTCGCCCGGGAAGTTGAGTTCCCGGCCGAGCCCGCCGTCCGGGCCTTCCGCGTGGACGTAGACGAGCCCGACGGGCTTCTCCGGCGTGCCGCCGCCCGGGCCGGCGATGCCGGTCACCGACACCGCCACGCCGGCGCCGAGCCGCTCGCGGGCGCCGCGCGCCATCGCCGCCGCCACTTCGGCCGACACCGCGCCGTGCGTCTCGATCAAGTCCGCCGGCACGCCGAGCTCCGCCTCCTTGACGCCGTTCGCGTACGCGACGACGCCGCCGAGCACGACGTCGCTCGACCCGGGCACCGACGTGAGCCGCGCCGCGACGAGCCCGCCCGAGCACGACTCCGCCGTCGCGAGCGTCAGCCCGCGCGCCCGGCACAGCTCGAGCACGTGCTCCTCGACGCCGCGCTCGTCACGGCCGTAGAGCCACTGCTCGAGCGGCGCCGTGAACGCCGCCTCGAGCGCGTCGGCGCGCACCTCTGCGCCAGGCTGCACGACGAAGTCGACGTGGATCTCGAAGTCGCGCGCACAGATCGTCACCTCCACCCCGTCGCCGTCGCCACCGGCCTCGGCGAGCGCGCGCGCGACCGCCGACTCGCTGACGCCGAAGAGGCGGAGCACGCGCCGCCCCGGCGGCGTGGTGCGGGCGAGAAGCGCGCGGAAGGCTGGCATCTCGAGCGCGTTCGGCCAGAGGCGCTTGAGCTCCCCCGGCGGTCCGGGCAACACGACGACGAGGCGCCCGTTCTCGCGCGGCACGAGCAGCCCGGGGGCGGTGCCGGCGAGCCCGAGCGAGACCGCGCCGTCCGGGACGGTCGCCTGCTTCGTCACGCCCGGCGCGAAGTCCGCGTAGTCGCGCCGTAGCCGCTCTGCGGCCGCCCGGGACACCGACTCGATCTGCGCCTCGAGCTCGGGCTCGACGTGCAGGCCGACTCCGAGGGCCTTCGCGACGAACTCGACCGTGCGGTCGTCGTGCGTCGGCCCGAGCCCGCCGGACACGAGCACCGCGTCGGCGTCTGCAAGCGCGCCGCGGAGCGCCGCCTCCAGCTCCTCCGGCGCGTCGCCGACGATCGCGATGCGCGCAGGCTCGAGCCCGAGCCGCAGCGCCTCGCTCGCGAGGAACGGTCCGTTCAGATCGGTTCGCTCGCCGCGCACGAGCTCGCTGCCCGTGACGACGACAACGGCGCGCGGCCTTGGAGCCCGTTTCACAATGACGACTGAGCCGCCCCGCGCATCATTGTGAAACAGGCTCCTAACCGGTGACGCGGTCGGTCTTCGACGGCGTGACGACGACGCGCAGGTTGCGATGCGCGGGCAGCGCGACCGGCTTCCCCGCGAGCGTGAAGCGCACCCCGCTCGGCCGGCGCACCGCTAGCCAGAAGCGCGAGCCGACGATGAACTGCTTGTCGCCGGGGCGCAACGTCCCCTGGAAGACGACCTGGCCGATCTTCGAGCCGCGGCGGATCTCGAGATACGTCCCCTTGCCGAGGCCGACGAAGCGGAGCCCCTTCGGCGCCGGCTTCGGATGCGTGACGGCCGGGGGCGTCGAGGTCGAGGAGTCGCTGCCGCCGAACTTCCAGGCGACGATCACGAGCGCGGTCAGCGCTGCGATCCCGAAGAGCGCGAAAACGACGACCCTCCGGTCGACGCTGCGCTCCTGCCGGATGCGCGGCCGCCGCTGCGGCATGTCGTCGAAGCTCTCCGCGACGTAGCGGGAGTTGTACTCGTCGACGTAGAGCTCGCCGTCGAGGCCGAGGAAGTCGGCGTACGACCGCATGAAGCCCTTGATGTACGTGCCGGTCGGCAGCACTTCGAACTGCTCTTCCTCGAGCGCGCGGAGGTACTTCGCGCGGATCTTCGTCGCGAGCTCGACCTGGCTGTAGTCGAGCCCCTGGCGCACGCGCGCTTCCCGGAGGCTGTTGCCGATCTCGAACACTCAGCCGGTCATTGTAGTGCCGACCGTCACTACCCCCTCCTACCCTTCGAGGCGCAGGAGAAGCTCGTAGAAGCCCACCGCGATCGACGCGGAGAGGGCGACGCAGATGCCGGCGACCCCGAGGACGCGCCCGAGCCGGATGCGGCCGAAGCCCCCCGCCTGCTCGAGCGTCCAGCGGATGCGGCCGCCGGCGCCACGGGAGAAGAGGAGCGCGGCGAGCCCGCAGGCGAGGGCGACCGGGATCGCCCAGACGGCGTCAATCAGGCGGACCCCGGCGGTCTGCCGAGAGAGCACGACGGCGACGGGCACGGCTACGACGGCCAGGAGCCCGAGCAGCACCGCGAGCGAGGCGCGGTGGTTACTGCTTCGCGTAGGGGCGGCCAACGGAGGCGGGCGGAATCGAGCGGCCGATCACGCCGGCGACCGCGATGAGGGTCAGAACGTACGGCAACGCCTGGAAGATGACGGCGGCCGAGTCGGAGTACGTGGCGAGCCGGAACGAGAGGGCCGTCGACGCGCCGAAGAGCACCGCGGCCGCATAGGCGCCGAACGGTCGCCAGTTGCCGAAGATAACGGCGGCGAGCGCGATGAAGCCGCGGCCGTTCGTCATCCCCTCGTTGAACGAGCCGACGAAGCCGATCGAGAGGTATGCGCCGCCGAGCGCGGCGAGGATGCCGGAGACGACGACGGCGATGTAGCGCGTCTTGTAGACCGAGATGCCGACGGTCTCTGCAGCGCGCGGGTGCTCGCCCACGGCGCGGAGTCGGAGGCCGATCGACGTGCGGAAGAGGACGAACCACGCGACGATCAGGAGCACGAACGAGGCCCAGATCATCAGATTGAGGTCGCCGATCGACTGGCCCCAGAACGAGCGCTTGCCGAACCCGCTGATCGTGAGGTTCGGGACGCGGGCGAGATCGCCCGGCGTGCCGTTGTCGCCGTAGACCTGGATGAAGAAGTAGCCGGTGACGCCGAGGGCAAGGAAGTTGATCGCCGTGCCGCCGACGATCTGGTCTGCGCGAAGATGGATCGCGAAGAACGCGTGCACGAGCGCGAACCCCGCGCCCGCGACGGCCGCGGTGACGAGGCCCATCTCCCACGACCCGAACTTGTCGGCGCCGAGACAGGCGAAGAACGCGCCGGCCAGCATCATCCCCTCGAGGCCGATGTTCACGACGCCGCTGCGCTCCGAGACCATGCCGCCGACCGCCGCGTACGCGAGCGGCGTCGCCCACGCGAGCGTCGAGCCGATGAGCGCTCCCCACGAGACGACCGTCGTCAGGTGGTCGTTCGACGAGTTCGTCGCGAGGACACCGAGCCCGATGCCGATGATTCCCATCGCGATCGCCCCCCAGCCCATCCGGCGCACGCCGCGGGTCACGGCCCAGATGCCGCACGCGACCGCGAGGAGACCGACGAGCAGCGGCACGAGCTTCGCGTGGGTGTGCAGCGGCGGCAGCGTGAAGAAGAACGCGAGCGTGCCGAGCACCATCCCGGCGCGCGCCACCTCGCGCGGTGTGCGCGAGACGCGGTCGACCGTGGCGGCGGCAGCGCTCATGCCGCGACCTCGCCCTGCGGCGCCGGCGGCGCATCCTTGCGCCCGAGCCCGATCTTCCGGCGCGCCTGCCAGACGTAGAGGATGAGGACGTCGGCGCCGACGAAGAGCAGCACGAGCGCCTGAATCATCAGCGTCAGGTTGCCGGCGAGCTGCGGCGGGAAGACGGACGGGTCGAGGCCGCGCGTCGATGTGCCGTTGACGAGCGAGCCGAAGAGGAGCGCAGCCAGGCCGACCCCGACCGCGGTGTTGCGGCCGAGGAGCGCCACCGCGATGCCGATGAATCCGATGTTCGACACCTGGATGTCGAGCACGCCTAGCCGGTACTGCCAGCCGAGGATGTCGATCGCGCCGCCAAGACCGGCGAACGCGCCGGAGATTGCCATCGCGTACACGTAGTTCCGCGCGACGTTGATCCCGCCGTAGCGCGCCGCCTCGGGGTTGAACCCGACCGCACGCACCTGGTAGCCGAGCGTCGTTCGGTTCAGCGTGAGCCAGAAGACGACGAGCGCGCCGAGCGCGATGAAGAGCCCGACGTGGAGCGCCTGGAGCTGCGGGTTGCCCCAGAACGTCGGCAGCAAGCCGCTCGGCTTGACGTCGTTCGAGATGGGGACCGCAACGTCGACGCTGTTCTGCAACGGGCCGCCGCGGCCGAAAAGGAAGCTGCCGGTCCAGTACGCGATCCAGTTGAGCATGATCGTCGTGATCACCTCGTGCGCACCGACGGTCGCCTTCAGGAAGCCGGCGACCGCTGCGATGCTTGCGCCCGCGAGCATCGCGAGCGCGATCGCGAGGAAGACGTGCAGGCCCTGCGCCATCCCGGCCCACGACGACCCGACCCAGACCGAGATGATCGCACCGGTGATGTACTGGCCCTGCCCGCCGATGTTGAAGAGGCCGCAGCGGAACGCGAACGCGACCGCCAGGCCCGTGCAGATCAGCGTCGTTGTGAGGATCAGCGTCTGCGTCAGGTTGTACGAGGCGAGGCCGTTCGTGTCGGTGTTCCACCAGAAGAAGACCTGGTGGTGCGTGAACGGGATGTCGATGTGGTGGTGACCGAACTCGAAGAACCAGTTCAGGCCCGTGCCGTCCCAGACGGCCTTGTACGTTCGCAGCGGGTTGTGGCCCGTTGCGAGCACGACGAGCCCGCCCGCGAAGAACGCGAGCAGCACGGTGAAGAGCGGCGTGATGATGCCGCCCGCGCGCTGGTAGAACGCGAGCCGCTCGGCGGCGCTCGGCACGGAGCCTCCCGGCTCGGCGACGGGCGGCTGGTCAGGGGGAACGGTCATACCGCCGTCGCCTCCCGCGTGCCGCCGGTCATCGCGATCCCGAGCTCCTGCTCGGTCACGCCCGGATCGAACTCCCCGGCGATCCGGCCCTCGTAGATGACGAGGATGCGGTCGGCGAGCGAGATCACCTCTTCGAGCTCGAGCGAGACGAGGAGGACGGCGCGCCCCTCGTCACGCTCCTCGACGAGGCGGCGGTGCACGAACTCGATCGCCCCGACATCGAGGCCGCGCGTCGGCTGGGCCGCGATCAGGACCCGCGGGTCGCGCGAGACCTCGCGCGCGATCACGACCTTCTGCTGGTTGCCGCCCGAGAGCGCGGACGCACGCGTTCGCTCCGTGCCGCCGCGGACGTCGAACTCGGCAAGCAGCTTCTTGCCGTAGGCGGCAATCTGGCCGAGGTGGAGGAAGCCTCGCGACGCGAACTGCCCCTTCGCGTAGTCGTGCAGCACGATGTTCTCGGCGAGGGTGAACTCGAGCACGAGCCCACGCCGGTGCCGGTCCTCGGGAATGTGGCCGACGCCGTTCTGGAGGAACGCGTGGGCGCTGCCGTGCGTCAGGTCGCGCCCGATGACGGACACGCGCCCCGAGCTCGAGCGGCGCAGGCCGGTGATCGCGTCGATCAGCTCCGTCTGCCCGTTCCCGTCCACGCCTGCGATCCCCAGGATCTCGCCGGCACGAACCTGGAACGAGACGCCGCGTACCGCTTCGAGGCCGCGGTCGTCGACGACGTGCAGATCCTCGACCTCGAGCAGGGTGTCGCCCGGCTTGCCCTGCGGCTTGTCGACGCGCAGGAGGACCTCGCGGCCGACCATCATGCGGGCAAGGCTCGCCTCGGTTGCGCCCTCGCGCGGAATCGTGTCGACCCTCTTGCCACGACGCAGCACGGTGACGCGGTCGGCGATGTCGAGCACCTCGTTCAGCTTGTGCGAGATGAAGATGACCGACATGCCTTCGGCGACCAGGTTCTTGAGGATGTCGAAGAGCTCGATCGCCTCCTGCGGCGTCAGAACCGCTGTCGGCTCGTCGAGGATGAGAATGTCCGCGTGGCGGTAGAGCGCCTTCAGGATCTCGACGCGCTGCTGCTGGCCGACCGTGATGTCCTGGATGCGGGCGCGCGGGTCGATGTGGAACTTGAACTGATCGGCGAGCTCGCGCACGCGGCGCTCGGCGGCGGCGGTGTCGAGGACGACGCCCGCCTTCGTCGGCTCCGCCGCAAGGACGATGTTCTCGGCGACGGTCATCACCGGGATGAGCATGAAGTGCTGGTGCACCATGCCGATGCCGGCGGCAATCGCCGCGTGCGGCGAGTCGATCGAGAGCGGCTTCCCGTTCAGGAACATCTCGCCCTCGTCGGGCTTGTAGAGCCCGTAGAGGATGTTCATCAGCGTCGACTTGCCCGCACCGTTCTCGCCGAGGAGCGCGTGCACCTCGCCCTTGCGGAGGTCGAAGTCGACCGAGTCGTTCGCAAGGACGCCCGGGAAGCGCTTCGTGATGCCGCGGAGCTCGAGGACGGGCGGTGTCGGATCGGCCACGAAGCGCGATTCTACGGAGGAACGGAGAGGGCGGGCACGATGGCCCGCCCTCTCCGCAGTACGAGTGGTGCTAGCCGACCTTCGCCGGGGGCTTGATCTTGCCCGCGACGATTTGCGCCCGCAGGCCGGCGATCGTCTTCAGGAACTTGGCGGGGACGGCTGAGCTGATCTTGCCCATGCCCACGCCACCGTTCTTGAGGTTGAAGACGAGGTTCTTGCCGCCCTGGAACTGGCCGGTCTGCGCGCCCTTGATGGCGAGGTACACGCCGGTGTCGACGCGCTTGACGGCGCTCGTCAGGATGTGCTTGCCGAGATAGGACTGGTCGACGTCGACGCCGACGCCCCAGATGCCTGCCTCCTTGGCCGCGTCCAGCGTGCCGAGGCCGCACGGCCCAGCGACGTTGAACTCGACCTGCGAGCCCGCGTCGATCTGGTTCTGCGCGACCGTCTTGCACTTGGCCTGGTCGATGAAGTCCTGCGAGTAGCCCTTGAGCACCTTGATGCCCGGGTTGCACTTCTTCGCCCCGGCCTGGTACCCGGCGAGGAACGAGTCGACCGGCGGGATCTTGACGCCGCCGACGACGCCGATGACCTGGTCGCCGCCCTTCTTCTTGACCATGAGGCCGGCGAGGCACCCGACGAGGTAGCTGTTCTCCTGCGTCGCGTACGTCAGGCCTTCGACGTTCTTGGCCTTGCCGTTGAACGGCGGGCCCGTCACGTCGTAGTCGGTGATCGCGAACTTCGTGTTCGGGAACTGCTTCGCGACCGTGTTCTCCTGCGCCGCGAGCAGGAAGCCCGCGCCGATGATGATGTTGTAGCCCTTGCGCGCCAGCGACGCGAAGTTCGGCAGGTAGTCACCGGCCGAGTGAGACTCAACGGCTGACGTCTGAAGACCGGAGATCTTCGTCGCCGCGAACTTCAGCCCCTTCAGCTGCAGCTGGTTGAAGCCCTTGTCGTTGAAGCGACCGACGTCGGAGACGAGGCCCGCCTTGTAGCCGGCCGTCGGTGCTGCGGCACCGGTGCCCACGAGCATGACCGCCACGACGGCCACCCCTGCGAGCGCCGCGACGGGCGCCACGAAACGCCACTTCTTCACTGAACCCTCCTGATGTTTTTTCGACCCGATCTCGGGCGTTCACGATGCTAGTACGCCCCAGACCCCATTGCTAGGCGTGCGGTGGGCCGCTCACAGCGGCCCATTCCCTTAGACGCCGATCGGCCCGATTTGACAGTTTGCGAATGGTGCTCGGCCCGACTCAGCGGAGAATGCCCAGGAAGAGCTCGAGAAAGCCCCGGGTGTCGAAATCCTCGACGAGCGTGCAGTTCGGCTCCTGCCGGGTCGTGCCGAGCGTGTCGATCGCGCTGTAGCCGCGGGTCAGCTCGCCCTGGGTCTCGACGTCGACGAAGGCCTGCCGGCTGGCCCGGACGAGCGCGGGCTCGACGATCGCGGCCGCGACCATCGAGTCGGGATGGGTCGTGCCGGGCACGCCCATCGACCGCTCGAACTCCTCGGCCTTGCGGGTCACCTGCCGGTAGAAGCGCGCAAGCGGCGAGTCGACGGCCTCGATCTGCGCGAGGTCGGCGTCGAAGAAGACGCCGTGCGAGAGCGTCAGCGTCCACGTGAAGAGGGTGATCGGGAAGCCCGCCTTGAAGACGATCTTCGCCGCCTCGGGGTCGACGTAGAAGTTGAACTCCGCGGCCGGCGTGATGTTGCCGACGCCGCCGCCCATGATGTAGAGGCCTTTCACCTTCGCGGCAATCGACGAGTCGCGGACGACTGCCGTCGCGATGTTCGTGAGCGGTGCCTGCGCGAGGAGCGTCAGCTCGCCGGGAGCGTCGTTGATCCGGCGGACGAGCTCATCGACGGCGTGCTCGGGCTCGGGCCGCTGCTTGGCCTTCGGGAAGAACGAGTCGCCCATGCCGTCCTGGCCGTGCACGTAGGCGGCGTCGACCCAGTCGGCGACGAGCGGCTTCGGACAACCCGGGTAGACCGGCACGCTCTTGCCCGCCTGCTCGACGGTGTAGAGCGCGTTCTCGACCTGCTGGTCGAAGTCGACGTTGCCGTTGCAGATCGTGATCGCCTCGAGCTGCGCGTTCGGATGGAGAAGCGCGATCAGGAGCGACGTCACGTCGTCGCCCGCCGTATCGGTGTCGATGATCAGACGGACGCCGATGACAGCCTCTCTTCGAGCTCGGCGCGGGTCGGCAGTCCCGGGACGACGCCTGCGTGCTCGACCATGTGCGCGCCGGCAGCGCAGCCCCAGCGGACCGCCTCGAGGTCGGGCAGCCCCTCGGCGAGCGCGACGGCGAAGGCGGCGTTGAAGGCGTCGCCCGCGCCTGTCGTGTCGACGGCCGAGGCGGGGAACGCGGGCACGCGTACGCCGTCGAGCTCTGCGCCCTCTTCGCCGAGCGTAAGGACGACCGTTGCGCGCGCGTCGCGCACGGCGGCGGCCTCGGTCTCGTTCGGCGTCACATAGTCGACCTCCGGCGCGATCGGCTCCTTCGGAGCAGGCGCGGGGTTCAGGATCGTGCGCACGCCGGCGCGGCGGGCGACCTCGAGCGCGTAAAGCGCCGTGTCGACCGGGATCTCGAGCTGCACGAGACAGACGTCCGCGCGCGCGATCCGCTCGGCGAAGGCGTCGACGTGCGCGCGCGTCAGCCGCTCGAGCGCGCCCGGGACGATGACGATGCGGTTCTGTCCCGACGGCTCGACGAGGATCGGGGCCGTCATCGTCGCCGCCGGCGGCGCGAGCACCGCTTCCGCGTGCACGCCTTCGGTCTCCCAGAGCGCGATCGCGTCGTGCCCGAACGCGTCGTCGCCGATCGCGGTGAGGAAGTCGACCTCGGCGCCGAGGCGCGCCGCGCCGACCGCCTGGTTCGAGCCCTTGCCGCCGTGGTCCCGGCGGAACGAGCGGCCGACAACGGTCTCCCCCGCGTCCGGCACGCGATCGAGCTCGACCGTCAGGCCGACCCCGTAGCTGCCCACGATCGCGACCCGCGCCACCGCGTCATCCTATGAGTGACCGAAGGCTCTGTCGTAGCGGCCTTTCAAAGGCGGTGCCAGACACCGCTCCGCGGCGTCAGGCACCTACCTGGTGTCTGACACCCGCAGGGTGTCTGACACCGCTGTCGGAAAGCGTCAGTCGATCGCCGTGATGTAGGCGCCGACGAGCGTCGCGGTCTGCTGGTCGACGCCGCCTTCCCTACGGTCGCCGTGACCGTCCTGGAAGTGTGCGAAGGCAGCCGTCGACGCGATCGGGTTCACCTCGTCATCGGTGTGGTCGTGGAACGACACATGCACGAACGAGT
>JANMQZ010000089.1:0-13543 GCA_031370755.1 Actinomycetes bacterium
GAAGAAACGGACTGTCAGGGCGGTGCTAGTGCTCGCTGTGCTCGGCGCCGCCGCGGGGGTGCTCGGCCTCACCGCGAGCAGCGGGCGCCAGGATGCCGACCGCGCGGTCGGCGTGTATCGCGAAGGGTCGAGCGCGGAGCAGGCACGCGAGCGCGCGGCTGCGGGCTCCGTCGCCGCGAACGCGACGCTCGGCCCGCACGTCGGGACGGGTGAGTTCCAGGGGGTTTCGACGGCGGTCGCTGATCTGCCCGTGGTGGTGGCGCCTGTCGTGACGACGCTCAATACGCGTGACAACGAGCACCTGACGGCCGCGAAGGGGTCGTCGAGCTCGAAGGACCCGGTGATCCAGAAGAAGCGCGGGACGGGGCCGCTCTCGGCGCCGCTTGCGAGCTTCGACGGCATCTGCCTGCCGTTCGGGCCGCCGTGCGCCGAGGCGTCGAGCTGCAGCTGCCTGCCGCCCGATACGAACGGTGCCGCAGGCGCGACGCAGTACGTGCAGATGGTCAACTCCGACTTCGCGGTGTATTCGAAGACGGGGACCGTGCTTCGCCACGCGACGCCGATCAAGGATCTGTGGTCCGGCGTGGGAGGTGAGTGCGCCGCGCACAACGACGGAGACCCGGTGGTGGTGTACGACCAGTACGCGGGCCGCTGGCTGCTGTCGGAGTTCGTCGCGCAACCTGCAACGGGTGAGTCGTACGGGGAGTGCGTTGCCCTGTCGCAGACGAGCGACGCGACAGGTGCGTACAACCTCTACTTCTTCGACTTCGGCCCGAGCACGTTCCTCGACTATCCGCACTTCGGGGTCTGGCGCGACGGTTACTACATGTCCGCCAACGAGTTCCCGACCGGTCAGGAGACGTCGTCGGGCGCAGCGGCGATCGTCTACGAGCGCGACAAGATGCTCGCCGGCCAGCCGGCGCGCTTCGTGTGGTTCGACGAGGCGGCCGCGAATCCCATCGGCGGGCAATACATCGGGCAGCTGCCGGCGGACGCCGACGGCTCGAAGCTGCCGCCGGCGGGCGAGCCGAACGTGTTCGCCGAGGTCGACGACCCGGCGAGCATCCCGCCGCAGGGCACGGACAGCGCCTTCGACCTGCGGCTGTGGAACTTCCACGTCGACTGGTCGAACCCGCAGGCCTCGACGTTCGGGAACAACGGACAGCCGAGCTCGACGCTGCCGGTCGCGCCGTTCGTGCGGCCGCAATGCGTCTACGGCTACGGCGACTGCGCACTTCAGAAAGGTGGGCCGCAAGGGCTCGACGTGCTCGGCGACCGGCTCATGTTCCGGCTCGCGTACCGGAACTTCGGCGATCACGAGTCGCTCGTGCTGAACCACACCGTCAAGGCGGACGCGCTCGAGGGCATTCGCTGGTACGAGGTGCGGAGCCCCACGAAGAGCCCGGTCATCGTCCAGCAGGGGACATACGCGCCTGACGACTCGCTGACGAATCCGCTGTCCCGTTGGATGGGCAGCATCGCGATGGACAAGCAGGGGAACATCGCGCTCGGGTTCAGCGCGTCGGGCGTGAACGACTTCCCGTCGCTCCGCTACACGGGTCGTGCCGCAGGTGACGCGCCCGGCCAGATGACACAGGCGGAGCAGGTGCTGTTCACGGGCCAGGGGCCGCAGACGGAGCCGGAAGGACGCTGGGGCGACTACAGCGAGCTCAGCGTCGACCCGACGAACGACTGCACGTTCTGGTTCACGAGCGAGTACCTCACGACCGACACGGTCGTGATCGGCAGCTGGGCGACGCGCATCGGCGCGTTCCGCTTCCCCGGCTGCAAGTAACGACGCGGGACGGGGTGTCGGGCACCGAAAGGTGCCTGACACCCGCGTCGTTACGATGGCTCCGTGGCGCGCTTCCCGGTCGTCCTCTTCGATCTCGACGGCACCGTCGTCGACTCCGGCTCGATCATCCTCGCGTCGATGCGGCATGCGACGCGTGAGGTGCTCGGCGAGGAGTTCGGCGACGACGAGCTGCTCCAGGCGGTCGGCGGCCCGGGGCTCGAGGCGCAAATGGCCGTGTTCGCGCCCGATCAGGTCGACGAGCTCGTGCGCGTCTACCGCGCGCACAACGAGCCTTTGCACGACGAGCTCGAGGCATGCGTCGGCATGGAGGACGTCCTCGTTCGGTTGCACGCGGAAGGCCGGCGGCTCGGCGTGGTCACCGCAAAGCGGCGTTCGACCGTCGAGCTCGCCTTCGCACGCGTGCCGCTCGGGCACCTCTTCGAGACCGTCGTCGGCGGCGACGAGACCGATAAGCACAAGCCCGATCCGGAGCCGCTGCTCCTCGCCGCGAAGCGCATGAACGCCGACCCGGCGCAGACGGCCTACGTCGGTGACTCGCCGTTCGACATGCGTGCGGCGAAGGCAGCGGGCATGCACGCCGTCGCCGTCACCTGGGGCCGGATCCATGATCGCGCGAAGCTCGAGCGAGAGGAGCCGGACGCGATCGTCGACACCGCGGAGGAGCTCCTTGGCGTCCTCTAACGAGAAGCGCGCCGCCGAGCTGCGCGAGCTGCTGCATCGCGCGCTCATCGCCTACCACGTCGACGACGAGCCGGTCATGACCGACGCTGCCTACGACGCGCTCTACGACGAGCTCGTCGCGCTCGAGGCTGCGCATCCCGAGCTCGTGACGCCCGACTCGCCCACCCAGCGCGTCGGCGCGCCGCCGTCTGCGAAGTTCCAGAAGGTACGCCACCTCCAGGCGATGGGGTCGCTCGAGAAAGTGACGACGGACGAGGGGCTCGCAAAATGGGCCGACGACACCTGCAAGCGGCTCGGGACCGACGAGCCGATTGCGTTTGTGCTCGAGCCGAAGATCGACGGCCTCGCGATCAACCTGACATACGAGGACGGCACGTTCTCGCGCGGCGCAACCCGTGGTGACGGCGTCGTGGGCGAGGACGTCAGCGTCAATCTCCGCACGATCAAGACGATTCCGCTGCGGCTGCTCGGCGCCGGCGTGCCCGGCGTGATCGAGGTGCGAGGCGAGGTGTACATGCCGCTCTCCGGATTCAACCGCCTGAACGAACGGCTCGTCGCCGAGGGGAAGAAGCCGACGCCGAACCCGCGCAACGCGGCCGCCGGCTCGCTGCGGCAGAAGGACTCGTCGATCACCGCCGGGCGGCCGCTCGCGTTCTGGGCGTACGGCATCGGCGCGCACGAGGGCGCCGAGCTCGTCACGCACTGGCAAACGCTCGAGTGGCTGAAGGAGCACGGCTTCCCGATCAACCCGTTCGCCGAACGGGTCGAGTCGATCGAGGAGGTCGCGGAGGCCTGCCGTGCGTGGGAGATCCGTCGCAGGCAGCTCGACTACGAGATCGACGGCATCGTGATCAAGGTCGACTCATACGACCAGCAGCGCCGACTCGGGGCGCTGCACGAACGGCCGCGCTGGGCGCGCGCGTACAAGTGGGCGCCGATGACCGCCGTGACACGCTTGAACAAGATCGCGATCCGCGTCGGGCGCACCGGGGCGCTCAATCCCTGGGCGATGCTCGAGCCGGTCGAAGTGGGCGGCGTCACGATCTCCCGCGCGACGCTCCACAACGAGGAGGACATCAACCGGAAGGAGATTCGCGAAGGCGACGACGTGATCGTGCAGCGCGCCGGCGACGTGATCCCGCAGATCGTCGGGCCGGCGGGCAAGCACCGTCGCGGCACGAAACCGTTTGCGATGCCGGAGCAGTGCCCGCTCTGCGGGACGGACGTCGTCAAGCCGGAGGGCGAGGCGATGCACCGTTGTCCGAATCGGGCGTGTCCTTCGCGCGGCCTCGAGACGCTGAACAACTGGGTGATGTCCGCCGCGGACATCGACGGAGTGGGTGAGAAGACGGTGTGGCTCCTGTGGCAGCAGGGGCTCGTACGCTCGCTGCCCGGGCTCTACCGGCTGACTCAGGAACAGCTCATGGAGCTCGACGGCTTCGGCGAGATCAGCGCTGCGAGCGCGATCGCCGGCATCGAGGGGTCGAAGGCGATCCCGTTCTCGCGCGTCCTCTACGGCCTCAACATCCCGGACGTCGGCTGGGTGACGGCACAGACGCTCGCGCGCCACTTCGGCACCGTCGACGCGCTGACGAACGCATCGCAGGAGGAGCTCGTCGAGGCGGAGGGGATCGGCCCCGAGCGCGCGGAGGCGATCGCCGAGTGGTTCAGCGACGACGACAACCGCGCGCTCGTCGAGGAGCTGCGCGAGCTCGGCCTGCGCTTCGAGAGCGGCGCCGAGGACAAGCCGGTCGAGGGCCCGCTGACCGGGAAGACGTACGTGATCACCGGCACGCTCGAGCGCTTCACGCGCGAAGAGGCCGCCGCGGCGCTCGAGGCGCTCGGCGCGAAGGTCGGCAACTCGGTCTCGTCGAAGACGACCGGGTTGATCGTCGGCGAGGAGCCCGGCAAGTCCAAGCTCACGAAGGCGGAGAAGGCCGACGTGCCGCAGTTGAGCGAGCAGGACCTGCTCGAGCTACTGGGACGCGGCTAGCGCGACCGCGAAACGGTCCTGCGCGACGCGCGCCCACGTGAAGGACACGGGGAAGCCGTTCTGCAGCACCGCGAAGATGTAGCGGTCGGCGACGAACCCCGACAACGCGGATGCGTTCGAGGTCGTGCCCGTCTTCGCGCGCACGATGCCGGTGGCCGGCCCGGCCCGCATGCGGTCGTGCAGCGTGCCGGTGCGCCCTGCGACTGGGAGCGCGGCGAGCAGCTCGAGGCGCACCTCGAGGTCGTTCCACATCACCGAGAGCAGCGAGATGAGGGCGTTCGGGGTCAGCCGGTCGAGGAGCGAGAGCCCGGAGCCGTCGACGACGCGAACGCCTGCGAGCGGGACGCCGGCCGCCGCGAGGAGGCCGGTCATGACACCCGCGCCCGCGGCGGTGGTGCCGCGGCCGGACTGCACCGCGCCGAGCTGCTTCACGAGCATCTCCGCGACGAAGTTGTCGCTGACCCGGTCCATCCACCGGACGATCGCGGCGACGTTCGCCGAGTCGACGGATGCAAGCGGGATGGCGGCGTCGTCCGCGGTGCCGTGCATTGCGGCCCCGGCGACGCGCACGCCGGCGCGCACGAGCGCCGCACGAAAGAGCTGGGTGGCCGCGAGTGCCGGATCGCGCGACGTGAAGCGGCCGACGCGGCCGCGATCGACGATGAGCGCCGAGAGCGGCGGTGACTCCGTGATGGTGAAGGCCGCCTTCCAGCCCGCGGCGGTGCGCCGCGAGTCGAACCAGGACTCGTCGCCCAGCACGCGGCCGCTGACGCGGACGATCCCCGCGGCCCGAACCTGCCGCGCGAGGACAGTCAGATCTGAAGCGGTGAGGGTCGGGTCGCCGTAGCCCTTCAGCACGAGGTCGCCCTGCCAGGTCGTGCCGTTCTGGCTCCCCTCGCCCAGGACGTCGGTCTCGATCGTGAACTCGGGCCCGAGCGCCGTCAGCGCCGCGTAGGTGACGGCGAGCTTCTCGTTCGACGCCGGGATGAGCGGCAGCGAGGCGTTGCGCGAGTAGACGGTCTCACCCGTCGCGAGGTCGACCGCCACGGCGCCGGTCGCCGCGAGGCTGACGTGCGGCACATGAAGCGCACGCTCGAGCGACGCGCGCAGCGAAGCGCCTGCGGCTGCGGGTGCGACGAGGGCGGCGACGAGTGCGGCGGCGGCGGCACGGACGCGCACCCGCCCAAGTCTAGCTGGGCCTATTTCGGGGGGAAGATGGGCCGCCCGGCCCATACGAAGCCTGTGCTGCATCCGGATAATCGAAGCAGCCCGCGAGACGGGCCCGCCGACATGACCATGCAACAGATCGAATCGCTCCTCAGCGCCGAAGCGCCGACCATCGAGACGCTCGAGTCGACGCTGACCGAGGGCTACGCGCAGGCGCTCGCGCTCGAAGCGGAGCGCTGGCGTCTCGAGCGCCGGCTCGGCGAGGTCGCGCGCGAAGGCGGCGACGGTCTGGTCGACGAGGTGAGCTCGATCGGCGCGCAGCTGAACCGCACCGACGGCGAGCTCGAACGGCTTCGTGGGATGCTCGGCACGCTGCACGAGCGCGCGCGCAGCGCGCGCAAACGCTAGTAGCTAGACGATGCCGCTGCGCACGGCGTAGACCGCCGCCTGAATGCGGTTGTCGATCTGCAGCTTCATCAGGATGTTCGAGATGTGGTTCTTCACCGTCTTCGGGCTGATGTGGAGCTCGGCGGCGATGACGGCATTGTCCTTGCCGTTCGCGATCAGCTTCAGCACCTCGATCTCACGGTCGGAGAGCTCCGCACGGATCGTGTTCGCGATCTCGGGCTGCGTGCTCGTCGCGCGAACCCGCTGGAGCACTTTCGCCGCGATGTTGGGGGAGATCAGCGACTCGCCGAGCGACGCGGCGCGGATGCCTGCCATCAGATCGTGGATCGAGGAGTCCTTCAGGAGGTAGCCGCACGCGCCCGCGAGGATCGCATCCATCACGTCGCTGTCCTCTTCGGAGATCGTCAGCATGACGACCTTCGTGAGCGGCGCGATCGCGGTGATGTGGCGCGTCGCGTCGACGCCGCCCATGCCCGGCATGTTCAGGTCCATGACGACGACGTCGGGCGCGAGCTCGCGGACGATCCTCACGGCCTCGGTGCCGCTCGCGGCCTCGCCGATGATCTGGACGCCCTGCTCCTCGAGCAGGTTCCGGAGCCCGGTCCGGAACAGGTCGTGGTCGTCCACGATCACGACGCGGAGCGACTCGACCTCACGACCATCGACTGCCTGCAGCACTTCGGTCAGCTTCTACCCCCTCGTAGCCGTGGCAGTTTAGTGCAGGGTGATCGTGACCGCCCGGCGCCCCCAGGCGCGCGCCTGCGCCAGGGTCGGGAACCAGAGGTCGATCGTGTTGCCCCGGACGGCGCTCCCCGTGTCGGCGGCCACGGCCTCGCCGTAGCCGGGGACGGTCATGCGCGTCCCGAGCGGGATCACGGCCGGGTCGACGGCGACGATGCCCCAGCCGACGGGGAGCCCGCTCGCCGTCCTCCCGGGCAGGGAGTAGCCCGTGGCGGAGACGGTCAGCGTGCGGCCCGACGTCCCGGGGACAGGAGCGGTGAGCGGCGGGGCCGAGCCGTTCGAGTCGGCAGTGGCCGCCGCCTGGATCGCCGCAGACTTGTGCACAACTCGTTGCGCCACGGTCTCGAGGGCCTGGATCTGCGCGACCTTGAGGCTCTGCTCGCGCCGCAACTTCGAGATGAAACCGACGCGCTCATCGCGAGCCGCGGCGAGCGCCGTTGTCGTTCCGCGCGCATCTGCGACTGCGGCATCCAGCTTCACGCGCTTGGCTTGCAGCGTTGCGCGAAGCGTTGCAAGTCGCGCCTGCGTACTGCTCGTGACCGCGACAACCTCGCGACTCTGGTCGGCGACGCGGTTGAGATCGTCGAGCCGGCTCAGGGCGTCGTCGAGCGATTGCGCGCCGAGCATCACCGCAAGGGCGCTCACATCGCCCTGCTTGTAGAGCAGCGACAGGTTGTCGCCGAGCCGCTGCTGCGACACGATGAGCGTCCGATGCGTTGCAGCGAGTTGCTGCGCCAGCTGTGTCTGCGCGGTGCGGAGCCGAGCTGTCTCCCGTTCGAGGGATGACAAGCGCACTCGCGCGGCATGCAAACGTGAATCGAGTACATACAGATCGAGCAGCGCGCGGTGTGCCCGCGAATCGAGCGACTGCGCCTGTACTTGCAGCGAATCGCCCGGTCCCGCCGCTCCTGCGGCCGAGACGACGGCAAGAACGAGCGCCGCAGCGGCACCCGCGAGCCGCGCCGCGGATCGTGTCCTTGGCCTGCCCACGAGGGCGGGACCGTACCACACAAAACGCTGGACTTCGCCGACTTTGTGCGGACCCGCACGGCTCACTTTTTGTGAGTATCGAGCGTGAATTCCAGCACTTTTTCGCAGCTAGCCTGGTTGCAGGTGTCCGGAACCCTTGCTAGCCTCCTGAACTTGTGACGTACCGGCCCCACCCGGTGCGCTTGTTGCAAGCAATTTCGGGAGTCCGTTATTAGGGTTCTGAAGCGACAGGCGCCGGTGCTCGTTCTCGCCGTTGCCGCGGCTTTCGTCGCAGCCGGCACGGCAACCGGCGACCCCTCCGTCAGCGGCAAACGAGCCGAGGCGCAGCGCGTCGCGGCACAGATCATGCAACTCGATGCAAGTCTCGAGCGCGCGCGCAACCGCTACGAGATGGCGACCGTGAGGTTGCAGCAGATCGAGCACAACCTGAAGATCAACAAGATCGGGCTGCGCGCGGCGTGCTCGAATCTCGTGCAGTCGCAACAGGCGCTCATGCAACGACTCGTCGCGATCTACACGTCGCGCGACGATCAGTCGACGCTCAGCGTCATCCTCGGCGCGACGAGCATCGAGGATCTCGTCAACCGCGTCGAGACGGTGCAATCGGTCTCGAGTCAGGACGTCGCGGTCATGAACGAGGTCATCGGTTTCAAGAAGGCCGTGACGGTCCACCAGCACGCGCTCGTGCGCGCGCACAAGAGCCAGCGGCAGCTCGTCGCGGTCCGCGCTGCGGCGAAGGCGCGCATCGGCTCGCAGCTCGGTCGCGAGCAGCGGCTGCTCGCGTCGATCAAGGGCGAGATCGCCCAGATGATCCAGGCCGAGGCGGCACGCCAGCTCGCGCTGAAGCACAGCGCGCAGGCGCGCTACCAGACGATTTCACAACAGCAGGCGCTCGCGCTCCAGGACGCCGCGATCGGCGCGACGGCGTCGGCCGGAGGCGCGACCATCGCCCCGCCCTCGCAGTACGGCGGCGTCGTCGGCATCGCGATGCGCTACCTCGGCACCCCGTACGTCTGGGGCGGCGCGAGCCCTGGCGGGTTCGACTGCTCCGGCCTCGTCGCCTACGTCTACGCCCAGGTCGGCATCTCGCTCCCGCACTACACCGGGGCACAGTGGAACGTCGGCGTCCCGGTCTCGCGCGGCGATCTCCAGGCGGGCGACCTCGTCTTCTTCGACGGCCTCGGCCATGAAGGGATCTACATCGGCGGCGGCCAGTTCATCCACGCGCCGCACACCGGCGACGTCGTCAAGATCAGCTCGATGACCGGCTGGTACGACTCGACATACGTCGGCGCCCGGCGCATCACGGGCTGAGCAAGCGTCGCCTCAGGAATCTGCTTTCAAGCAGGTTCCGGTCGTTGCGGAGCGACCGCAACCACGTTGAAACCTGGTTGCTAAGCGCGTGCGGCGCGCCGCAGAGAGAGCCAGAGAATCGCCGCCACTGCGGCAGGCATCAGCCACCAGGCGTCGAGGCCGCTCGCGACGAGTGCCGCGGTGAGGCCGATCGCGAGGACGATGCCCGCGGCCGCGCGCCAGTCGTCGCCGACGACGAAGTCCCACCAGAAGTGCCCGAATGCGCGGAGACGTCTCATGCGAACGCAAGCCGCCTGCGCTTGAGCAGCCCCACCGACGCGAACGACAGCGCGATCACGAACGCCAGGACGACGGGCAGCGACGCGTCATCGCCCGGCCAGTGCGCGCCCGCGCCCTCCGCGGCCCAGAAGGTGCCGAAGGTCGTCAGCATGACGCCGACGGCGAACTTCATCGTGTTCTCGGGCACCCGCGTCAACGGCGCGCGCACGAGCACTCCGACGACGGCGACGAGAGCGAGCGCGATCCCCGCGCCGAGCGCGGCGAGCGGGATGCTGCCTTGCGTACTGCCGAACGTCAGCACGATGAACGCAACCTCGAGGCCCTCGAGCAAAACGCCTTTGAACGAGAGCGTGAATCCATACCAGTCGAGGCCCGCGCGCTCCTCGCGAGCGGCGGTGCGCGCTGCTGCGGTCTCCTCGGCGAAGGCTGCGGCCTCGTCGTGCAGGGCCTTGTAGCCGCTCGCGCGCAGGATCGCCTTGCGCAGCCATTGCAGCCCGAACGCGAGCAGGATGCCGCCGACCACGAGGCGGAGCACGTCGATCGGAATGAGCGTCAAGGCCGGACCGAGCGCCGCGACGATCGCGGCGAGGGCCACCGTCGCTGCAGCGAGCCCGATCAGTGACGAGCGCCAGCCGCGCGTGATGCCGGACGCGAGCACGATCGTGAGTGCCTCGACGAACTCGACCGCGCTCGCAAGAAACGCGGAGGCGACGAGAAACGCGGCGGTCACGAGTAGAGCTGTTCGATCTCGTTCGCGAAGTGCTCGTGCACGATCTTGCGCCGGAGCTTCAGCGTCGGCGTGACCTCGCCCTCTTCCTGCGAGAAGTCACGCGAGAGGATCGAGAAGCGCTTGATCTGCTCGACGCGCACCCGGTCGCGGTTCACGTCGTCGACGATCCCCTGCACGAGCTCCTGCGGATCGAGACCGGCTGCGTTCACCTCGGCCCACTCGAGCGTGATCAGTGCGGTGACATAGGGACGCCGGTCGCCGACGACGAGCGCCTGCGAGACGAAGCGGGATGCCTTGAGCGCATTCTCGAGGTTCTGCGGCGCGATGTTCTTGCCGCCGGCGGTGATGATCAGATCCTTCTTGCGGTCGGTGATCTTCACGAAGCCGTCGTCGTCGATCTCGCCGACGTCGCCCGTGCGGAACCAGCCGTCGCTCGTGAAGGCGGCCGCTGTCGCCTCGGGCTCCTTGTAGTAGCCGGCGAACACCGTGTCGCTGCGCACGAGGATCTCGCCGTCCGTGTCGAGGCGGATCTCGCAGCCCTCGACGGCGCGGCCGACTGTGCCGAACTTGAAGGCATCGGGGTCGTTGACGCTGAGCGAGCTCGCCGTCTCCGTCAGCCCGTAACCCTCGATCACGAGCATCCCGAGCGAGTGGAAGAACTCGAGCACGTTGAGGCCGAGCGGCGCCGCGCCGGACACGCCGACGCGGAGGCGGCCGCCGAGCCGCTCCTTGACCTTCGCGAAGACGAGCTTGTCGGCGATGCGCTCCTGGATGCGGAGGCCGAGCGGAACCGCGCGGCCCATGCGGCGGAGCCGGCTCGCGTGCGCGCCGACGCCGAGCGCCCAGCGTCCGAGCGAGCGCTTGATCCCGGTCTCGCCCTCGATCCGGTCGAGGACGCCCGCGTGGATCTTCTCGTAGATCCGCGGTACCGCAGGAAGGATTGTCGGTCGCACGGCGCCGAGCGCCTCGGCGACACGTGTCGCGTCGGCGACGAGCGCGACGGTCGAGCCGTAGTACGCCGCCGCCTGGTGGGCGAGGCGACCGAAGGTGTGTGCGAGCGGCAGGAAGAGCAGCACGATGTCGCTGCCGTCTTCGAGGTTCGTGCGCACGTGGACCGCGGCCGTGACGAGGTTCTTGTGCGTGAGCATGCAGCCCTTGGGCGGCCCCGTCGTGCCCGAGGTGTAGATGAGCGTTCCGAGGTCATCTTCATTGATCTCGCGCGCCGCCGTCTCGAGCGCGTCGGGCTGCTCGGCCGCGTGGGCGCGGCCCTCGGCCTCGAGCTCGGGCAGCTGCGCGAAGGAGACGATCTCGCGTAGAGCCGGCAGCTCGTCCTGCACGGAGCGAAGCTTCTCGCGCTGCGCGTCGTCCTCGGCGAACGCGAGCACGGCCTCCGAATGGGCGAGGATGTACGCCGACTCGCTCGCGGTGTTCGTCGGGTAGATGCCGACGACGACGGCGCCGATGTTCATGATCGCCCAGTCGAGGAGGATCCACTCGACCCTGGTGCGCGAGAGGACGGCGACCGCGTCGCCCCGTCCCACGCCCCGCGCAAGGAGCGCGTGCGACAGGGCCTCGACCCTGCCGGCCGCCTCCTGCCAGGAGACCTCGCGCCAGCCCGTCTCCTGCTCCTCGAGGTACGCGGGCGCCGGCCAGCGCTGGTCGAGGACGTAGCGCCAGAGGGCCGGGGCGGTGCGGATCTCGAGGGGCGAGTCGGTCTGGGGGGCAGACGGAGACGCGGTGGCCACATATTCATCGTACGCAGGAAGGGAACCCTTCGGGAAGAGCGAAAAACCCCGGTCCCTCTACAATTCCGAGGACGGTCATGCGGACGATCTGGAACGGCTCAATCAGCTTCGGCCTGGTCAACATCCCAATCGGGCTGGCCCTGGCGACCCAGCGGACCGATGTCGCGTTCCGGACGCTGCACCGGGAGTGCGGCACGCCGATCAAGCAGAAGCGTTGGTGCCCGTTCCACGAGCGCGAGGTCGAGCCGGACGAGCTCGTGAAGGGCTGGGAGGTCGCGAAGGGCGAGTTCGTGCTCGTCGACGAGTCCGACCTCGAGTCGGTCGCGCTCCAGCGCTCGCAGTCGATCGAGATCCAGCGCTTCGTCAAGCTCGAGGAAGTCGACCCGATCTACTACGACCGCACCTATTACCTCGCTCCTGCAGCAGCCGACGCGGCGCGCCGCCCGTACGTGTTGTTGCTCCGCGCGATGCAGGAGACCGGCATGGCGGCGGTCGGCAAGTTCGTGCTGTGGGGCAAGGAGAACCTCTGCCTCATCCGCGCGCAGGGCGACACGCTCGCGCTGCAGACGCTCTTCTATGCGGAGGACGTGCGCGCGAAGAACGAGATCGAGGAGGCGGTCGAGGCGACGACGATCCAGAAGGCCGAGCTCGGCCTCGCAGCGCAGGTGATCGACAGCCTCGTCGGCGAGTGGCGCATCGAGGACTTCCAGAACGAGTACCGCGGTGAGCTGAAGGCGATGCTCGAGGCAAAGCTTGCAGGCGAGGAGATCAAGCGGCCCGAGCCGGTCGCGGAGACGCCGGTCATCGACCTGATGGAGGCGCTGCGACGGAGCGTCGAGGAAGTGCAGGGCGGCAAGAGCGCAGCGACGAGAAAACCGAGAGCCGGCTCGTCGGGAACCGGCTCTCGGAAGAAGACTGCTGCGCGCAAGAGCGCGTAGTTTTTACGCAAGCGACGGAATCCGCTCGCGCGGAGTCCGTCGCGCGAAGACCCCTAAAGGCGTCCGCGTTCGCGGCCGCTGTCAGCTCATTCGCGAGCTTCCCTAATGCGGCTGGGGCAGCGCTCCCAGCGCTTGCAGCTGTGCCTGGAAGAGGTACTTGTCGATCTTGCCGTGGTAGATCGGCACCCCTTCCTGCACACACACCCGAATCACGTCCTGCTGGTCGATCCCCAGCTCCTTCGAGAGCTCTTCGGGCGTGAGGTGATTCGCCATACGACCTACTCCTTTCGTGGGCACGAAAAAACCCGCCGGCGCCAAGCGCTCAGACGGGTTGGGTGTCACCCTCGATTGTCGATCCGACAGGCCTCATGCGACCCGTCCCTCCGAAGCATTCATCACGTGAAGAATATGCCCTGATGCCGACGGAGTCCAAACGGGATCTGTTCGGATTCGAAGAACGGCACCTGACGGCGGCCGGGACCCGGCTCCGCTACCTCGTGGGCGGCGAGGGCCCGCCGCTCGTCCTCGTGCACGGCCTCGGGGGCCTCGCCTCGAACTGGCGGCTCGTGGCGCCTGGGCTGACGGCGGAGCGGCGGGTCGTCATCCCGGAGCTGCCCGGCCACGGCGCCTCGGGGCGCCTCGAGGGGGCGGGCAGCCTCGATCCCTTCGCAGACGCCGTCCTCGCGGTCGTGGAGGCGGAGAACGCGCTGCCGGCGCCCTGGGTCGGCCACTCGCTCGGCG
>JANMQZ010000103.1:0-1529 GCA_031370755.1 Actinomycetes bacterium
CCGCGTGGTCGTCAAACGGGCATACGCCGACTGGAGCCGCTACCGCGACGCCCGTCAGGAGTTGATGAACGCAGGCCTCGAGTTGATCGAGATGCCGTCCGCCCGCGAAGGCGCCAAGAACCGCGCCGACATCAAGATGGCCGTCGACGCGATGGAGATCGCCTACAGCCGCCAGCACGTCGACAACTTCGTCATCGTCTCCGGGGACAGCGACTTCACGCCGCTCGTCGGCAAGCTGCGCGAGCTCAACAAGCGCGTCATCGGCGTCGGCCGTGACGCATCGTCGGCCAGCCCGCTGCTGATCGCCAACTGCGACGAGTTCTTCTTCTACGACAGCCTCGCAAGCAAGGCATTGCCGCACCAGCACACGAGCGGCGGCGTGCGACCGGATGCGCTCTCACTGCTTCGCGAGACGCTGATGGCCCGCCAGCGCGAAGGCGATGAGCACCCACAAGCGAGTGCGGTCAAGGACTCCATGCGTCGCCGTGACCCGGCGTTCGACGAAGGTGAGATCGGTTTCTCGACGTTCTCCAAGTTCTTGGAGGACGCGCAGTCCAAGGGTGTCGTCAGGTTGCAGCGCGACCCGCGCAGCGGGACGTTCGCGGTGGAGTTGGCAGACGCGGCGCCCGCCTCCGACTGGCCGTCGATCAGCGAAGAGCGACCCGTCGAACTCAGGGAAAGCCGTCCCCCCCGCCGCCGGCGCCGCCGCGGTGGCGAGTCCGCTGACGCGGCCAGTGGCAGCGGTCCCCGCACCGAGTCCGAAACCGTCGCCGACCCGGACTCCGGAACCGATGCCGAAGTGTTCGAGTTCGAGGTTCCAGTCAGGCCGCGCGAGAAGGCTGCATTGCCCCCGCTCGACCAGCCGATCACCTACGAGGACGTGCTCGCTGCTGACGACCTGGATGCCGAGCTCCCAGACTTGATCGAGGCGTCCGACGAGGTCGAGGACGTGCCGACTCGCGGCTCACGTCGCCGGCGCCGCTCGCTCTCGACGGTTGCCGAGCCCACGTCCGACGATCTGGCAGCTGACGAGGAAGCCGACGAAGCGGCCGCGGCAAGTGCCGAGGTCGCATCCGCTGAAGCAGCCGCCGATGAGGCCACACCCCCGGCGGGACGCCGTCGCGTCCGACGTGGAACGGTGTTGGGCACGATCGCCGAGCCCGAAGCACACGTTGCCGACGCCCCCGCGGACGACACCGAGGACGAGGCTCCCGCTCCCAAGCGCCGCACGCGTGCCAAGAAGCCCGCTGCCGATGCGGTGACAGAGCCGGTCGTCGCGGCACAGGCCGCGGCGGACGGGGACGAGGCCGCCAAGCCCAAGCGCCGTACGCGTGCCAAGAAGGCGGACGCCGAAGACGCAGCGCCGGTCGCCGAGGCAACCTCCTCGGACGATGACTCAGCGGCCGCCCCAAAGCGCCGGGTCCGCCGACGCCCGACCGCAGCCGACGATGCACCGGCGGCCCCCGAAAACCGCATCAGCCCCAAGGTTTCGCCCTACTGAGGCACCGCACATCGACCGGTGTGTCATC
>JANMQZ010000310.1:0-1543 GCA_031370755.1 Actinomycetes bacterium
GCCACGAGGACCGCCGTCACGAGCAAGACCTTCCGCATGGCTCGGCGCCCGCCAGCGCGGGCAGCTCCTACTTGACGCCGGCGTCGGACTTCAGCGCCTTCGCCTTGTCCGTGCGTTCCCATGTGAACTCCGGCTCGCTGCGGCCGAAGTGGCCGAAGGCGGCGGTCTTCTTGTAGATCGGGCGCCGCAGGTTGAGCGCTTCGATGATCCCGCCGGGCGTCAGCTTGAAGTGCGCGCGGACGATCTCGCTGATCTTCTGATCGTCGATCACGCCCGTATCAAAGGTGTCAATCAGCACCGACACCGGCTCGGCGACCCCGATTGCATAGGCCAGCTGCACGACGCAGCGTTCGGCAAGTCCGGCGGCCACGATGTTCTTCGCGACGTAGCGGGCCATGTAGCACGCCGACCGATCGACTTTCGTGGGGTCCTTGCCTGAAAATGCGCCGCCGCCGTGGGGCGCCGCGCCGCCGTAGGTGTCGACGATGATCTTGCGGCCGGTCACCCCGGCATCGCCGTGGGGACCGCCGACGACGAAGCGGCCAGTGGGATTGATGAGGATTCGCGTCTTCTCGTCGCGCATGCCTTCGGGAATCACGCGGTTCACGATCTTGTCGGTGATCTCTTCGCGCAGCGTGTCGTTGGTCACGTCGGCGCTGTGCTGCGTCGAGACGACGACCGTGTCGACCCGAACCGGCTTGTGCCCGTCGTACTCGACGCTGACCTGCGACTTGCCGTCCGGCCGGAGATAATCCATGACCCCGTCGCGCCGCGCGCACGACAGCCCCTTGACCAGTTTGTGCGCCAGCATGATCGGCAGCGGCATGAGCTCGTCTGTCTCGGTGCACGCATACCCGAACATCAGCCCCTGGTCGCCCGCGCCGCCGGGATCGACGCCCTGGGCAATGTCCGGTGACTGCCCGTGGATCGAAGACAACACGGCGCACGTCTCGGAATCGAACCCGAATTTCGCGCGGGTGTAGCCGACGTCCTTGATCGTCTCGCGGACGATCTTCGGAAAGTCGACGTAACAGTTGGTGGTGATTTCACCGGCGATGATCGCCAACCCCGTCGTGACCAGCGTTTCGCAGGCGACGCGGGCGACGGGATCCTGCGCGAGAATGGCGTCGAGAATCGAGTCGGAAATCTGGTCGGCGATCTTGTCGGGGTGTCCTTCGGTGACCGATTCGGACGTGAACAGGTGACGGCCTTTACGGCTCATGCGTGTCGAGCTCCTTCAATGCCGCGCGATCGCACACCGGCACACCGGAGGCGGGACGCGCAGGGTCTTCGTGGGGGACGAGCCCAGGTTCTACCAGGGAAAGCAGGCGCAGCGAACCGCCGCGCACGCTTCAAATCCGCCCAGTGTAGCAGGTTGTGAAGGATCACGACAACTGACAGCCGCTCAGGGAACAGTCGTCTGCTCGGGCTCGGAAACCGTCTTTTCGACCTCGATGGTGCAGTCGGCAATCAGCGCGGTCAGCGCGCCGATGGCCGCCGCGACGGGAGCAATCACGGCGCCGATGACCCCGGCGGTCAGGGG
>JANMQZ010000170.1:0-2166 GCA_031370755.1 Actinomycetes bacterium
GAAGCGAGGAGATGATGCGGCCGGCTCCGGCGCGGCTCTCGCGCGGCGCGTAGAGGCCACCGCGCCAGAAGACGAGCACGGTCACGAGCACGAGGAACGGCAGCCACTCGGCCTCCGCCGTCCACGGCAGGCCCCACAGCACCGGACGCTCCCCGTAGTACAGCTCGCGGAGCACGAGCGCGAGATAGAGCGCACCCGCGATCCCGCCGACGTCGATTGCGACGAGCGACGCGATGCTGACGAGCCGGCGCGCGAGCGAGCGCGCCTGGATCGGCGAAGGGAGCACCCGCGTGCGGCGGATGTCCTCCGAAGGGCCGACCGCGTCCGGCGGCTCGACGCCGCCCTGCGGTTCGGCGCCGACAAAAGGCTTGGTCGCCACGAGAAGCGGGATTGTACTCGGCTAGGCTTGGCACCCCGTGCGCACGCGCAGTGCCGTCCTCCTCCTCGGCCTCGCCACCGCGCTGCCGCGGCTCGCCGCCCTGCTCCACGAGCGGGGAGCCATTCTCGCGTCCTTCACCGACAAGGGCGACGATTTCGCGCAGACCTACCTTGCGACCGGCACGTACGGGTTCATCCCGGGCCACCCTTCGGCGTATACGCAACCGCTCTACGGCTGGTTCCTGATCCCGCTCTACTGGATCTTCGGCCGCCACTGGGAGGTCGTCGGGCTCGCGCACATCTGCGTCGCGGTCGCGACGACGCTCATCGTGTGGCAGATCGGCAGACGGTGGCTCACGCCGACAGTCGGGGTGCTCGCTGGGCTGATCGTCGCCTTGCACCCGTATCTCGTGTGGCACGACGTGCACATGAACCGCGAGATCCTCGACCACCTGCTCGCAGCCGCGACCGTCTACCTCACACTGCACGCGGCGGAGCGCTTCGGCTGGCAGCGTGCGCTGCCGCTCGGCGCCGTGATCGGGCTCGGGATCCTCGGCAACGTGCGGCTCGAGGCGCTGCCGTTCCTGCTCTGTGCCTACCTCCTGTGGCGGAACGGCATCTCGCGTCGCACCGTGCTCGCGACTGGAGCGGTCTTCGCGGCCGCTGCCGTGGCCGTGATGCCGTGGGTCGTCCGGAACAAGGTGAGTGTCGGCTGCTGGGCGGTGACGACGGATGCACGTGCGCTATGGAAGGCGAACAACGTCAACACGTACGAGACGCTGAAGCACGGCGGCTGGATCGACCATGTGCCGCAGCCGAAGTCGTTTCCGCCAACGCCACAGGACGTGTTCGAGCGCTGGCAGAAAACCGGGGTCGTTGTGGCATACGACGAGTGCGCACAGATGACGGACTTCCAGCACAAGGTGATCTCCTTCTGGATCCACCACCCCGGCGAGAAGGCGCGGCTCGTCCCGCTCGACGCGCAATGGCTCTGGCAGCCGAACGTCGTTGAGACGCGGGGCCGGCCGGGCGCCGGAAGCTGGCTCGACACGGTGCGCACGACCGCAGAGCCCGCATACATGATCCCGCTCTACCTGCTCGCGCTGTGGGGTCTCTTCCTCGTTCCGCGCTTCCTCGCATCGCTGACCGTGCTCTTGCTCGGGTACCAGACGCTCGTCGCAATGCTCTTCGTCGGCGAGACGCGATATCGGGTGCCGTGGGACTTCCTGCTCGCGCTGCTCGCAGCGGCGGCGCTCGTCGACCTCAGCGCGCGAGTGCGAGCGCGTCGGCGGCGGGGCGGCGACGAGCGAGCAACCTGAGCGAGACCGCGAGCGCAAGCCGCCGCTTGGAGTCGAGCAGGTCGTAATCGTGGAAGTACGCGTGCACGTACGGCGGTAGCGGCCCCGCAGCGGCGCGCGCCAGCTGACCGAGCGAGTGCGTCGTCGGCAGCACGCCGCCGGTAGGGGCGGCGGCACTGCGCGGCGTGCAGTCGACAAGGCCGAGCTCGCGCACCGTCGCCTGCACGGCGTCGTCCGTGTACCAGCCGCCGCCGCAGAAGAAGCGCGGCTCGAGCCCGGCTGCACGCATCCACTCCGCTTCGCGGCGCACGCGCGCGGCGGGATCGCCGCCGGTCGGCCGCGCATGCGTCGGGCTCGTCCAGTGCGTGTGCAACCCGAACGGCGCACGCGCAGCGGCCGTCCGGGCGCGGCTGAGCCAGCACTCCTCGTCCTCGCCGAACGCCGTGTCGGGCGGCCGCATGAGCGCGATCACGTCGAAGCCGCCCGGTCG
>JANMQZ010000181.1:0-4203 GCA_031370755.1 Actinomycetes bacterium
GTGCGGCGGCCGACGAGCGAGCCGCCGCCGAGCGTCACGTCCCCGCCGACGATGGGCGCGGCCCCCATGATTGCGTGCAGCGTCGACGACTTGCCGGCGCCGTTCGGGCCGATCAGACCGACGATCTCGCGCGGTGCGACCTCGAACGAGAGGCCGCGAACGGCGCGGACGGCTCCGTGACGCACTTCAAGCTTGTCGACTGCGAGCGCGCTCACTCGTCCACCTGCACGGCAGACTCGCCGAGATACGCGGCCGCGACGTCGAGGTTCGCGCGGATCTCGGCCGGCGTCCCCTCGGCAAGCACGACGCCCTGGTCCAGCACGACGATCCGGTCGCAGACGTCCATGATCAGCGCCATGTTGTGGTCGATGAGGAGCACGCCGGCGCCGTGCTCGTCGCGCACCGAGCGGACGGCCGCGGCGAAGTCGGGCACCTCCGCCTCCGGCAGCCCTGCGGCCGGCTCGTCGAGCAGCACGAAGCGCGGATCCGTGGCGAGCGCCCGCGCGACGCCGAGCCGGCGCTCGTCGCCATGTGCGAGCGAGCCGGCCGGCGCCTCGCTGTAGCGCGTGAGACTGAGCAGGCCGAGCAGATCGGCGGTGCGGGCGGCGGCCCTGCGCGGCCCGACGCCGACGCCGAGCGCCGCGACCTCGACATTCTCGCGCACGGTCAGTGCGGGGAACGCGTGCGCGTGCTGGAACGTCCGCGCGAGACCGGCGCGGCCGCGACGGTGCGCAGGCCAGCGCGTGATGTCTCTGCCCTCCAGCTCGACGCGGCCTTCCGTCGGCCGGTCGAAGCCGCTCATCACGTTCACGAGCGTCGACTTGCCGGCGCCGTTCGGGCCGATCAGGCCGACGATCTCACGCCGCCGCAGCTCGAGCGTGATCTCGCGAAGCGCCTGTACGCCCTCGAACGCGCGCGACACAGAGGCGGCCCGGAGCGTTGCTCCGGGCCTCCGATCGGTCTCGGGAAGTGTCGCGGCCAAGCCGTCCTAGATGTGCGGGACGACCTTGGCGACGATCGTGCCGACGACGCGCGGGATGTTGTTCTGGATCTGGATCACGCGGTACTGTCGCCCGTACACCGTGTGCAGCTTCGCGGAGAAGCTCACGAGCCCGGACAACGTCGGCACCTTCTTGAACTTCTCCATCTGCGCTGCGAGCGCAGCGCCGTTCGTCGAGCCGCCTGCGCGCTTGATCGCGGTGACGACGCCGTCGATCGCAGCCGGCCCGGTGATGAAGCCGCCGGTGCCCGCCTTGACCTGCTTCGCGAGCTTGTTCACGGCCGGGTTCGGGTCGTTCCCGAACGAGGAGGCGAACGTGACGAACCAGTAGTTCGTGACCTTCGGGTCCTTCGGCAGCCAGTACGTGCCGTCACCGGCCCAGGAGTTGAGCACCGGCGTGTTGTTTCCGAGCGACCGCAGGCCCGTCATGATCGTCGACAGCGCGCCGAACGCACCGGCGGTCGACGTGACGATCACATCGGCTGTCACGTTGTTGAGCCGGCTGATCGCGTTCTGGACGTTCGTCCCTCCGAACGTCGGGTCCTGGTACGTCTCCTGTGCGACGACCTTGCCGCCGAGTTGCTTCCAGCGCGCCTGGAACGCCGCGGTGACGTTCTTGAAGTAGACGATCACGGTGTCGGTCGCGATCGCCGCCTTGCGCCAGCCCTTCTTCCACGCGAACTCGGCCATCGCCGAGCCTTCGTCCTGTGCGACGTTGCCGAAGCTGAAAGCCAGCTTGCCCTTCGTGCCGAAGCGCTTCGGCCCCATCTGGTCGGTGCCGATGCACGGGGCGACGGCGAGGACGCCACGGTTGATCGTCTCCTGCACCACCGGTGCGGCGTAGTCGACGTCGCACGTCGTGAACATGATGTTCGCGCCCTGGCCGAGCAGCTTCAGGGCACATGCCTTCGCGATCGCCGGCTTGTTCCCCTGCGTGTCGCACGTCTTGATCTGCAACTGGCGACCGTTCACGCCGCCCCTCGCATCGATCTGTTTGACGCGCAAAGTCGCCGCAGCGAGCGCCGGCCCATCGAACGGCGCCATCGCGCCCTTCGAGTCGAACGCCCAGCCGATCACGATCGGCGAGCCGGCATGTGTGCGGGCCGCAGCAGTCGCAGCAAGCACGAGCGCCGAGGCGGCAACCATGACGAGCGCGATGCGAGCCCGTGTCATTCCCGTCATTCCTACTCCTCTCTCTTGGCCCGGCTCATGCCGCGACCCTCCGTTCGTGCCAAAAGCAAGGCGAGGCCACGCAGTGAAGTCCCTCACGCGCAGACCGTGAGGCAGTGTCTCACGCGTTTGACATCTGATCAAGTGTGGTTCAGGGTCCGCGTCGGTGGAATCCTCGCCCGAGACACGAGGAGGCGCTGCCGTCCGTCACCGGACGATGGCGGAGGCTGCGCTGGAGCGGCTGCGAGAGGCGATCATCATGGGCGAGCTAACGCCCGGGACGCCGCTCCGTCTCGAGGATCTCGCGCGCCGGCTCGGGATGAGCATCTCGCCGATTCGCGAAGCGCTCCGCCAGCTCGAGGCGCTCGGTCTCGCCGAGCACCTGCCCCACCACGGCGCGAAAGTGATGCGGCTCGACGTCGAGGAGCTGCGCGAGCTCTTCTCGATCCGGCTCGCGCTCGAGGGCATGGCCGTGCGGCGCGCAGCCGAGCGCTTCGCGGCCGCGGACGGCCAGTCCGCGCGCTCGCATCTCGATGCCTACGACGAGGCGCGGCGGCGGAGCGACATCCGAGCGGCCGTGCGCGCGCACGGGTCGTTTCACTTCGCCCTCTACGAGGCTGCGCACTCGGCGTGGCTCCTGCGACTCATCCGCCCCGCATGGGATTCGTGCGAGCGGTATCGGCCTGTGCTGCTTGCGAAGGGCGCGGTGCAAGACCGGCACGAGGAGCTCGACGTCGAGCTGCTCGAAGCGTGCGTTGCACACGATCCGGATCGTGCCGCGAAGGCGCTGCACGATCACCTCGAGCTTGCGACGGACATCTACGCCGTCGAGCTCGCGGGGCGCAGCATCTTCGCGTTTTAGAACGCGTAGATCAGCGCGCCGAGCGCGATCACGAGCACGCCGGCGGGGATCAGGAAGAACGGGCTCGTCGGCTGCGGGAGGTCGCTGCCCTGGACGAACCGTCCGCCGACGACGACACGCGACTCGCCGGACATGCGCGTCGTGCTGCCGGACTGGCCGACGAGGAGAACGGTGAGCCCGCCGCCGATCCACATCGCCCACGCGATCGCGTGCGCGGTGGCGGCGCGGTCGCTGAACGCGGCGAAGATCGCGCCGCCGACTGCGCAGACGGCCGCGATGACGGCCGTCACCGCGAGGAAGAACGCAACTGCTCGGACGGCTTTGCTCATCGCTGCGCGAACGAGCGTAGCCGGTCGACCGCGCGCTGCGACAGCGGCGGCTTCAGCAGCTCGGTCGCGACGAGCGTGCCCGAGCCGGCGCCGAGGCCGGGGCCTGGCCAGGTGCTCGCGCCGATGTGCCACAGCCGCTCGACCGCGGTCGCGTGACCGGGGCTGCGCGGGAACGGCCGCCAGAGAAAGTTCTGGTCGAGCGAGAGCGCGCCGCCGTACGGGTCGCCGTGCCGGAGATTCACATTCGCGCGCTCCAGGTCGGCCGGCGAGAGGACGACGCGCTTGAGGATGCTTGCCTCGAGATTCGGGATCTGCTGCTCGAGGCGCGCCTGGATGCGGTCCGCATACCGCTCGCGCAGGTCGTCCGACCACGTGCCGTCACCGGTCGGGATCTCGTCCGCAGCGTCACCCTTGACGTGCCACGGCAGCTCTTGCAGCTGGATCCAGAGCAGCCCTCTGCCCGCGGGTGCGCGCGACGTGTCGATTGTGAGCGGCTGGCCGCAGACGATCGTCGCCTCCGCCGGCAGTAGGCCCCGCTCGGCTTCGTTCACCGCGCGCGAGACGCCGTCGAGACCGGGCGTGACATGGACGATCGCCGTTTCGTTCAGCCGCGGGTCGCCCTGCCACCGCGCAGGCTCGGAGAGCGCGAAGTGGATCTGCATCTCGGAGCGGCCGTAGCGGAAGCGGCTCGCGCCTTCGCGGACGGGAGCCGGGACGTCGGTCTCGCCGAGCAGGCGCTCGTAGAGCTGCGTCGGCGTGACGTTCGCAATCACTGCGCGCTCAGCCATGAACCTGTCGCCGGTCGTGGTGCGGACTCCGGTCGCGCGCCCGCTCTGCACGAG
>JANMQZ010000249.1:0-10737 GCA_031370755.1 Actinomycetes bacterium
CGCGCCCGGAATGCCGGGCTCGGCGTTCCAGCGGCGCGGGTCGCCGGTGAGCGTGATCGCGCCGGCGGTCGCGCCGTGGTAGCTGCGGTAGCGCGCGATGATCTTGTCGCGGCCGGTGTACCAGCGGGCGAGCTTGATCGCGTTCTCGTTCGCCTCGGCGCCGCCATTCGTGAAGAACGCCATCGAGAGGTCGCCCGGCGTGACCTCGGCGATCAGGCGCGCGAGCGTCGAGCGCGGCTCGGTTGCCATCGGCGGCCCGATCGTGCAGAGCTTGTCGGCCTGCTCCTTGATCGCGGCGATGAGTCGCGGGTGCTGGTGGCCGATCGAGACGTTCACGAGCTGCGACGCGAAGTCGAGGTAGCGCTTGCCCTCGTAGTCCCAGAAGTACCGCCCCTCGGCGCCCGCCACGGGGATCGGGTTGAGCGCGTTCTGCACCGACCAGGAGTGGAGGACGTAGCGCTTCGCGTCGTCCACGATCTGCTCTCCGAGCTGGGGATTCGTCTCGATCGTCGCCATGCCGAGAGCCTAGCGCTAGGCTGACCCGGACTATCGAGGAGGCGCCGAAATGACCGAGCTCGCAACCCCGCCCGTCGAGGAGCACACGGGCGTCACGCGGATCAGCCACTGGATCGGAGGGCGCAGCGTCGCCGGGCAGTCCGGCCGCAGCGGCCCCGTCTACAACCCCGCGACCGGCCGCCAGAGCGGTGCGGTCGACTTTGCGACGGTCGAGGAGGTCGACGCCGCGGTGCAGGCCGCGAAGGCCGCCTACGTCGAGTGGCGGAGGGTGTCGCTCGCGAAGCGCGCCGAGCTCTTCTTCCGGATCCGCGAGCTCCTGCACGAGCGCCGCGAAGAGGTCGCGAAGCTGCTCACCGCAGAGCACGGCAAGGTGCTCTCGGATGCGATGGGGGAGGTCACGCGCGGGCTCGAGGTGATCGAGTTCTGCTGCGGCATCCCGACGCTTCTGAAGAGCGAGTATTCGGAGCAGGCGTCAACCGGGATCGACGTCTACTCGATCCGCCAGCCGCTCGGCGTCGTCGCCGGCATCACGCCGTTCAATTTCCCGGCGATGGTGCCCATGTGGATGTGGGCGCCGGCGCTCGCGACGGGCAACACCTTCGTGCTCAAGCCGTCGGAGAAGGATCCGTCGGCGTCGCTCTGGACGGCGGAGCTTCTGAAGGAAGCCGGCGTTCCCGACGGCGTCTTCAACGTCGTCATGGGCGACAAGGTCGCCGTCGACGCAGTGCTCACGCATCCCGACATCGCCGCGGTCTCGTTCGTCGGCTCGACGCCGATCGCGAAGTACGTCTACGAGACGGCCACGTCGAAGGGCAAGCGGTGCCAGGCACTCGGCGGCGCGAAGAACCACATGATCGTGCTTCCGGACGCGGACATCGACATGGCCGCCGACGCAGCGGTGTCGGCGGCGTACGGCTCCGCCGGCGAGCGGTGCATGGCCGTGTCGCAGGTCGTCGCCGTCGGCGACGTCGCGGAGCCGCTCATCGAGGCGATCAAGCAGCGGATCCCCAAGGTGAAGGTCGGCGACGGCATGGACCCGACGTCGGAGATGGGGCCGCTCGTCACGAAGGAGCATCGCGACCGCGTCGCGTCATACGTCGCGAACGCAAACGGCGAGGGCGCCGAGGTGCTCGTCGACGGGCGCGAGGGCGCGCCGGAGGACGGCTTCTTCTTGAAGCCGTCGCTGATCGACAACGTGAAGCCCGGCATGAAGGCGTACGAGGACGAGATCTTCGGGCCTGTGCTCGGCGTCACCCGGGTCGGCACGTACGAGGAAGCCGTCGGCCTGATCAACGACAACCCGTACGGGAACGGCACCGCGATCTTCACGCGCGACGGCGGCGTCGCCCGCCGGTTCCAGTTCGACGTGCAGGCGGGCATGGTCGGCATCAATGTGCCGGTGCCGGTGCCGGTCGCGTACTACTCGTTCGGCGGCTGGAAGGCATCGCTCTTCGGCGACCGTCACGTGTACGGCCCCGAAGGCATCGACTTCTACACGCGCGGCAAGGTCGTCACCTCGCGCTGGCCGGATCCGGCCACCTCGAAGGTCGATCTCGGGTTCCCGCAGACTCGCTGACGCACGCGACGGCCGACACGTCGTAGAGCATTCGCCGTGAAGCGGCAACGACAGAGGTTCGGCGACCGGGTTGCGAGAGAACGTCGCAACCCGGTCGCACACCTCTCGTCACTCAGCGGACGTTCGGAGCCTCCCAGTCGTCCTCGGCGGTGGTGCCGCCGTCGACGTGCGTCCACGTGATCTTCTGGTACGTGAACGACCAATGCTCGGTCAGCCCGTTCGCGACGTAGTGCGACAGCTGCGCGTTCGTCAGCTTGATCGTCGCGAACTGCTGGCCGTTCGGCTTCAGCAGGCCGATCAGGACGGACGTGAGTGTCTCGTTCGTCGTCAGCGCGTTCAGGAGCAGCGGCGTCGCCTTGTCCCACTCCTTGACGATCGTGAACGGCTTGTGCTGCCGCTTGCCCGTCGCCTGACCGGACGCCGCGTCACGCGGCGAGACGATCTCGTGCGACATGCCGATCAGGATCATCTGGCCGAACGAGCCCTGCTTCTGCCCGGTCACCGCGAGCGTTCCCGCGACGGCATCCGGGTCGCTCGCGCTGGCGCTGGGCGGCCCCTGTGCCCCTGACGGTCCCGTCGCGGCCCACGAATACGTGGCGAGACCCGCCACGAGGACGGCGACGAGCGTGACTGCGAGTACCAGCTTTCCCTTCATGTGCTCCCCTCCCACGACCTTTGGTTTCACCGATCGTAGGACGGGACGGGGGAAACGCCAGCTTTCTTCCCGAACTCCTTGTTGTCTTTTGAGGTTACGCCGGCGGCGCGAACGTCACGGGCTCGCCGAGCAGCGTCGTGTGGGCGGGGGTCGTCTCCGCGACGACGCGGCCGCGCCTGATCACCCAGCGCCGCGGGGGATGGAGTCGCATCACCTCGAGCGCGCTCGGCGCGTCGTAGACGACGAGATCGGCGGGCTTGCCCTCCTCGATGCCGTACTCGTCCTCGACGCCGAGCGTGCGCGCACCGCGCTCCGTCGCGCAGCGGAGCATCTCCGGGATCTCGTCGAGGCCGCTCATGTACGTGAAGTGCAGCGCGAGCGACGCGGCCTCGACCATGTCGGCGCGACCCATGAGGTACCACGGATCCATGATCACGTCGTTCCCGAGCGACACGTTGACGCCGGCGGCGAGGAGCTCCTTCAGCTGCGCGAAGCCGCGTCGCTTCGGATAGACGTCGAGCCGTCCCTGGATGAGCGAGTTCGCGTACGGGTTGACGACGATGTTGATCCCGGCGCGCTTCAGGACGCCGTGCAGCTTCGACGAGTAGTACGGCTCGTACGAGCCCATCGCGGTGCAGTGCGACGCGGTGACGCGCCCGCCGAGCCCGAACTTCACAGTGTCGTCGGCCATCACCTCGAGGAAACGCGAATTCGGGTCGTCGGTCTCGTCGCAGTGCACGTCGATGCGGCGCGAGTACTGCTTCGCGAGCTCGAACACGCGGTGCACTTCCTTTAGCCCGAGCTCCGACGTCGGCTCGTAGTGCGGAATGCCGCCGACACAGTCGACGCCGAGCCGGAGCGCGTTCTCGAGCCGTTCTTCGTCGCCGTCGCGCGCGAAGATGCCGTCCTGGGGGAACGCGGTGACCTGCACCGTGCAGAGATCGGCCAGCTCGTCGCGCACGCGCAGGAGCCCGCGCACCATCGCCTCGTTCTCGCCGGAGACGTCCGCGTGCGCGCGGATGAAGAGCGTCCCCTGCGCGACCGACCAACGCACGACTTCCCGCGCGCGCTCGAAGACGTCCTGCTCGGTGAGGCTCGGCTTCAGCTCGCCCCAGACGTGGATGCCCTCGATCAGCGTGCCCGACTCGTTCCAGCGCGGCTTGCCGGCCGTGAGCGAGGCGTCGAGATGGAGATGGCAGTCGACGAGCGGAGCCGTGACGAGCCGCGCTTCGGCGTCGAGCTCCTGTGCCGCGTCGACGGCGAGCGACTCGCCGATCCGGCTCCAGCGGCCGCCCTCGGCTGCCAGATCGACGAGCCGCCCGTCGAGCAGGCGCGCATTGCGTACAACGAGATCCACGCGCGCGAGTCTACGGGGCGCGGAAGCGCGTGACGAGCTCTGCGCTCCGTCCGTACGGGTCGCGCGCCGCGACGCGCAGCGTCGCTGCGGTGCCGCGGGGGAGGCGGCGCCCGGAGACGCTGACGCTCACCGGCACGACGCCCGGCCTGCGCACCTGCGAGCGCTTGACGCTCGTCTTGCCCGGGATGTTCACGAGGACGAGCGCCTGCGACGGCACCCTGACGCGGCCGGTCACGACGACGACTCCGTTGAGCAGCCGCTTCGCATGGAGCGTGCCGAGGAGGCGCGGCTTCGGCAGGCCCGCGGCGACGAGGCTCGGGTCGCCCCACGACCCTGCCACGAAGAGCGCGACGCGCCCCGTCGTCCGCAGGAGGACGTGGGTGAGACCGGTGCCGTCGACATAGGTGCCGGTGAGCTGCGCCACCGGCAGCGCGGGCGTCAGCAGATGAGGCGCGACGTGCCAGACCTTGTTGTCCGTCGACGTGCCGACGACGTCGGCCGTCGGCGTCGCATAGGCGATGTCGACGGGCCATGGAAGCTCCGCAACGGTGGGGGAGACACTGAGGCTCAGCCCGCGGCCCGAGGTCGTGAGCGACACCGTCGAGCCGGCGGGCACGGTGCCCGGCTGCCACGTGACCGTCGCGCTCCCGTCCACGGTCGACACCGCGCCCGCCGCGCCGGCGACGACGACGGCCGAGCCGGGAACGGCGGCCGGCACAGGCGCGGCGGCGACCGTGGCGGTCGTCTGCGCGGGAGCCGAGGTGGAGCCGCCCCGGCCGGTCGCCGTCACGACCGGCGAGATCGTCGCCCCGATGTCGTCCGGCGTCAGCGTGTACGTCGACGACGCCGCGCCCACGATCGCGATGCACTGCGTGGCGACGGCCGAGCAGCGCCGCCATTGGTACGTGAACGCGGTCGGCGAGCCCGTCCAGAGCCCGACGGTGAGCGACAGCGTCTGGCCCGCCTGTGGCGTACCGCTGACGGTCGGCGCCGACGTCGCGGCCGGGCGCGTGACCGTCGAGCCCGAGCTCGACACAGCCGGCGTGGCCGGGGACGTCGCCGACGCCGTTCCGATGGCGCTCTGCGCCGTCACGGCGAGGATGAGCGCGTGACCGACGTCGTCGGTCACGGGCAGGTACGTCTCCGCCGTCGCGCCGACGATCGGCACACAACCTGCGCCGGCGGCGTCGCAGCGCTGCCACTGATACGCGAACACGAGCGGCTTGCCACCCACCCACGCGCCCGGCACCGCCGCGAGGGTCTTGCCGGTCTGGGCCGTGCCGACGATGGTCGGCACGGCGCTCGCCTGCGGCAGTCCGGTCGGGTAGCCGCGGATCGCCGCAACCGACGCATCGGCCCCGCGGAAGCGGTCGAGGTCGACCTGCGGCGTGATGCCGGGCACGGTGCCGTGACTGCTGTGCTGCCAGAACGTCCAGTTGCGCCCGCCCCAGGCTTCGGCGGGGACGATCGGGCTTGCGTTCGTCGTCCAGTGGGCGATCCAGAGCGGGTAACCCGCGTCCGCGACGTCCACCGTGTCGCCGAGCGCCGTCTTCCAGAAGCTCGGCGATGCGTAGACGAGCGCTTCGACTCCGGTGCGCGCGGCGACCTGGTCGAGCCAGGCGCGCGTCCACTTCTGGAGCCCCGCAACCGCGAGCGCGCCCTTCGTCTCGAGGTCGAGGACGGGCGGCAGCTCGCCCGCCTGCGGCTGCGCGACGTCGAGGAAGTAGTCGGCTTGCGCGATCGCGTTCGCGATGATGCCCGCGTCGCCCGAGCCGCCAGGCCGCCCGAAGTGATACGCGCCGAACGTCAGTCCGGCCGACTCCGCGCCCGAGCGGTTCGTGGCATACGTCGGGTCGGTGTACGTCGTGCTCTCGGTCGCCTTGCCGAACGCGAACGTGTAGCCGGCGGCCGCGACGCGCGGCCACTGGATCTTGCCCTGCCAGTGCGAGACGTCGATGCCCTTGGCGTTCGGCGTCGCGGCCGACGCGCCGCTCACCGCAGCGGCGGCAAGCACGAGCACCGTGACGACCTTCTTCACGCGCGACCCCACGGCCCGACCCTAGACAACCCCGTGTTCGGACTGGGTAAAGGCTCGGGCGCGGCGGGCGGCGGGCGGCTCCCTCGGTATTTGATACCAAGGGACTGTCCGGTTTGGAAAACGGACGAACTCGGTTTGCAGGTGTTTGCACCGAACGGACACGCCCCGGTATTTGACACCGGGGCGTGTCCGAAAACGGCGGCTCCCGCCTTCGCCGGCGCGGCTACAAGTAGGCTCGCGCGGATGACGGGGCCTCCGTACCGGCCGCTCGACGCGCAGCTGATCCCGCGTTTCGCAGGTATCCGCACGTTCATGCGGGCGCCGCACGTCACCGATCTCGCGGGCGTCGACGCCGTCGTGTACGGGATCCCGTTCGACACGGCGACGAGCTTCCGGACTGGCCCGCGGTTCGGGCCGGAGGCGATCCGCTCCGCGTCGGCGCTGATCCGCCCGTACAACCCGGCTCTCGCGGTGAACGTCGCTGAGACGCTGTCGATCGTCGACTACGGCGACGTGCCCGTTTCGCCGGGAGACACCGAGCGCACCTATGGCCAGATCGAGGCGGCGCTCGCCCCGATCGTCGAGGCCGGGATCTTCGTTGCCGCGATGGGCGGCGACCACTCGATCACGCTTGCGGAGCTGCGCGCGCTCGCGAAGCGCCACGGCCCGCTCGCACTCGTGCAGCTCGACTCTCACGGCGACACATGGGAGCAGTACTTCGGTCAGCAGTACTTCCACGGCACGACGTTCAAGCGCGCCGTGGAGGAGGGGCTGCTCGACGCGCACGCCTCAGTGCAGGCGGGGATGCGCGGGTCGCTCTACGGCGCCGAGGACATCGAGGTCGCGCAAGAGCTCGGCTTCACCGTCCTCTCGACCGACGAGCTGCGCGCGCTCGGGCCGAAGGACTACGGGGAGCTCGTCCTCGCCAAGGTCGGCGGGCGGCCGGTCTTCGTGTCGTTCGACATCGACTTCCTCGACCCGGCGTTCGCGCCCGGAACGGGAACGCCCGAGGTCGGCGGCTTCTCGACAGCCGAGGCGCTCGCGTTTCTGCGGGCGCTGCGCGGAATCAAGCTCGCGGGCTGCGACGTCGTCGAGGTGTCGCCGCCGTACGACGGGCCGGGCGCTGTCACCGCGCTCGCAGCGGCGAACGTCCTTTACGAGCTGCTCTCGCTGCGTGCAATCGGCGGGGCGCCGTGAGCATCAACGCGTGCCTCACGTTCGATCTCGACGCGGAGGCGGTGGTCTTTGCGGAGGGCGGCCGCCACGCGCGCAACGCCGGCGTGATGTCGCACCAGGCCTATGGCCCGCTCGTCGGCATGCCGCGCATCCTCGACCTGCTGCGCGAGTACTCCCTGCCGGCGACGTTCTTCGTGCCGGGCTTCACCGCCGACCGCTATCCGCAGGCGGTCGAGGCGATCCTCGCTGCGGGTCACGAGGTCGGGCATCACTCGTACGCGCACTTCTCGCCGGTCTCCCAGACGGAGGCGGAGGAGCGCGCCGACTTCGAGCGTGCGCTTGCGACGCTGCAGAAGGCCGGCGCCGAGATTCAGGGCTTCCGCTGCCCGAGCTGGGAGCCGAGCTGGCACACCGCGCAGATCGTCGCCGCGCACGGGCTCGCCTACGACTCGTCGCTGATGGATGCGGACAAGCCATACGTGCTCGACACAGGGGCGGGGGAGATCGTCGAGCTGCCGGTGCACTGGTCGCTGGACGACTGGGAGCAGTACATGTACCTCCCGGACCCGCCGTTCCGGTCGGCGATCGAGTCGCCGGCGAAGGTGCTCGACCTCTGGATCTCCGAGCTCGACGCGATGCGGAAGTACGGCTGCCTCTTCGTGCTCACCTGCCACCCGTTTCTCTCCGGCCGGCCGAGCCGCGTCGAGGTGCTCCGGCGGGTGATCGAGCACGCGCTCGAGGCGGGCGACGTCGAGTTCGCGTACTGCCGCGACGTGGCGGAGAAGGCGCGGAAAGACGCGACGACCGAGCGCCGCGTGCTGACGCCGGTCGAGGTCGAAGAGGGGCTCTACCCCGAGTAGCCCGCGGGTCCTTCCATCCGTCCTCCGCGAGGCAGAGAATCCTGACGTCCCGTTTTGCGTCCGACAGGAGGGCATCGATGGAGCAGGGGAGAAACGAGCTGGCGGAGGCCGTCCAGCTCGACGTGCACGGCATCGAGCCGATCCGCGCGGAGGATCGCACCTCGACTCCGTGGCAGCAGTTCTGGATCTGGTCGGGCGCGAACATCGCGCCGATCAACTGGATCCTCGGAGCGCTCGGGATCTATCTCGGTCTTAGCCTCGTCGAGACGACCCTCGTGCTCGTCGTCGGCAACGTCGTCGGCTGCGCGTTCTTCGGCCTCTTCTGCGTCATGGGCCATCGCACCGGCGTCAACCAGATGGTGCTCTCGCGCGCGGCGTTCGGCCGGCGCGGCGCCTACCTGCCTGCTGTCGCGCAGCTGCTGATGACGATGGGCTGGCTCGGAGTCAACACCTGGGTCGTGCTCGACCTCGTGCTCGGCATCCTCAAGCACCTGGGTTACAACCACCCGGGCACCGGGACGAAGTACGCGGTCGGTATCGGGATCATGGCCGTGCAGGTCGTGATCGCGGTCATCGGCTTCTACCTGATCCAGTCGTTCGAGAAGTACACGGTTCCGGTCGCGGCGGTGATCGTGCTCGTCATGAGCATCCTCGCGTGGACGAAGGTGAACGTCGTCTGGACACACGCAACCGCGCACGGAGCAGACAGGCTCACCGCCTACACGCAGCTCCTCACGGCGATCGGCGTCGGCTGGGGCATCACGTGGCTGACGTGGTCGTCGGACTACACGCGCTTCATCAAGCCCAGCGTCTCCGACAGGAAGGTGTTCTGGACGACGGCGTCGGCGATCCTCATCCCGACCGTCTGGCTCGGCTTCCTCGGAGCGACAATCGCGAGCGCCGGCAACGAGGGCGGGCCGGCCGATCTAGTGTCCGCCGCGTTCGGGAGCTTCTCAATTCCGATCCTGTTCCTCGTGATGCATGGGCCGGTTGCGACGAACATTCTCAACCTCTACTCGGCGACGCTGGCCGCGCTCTCGCTCGACGTCAAGGTGGCACGCTGGAAGGTCAGCCTCGTTGCGTCGGTCGCCGGAACCGGCGTGCTGATCTGGTTCATCCAGTCGAGCAACTGGGCGAACAAGTTCGATCAGTGGCTGGCCTCGGTGGTCCTCTGGATCTCGGCGTGGGCGGGCGTGATCCTCGTCGACTACCTCGTGTTCCGGCGCGGCAAGATCGACGTCGCAGCCCTCTATGCGTCACCGAAGGAGTCGATCTACGGCGATGTCAACTGGGCAGCGGTGATCGCCATGCTCGCGGGCGTCGTCGCCGGCTGGGCGTGGGGCTGGGGCCTCAATCCGGCCCTGCACGGCATCATCGCCAAGCACACGCACCAGGTCGACATCTCCTGGCTCACGGGCTTCGGCGTCGCCGCGATCCTCTACTACGTGCTGCGGCCCTTCTTCTCGAAGGAAGCCGCGGCGCAGGCGGCCACGACCTCGTAGGTGTGGTGGGTGCGGCGGCGGCTTAGTAGCCGCCGCCGCCCTTGCCGCCGCAGGCCGCGAGCAGGAGGAGCGCGGTCAGGATGAGCGGCAGTGCCAACAGGACGATGCGCATACCTGGAGTACGACGGGGCGTGCGAATCGGTTTGCGAAGACCAGCAACCAGGTTGCAGTGCAACCTGGTTGCATCAATGGGCGCCGACATGCTCCCGCTTCAGCTCCTCGCCGAACCTCGCACGCTTCACGAACTGGCCGATCCCCGGCGACGCGACGAGCTCGTCGTTCTCGACGAGCACCTGCCCACGCAGAAGCACGACCTCGGGTGAGCCGGTCACCGACGTTCCCTCGTAGAGGTTGTAGTCGCATTTCGAATGGGTCGTCTTCACGGAGAGCGTCACCTGCTTCTCCGGGTCGAAGACGACGATGTCTGCGTCGGAGCCGACCGCGATCGTGCCCTTGCGCGGATAGAGCCCGAACAGCCGCGCGGGGTTCGTCGCGAGCAGCTCGACCATCCGGTTCAGTGAGATCCGGCCTTCGCGAACGCCGAACTCGTGGATCATGTGCAGCCGGTTCTCGATGCCGGGCCCGCCGTTCGGGATCTTCGAGAAGTCATCCTTGCCGAGCGTCTTCTGCCCGTCGAAGAGGAACGCGCAGTGGTCGGTCGAGATCACGGAGAGCACGTCGGTGCGCACCGCGTTCCAGAGGACGTCCCAATTCGACTTGTCGCGCACGGGAGGCGAGTACACGTACTTCGCGCCCTCGAAGTTCGGCTTGGCGATGTCGTCGAGCGAGTTGAAGAAGTACTGCGTGCACGTCTCGCCCCACACGTCCCAGCCCTTGTCCCGCGCTTGCGCGATCGGCTCGACCGCTTCCTTGCACGTCACATGGACGACGTAGAGCGGCGCGCCCGCGAGGTGCGCAAGCTGGATGGCGCGGTTCGTCGCCTCGCCCTCAGCCTCCGGGGGCCTTGTCAAGGCGTGGTAGAGCGGCTCCGTGTTGCCCGCGGCCAGCGCCTGCTTGACGAGTACGTCGATGACGTCGCCGTTCTCGGCGTGGACCA